>CAYNEX010000013.1:0-35606 GCA_964396335.1 uncultured Steroidobacteraceae bacterium | reverse complement strand
TGTCCATCGCGATGGCGGCATGCGAGGCCACGCCGATGATGAGCTTCTCGGCGCGTTCGGTGAACATGCCCGGCATCGAATGGCCGAAGAACAGGCCACCGCGCGGGGTGCCGTTGCGCGCGAACACCGGCACGGCCAGGTAGCTGCGCACCGGCAGGTGGCCTTCGGGCATGCCGAAATGCGGCGCGACCTGGCCGTAGATCGGGTCCTGCGTGATGTCCGCCGACCGCACCACGCCCGAGCCGCTGAAGGTGGCGTGGAAGACCGGGGTGTTGCGCGGCAGGCCGAAACGCTCGAAGGCCTCGCGTGGCGCCCCGGACAGCGTGTAGAGCATGTAGGAGCCGCCGTCGTCATCGACGACGTTGTAGAAGAAGGCACCGAATTCCGCGCCGGACAACTGCGTGCCGAGGTCGGTCACCCGCTGCAGGATGGTGCGAAGGTCGAGCGCCGAGGCGATCGCGCTGTTGGCGGCGGCCAGCAGTTCCATCACCTGCGAATGTTCGCGCAGGGCGGCCTCGTCCTGCTTCTGGCGGGTGATGTCACGCGCGATCTTCGAGGCCCCGATGATCTGGCCGGAACTGTCGCGGATCGGCGAGACGCTCAGCGAGACGTGGATCAGGCTGCCGTCCTTGCGCCGGCGCACCGTCTCGTAGTGGTCGACGGGCTCGCCGCGCCGCAGGCGCTGCAGGATCGCCGGTTCCTCGTCGGCATGATCATCGGGAATCAGCACGGTCACCGGCTGGCCGATGACCTCGTCCGCGCTGTAGCCATACATGCGTTCGGCGGCCGGATTCCAGGTGGTGATGACGCCATCCAGCGTCTTGGTGATGATGGCGTCGTCGGAGGAATTCACCACCGCGGCGAGGCGGTTCTTGATCTCCTCTTTCTGGCGCCGGTCGTCCAGCGGCTGCAGGATGCCGAAGTAGCGGTCCGGCTGGCCGTCGCTGCCGCGAAGCAGGGTGACGGTGGTGTTGCTCCACACCGGCGCGCCATCACTGCGCAGATAGCGCTTTTCAAGCGAATAGCTCGAGATGTCTCCCTGCCGCAGCCGGTTGATGCAGTCGCGTGTGCGGCGCAGGTCCTCCGGATGGGTGAGCTCGCTCCAGGACCGGCCGCGCAGCCGTTCGAGCGGATAACCCAGCATCTGGCAGGCCATGTCATTGGCCTCGACGAAACGGCCTTCTTCATCGGCAATGGCGATGCCGACTGCGGCCTGCGAGAACATCGCACGCAATTGCTGCGCGCTGGCCTCCGCGAGCGGCGCGGACTGTCCGGTGAGGACGTCAGTCGGCATGGGATGAGTGGCGCATCAGGCTGGTCAGGTGGACAGCAGAAGCGGCCGCGCGATTGCGACGCAGGTCAATACTACCCCGTACGGACACCAGCAGGGGACGGAAAGACCCGCACTGTCAAATGGCGCGCCCGCGCTTCGGTTGAGCTTTGCCGGGGGCCAGCGCACCATTGCAGCGTTTTCCCCACTGCCGCTGCCACCATGCCATCCGCCAGAAAACTCGTCCTGCTGCTCGCCGCGCTCTGTCCCCTGGTGGCTGCTGCCGGCCCGATCGCGGGGCAGATCCGCGATGGAGACCGGCAGGGCGCGCTGCAGGCCATCCGCGCCGGCGGCGACGTGAACGCCCTGCTCGAGGACGGCTCCACCGCGCTGCTGTGGGCCGTGCATCGCGTCGACCATGAACTGGCGCGCGAGCTGCTGGCGCGCGGCGCCGATCCCGATGCGCGCAATGTGCTCGGTGCCACCGCGCTCTGCGAGGCCGTTTCGGTGGGCGACGCCGAGCTGGTGCGGTTGCTGCTTGCGGCCGGCGCCGACCCGAACCTGGGCAATGACGACAACCAGACGCCGCTGATGCTGGCCGCCCGCAACGGCTCGCTGCCCCTGGTGCAGGCGCTGCTGAAGGCCGGCGCACGCGTCAACGAGCGGGAGACCTATCGGGAACAGACGGCACTGATGTGGGCGATCGCCGCCGGCAGCCCGCAGGTGGTGGACGAGCTGATCCGCAAGGGCGCCGAGGTCGATGTGCGCGCCGCCGCCAACGACTGGGGCAACCAGATCACCGCCGAGCCGCGCGCGCAATACCGCAATACCGGCGGCCTCACGCCGCTGCTGTTTGCCACCCGTTTCGGCTGCGTCGAATGCGCGAAATCGCTGCTGGATGCCGGCGCCGACATCAACCGGCCCACGCCCGAGGGCGTCACGCCGCTGATGAACGCCATCGACAACAACCAATATGCGGTGGCCAACCTGCTGCTCGACCGCGGCGCCGATCCGCACCTGATGGACTGGTGGGGCCGCACGGCGCTGTACCTGACGGCCGACATGCGCACGCGCGGGGGTTCGGGAAGGCCGGGCGCCGGCGGCGCGCCGGGTGCGCAGGGCACGGGAGATCCCGGTCCCGGCGTCAGCGGCGTGGCCTTTGCCGACGCGCCGCCGCCACCGCCGGTGAACAGCGCCTTGCAGGTGATGCGCAGGCTGCTGGAAATGGGCGTGGATCCGAACACGCAGCTGAACATGCACCGGCCGTTCCGCGGTCGCTTCACCGACGACCTGATCACCACCGGCTGCTCGCCGCTGCTGCGCTCGGCGCTGTCGGTGGACCGTGAAGCGGTGGCGCTGCTGCTCGAGCACGGCGCCATCCCCGACCTGCCCAATGTGATGGGCGTGACGCCGCTGATGGCCGCTGCCGCCATCGCCGCCGCGCGCGGCCTGCAGACCGGCGGCCAGGGGCCGATTGCGCAAGGTGACCCGCAGGACAACGCCATCGCCGTGATCGGCATGCTGATCGAGGCGGGCGCCGACGTGAACGCGCGCATCACCGACACCAGCAGCCGCACGGCGATCATCGCCCGTCCCAGTTCGATGACCGACCGCCAGGGCCAGACGGCGCTGTTCGGCGCGGTGAGCCAGAACTGGGTCCGCGTGGCCGGATACCTGATCCAGCAGGGCGCGCGTGTCGATATCAAGGACGACCAGGGCAGGACCCTGCTCGATGCGCTGGAGAACAAGGCCGGCGGCCGTGACAACGAGGTCGGCCCGGAGATGGTCGAGCTGATCCGCCGCGCGATGGGTGTCTGAATGGAAGGAGGCCATCAATGGAAACCAGCGAGCTGCACCGGGGCCGGCTGATCGACCACATCCAGCTGGTGGTGCGCGACCTGCCCGCCAGCCGGCGTTTCTACGAAGCCGTGCTGGGCGTGCTCGGCATTCCGATCGGCGGTGCGGCGGAGGATTATTTCTGGGCGGACGAACTGTTCGTCTCCACCGCGTCCAGTGCGGCGGCGCTGGGTGAATTGACCGGCCGTCATCACCTGGCGTTCCAGGCGAAGGACCCGCAGATGGTGCAGGCCTTCCATGCCGCGGCGCTGGCCAACGGCGGAAGGGACAATGGTCCCCCGGGCGAGCGTCCCTATCATCCCGGTTATTACGCCGCCTTCGTGCTGGACCCGGACGGCAACAACATCGAGGCGGTCTACCACGGCGAGGCGCGCCGTTCCGCGCCCAGCGTGGTCGTGACGTTCTGAAAAGGGGCGTGGCGGCGCCACGCCCCCGGTCCTCATTCGCGCACGCCGAACGAGAACGTCACACCGGCGGAGATCACGTCCAGGTCGCCGATGACGTCGGTATCGAACTTCTCGTACTCGGCACGCAGGCCCAGGCGTCCGAGGTTGAACTGCACGCCGGCGCCATAGGCCAGCTCGATGTCCTCGTCCTCGAAGAACACCGCGCCCACGTTGCCCTTGGCGTCGATGCGACTGGCGCCCACCTTCAGGAACAGGTCCACCGGTCCGATGGGCATCAGGCCCACGCCGAACACGGAGAAGGCCTCGGCCTTGGCCTCGAACGGACCACCCACCGCCACCGCCGGCGCGTTGGACTTGCCGAAGTTGGTGTAGGTGGCCTCCAGGCCCCAGTTGGGCGTGGCGCGATAGCCGGCGATCAGCTTCCAGCCGGTGTCATCCTTGTCGATGTCATCAACCTCGAAGTTGTCCGGGTCGAAGCGGGACTGGGTGGCGGACGCGCCGATGTACAGGCCCTGGGCCGCAACCGAAGCCGACATTCCCAGCGCGGCGATCGCCGCAAGACATGTGGCCGACCTGATGGACTTCTTCATGACGTTCTCCTCTTGCATGATGGGTGATCCGTAACCGGGACTTCAGTTGCTTTCGAACCGGCCGACCTGGGCGGAGAGTTCGGCGGCGTGGGCCTTCTCCTCGGCGAGGATCTCCTCCACCAGGCGGCGCGTGACCACGTCGCCGGCGCCGATGTAGCGCAGCAGGTCGCTGTAGAGCTGGATTGCGATGCGTTCGGCGGCGAGTTCCTCGCGCACCATGTCGGCGGGGCCATTGCGCTCCGCGTGACCGGTGCGCCGGTCGAAGTGACCGAGCGGGCTCAGGTCCGGCTCTCCGCCAAGCTGCACGATGCGTTCGGCGATCAGGTCGGCATGCCGCTGTTCCTCGTTGGCGCGGTCCAGCAGCTCTCCCATCAGGGTGGCATCGCCGGTGTCGCGCACCAGGTAGAAGTGGCGGCGATAGCGCAGCGTGCAGGCGATCTCCGAGGCCAGGGCTTCGTTGAGCAGTTTCAGCAGCACGCTGCGGTCGGGCCGCCTGCCGGCTTCGACGCCGGAGATGTGACGGCGGGTGCGCGCGTGCAGCATCGCAATGTCCGCCAGGAATCCGCGCGTCGCGTCCGTGGCTGCGCCCGCTTCGAAGCTGTCGTTCACGGCCATCTGCATTTCGTTCCTCGCCAGGGGTTCTGTCTGGGTGGGTGCAAGATCGGCGAAGGCTGCATTGCGCAATACCGGGAAACCTGCCGACGCCCTGTAGGAAGAAATCGCGCGGTTGTTGCGCGTTTGCCGCATGCCGTGCCGGACGATGCGCGCGGCCCGCTCCTACATGCGGCTGCGTCCCGCTCCCGTCGCCGCAAGCACACCGCACGCGCATCGTTCGCTCACCGTCAAATGCGGTGAAAACGCGAGGAGATCCCATGAACAACATCACGAAGGGCGCTGCGGTGTTTCTGGTATCGGCCGGCATGGCGCTGTCCGGCTGCAGTGTGTTCCGCGGCCAGTCGACCCCGGGTGAGTATGTCGATGACGTCGCCATCACTTCGAAGGTGAAGGCATCGTTGCTGGATGACGACAGGGTCGAAGGCCTCGATGTGAACGTCGATTCCACCAACGGCAAGGTTCGCCTGACCGGCTGGGCCGACTCCGAAGCCGAGAAGCGCCGGGTCGCTGACCTCGCCCGCAAGGTGGATGGCGTGAAGTCCGTCGACAACCAGATCCAGGTCAAGCGCTGAAAACGTCCCCATGACAAAGGGCCCTGGCTTTCGCCAGGGCCCTTTTGCATGGACGGCAGGTATTCCGGCGGATCAGTTCAGGCGCGACAGGTCGCGCTCCACTTCCTCGCGGGAGAGGCCATAGGCCTCCTGGATCTTGCCGCAGAGCACCTCGTAGTTGCCCTCGACCTGGTCCAGCTCATCGTCGGTGAGCTTGCCCCACTTGGCCTTGACCTTGCCTTTCATCTGTCGCCAGTTGCCTTCGATGATGTCCTTGTTCATGAAACCTCCTATCGACGGTTGTCGAGCTGCTGGACCTGGTCGGACCGCTGGCGGGCGGCGTCCAGTTCGCGTTCCGCGCCATCGCGGGCCGCTTCATAGGCCGCCTTGGCGCTGTCCTTGCAATCCGCCTGCGCCGCACCGGACAGCGATTCGCAGCCTTGCTGCGCCACGTCCAGGTCGCCCTTTGCCGCGGCAATCGCGGTGTCATAACGCGCCTCGGCGCGGTCTTCAATCGCATCGCCACGATCGTCCGGATCACGCGAGGCCGCCGCCTCCGCGGTTTCGGAGATCACCTCGGACTGCTCCATGCGGGCGTCGGCAACGGACTCGGCCCGGTCTGCCCGGGCTTCGGCCACATCGTTGGCGACTTCGGCCGGTGACTCGGCACGATTGCACGCCGACAGCGAGAGAGCCAGCACCGCGCACGCGGCGAGGGTGGGAATGGCAGGTTTGTTCATCGCATTTCTCCTTGCGGCTTGCCGCAGTTCCAGCAGTGGGCTGCATGCTGGCGCCGCCCCCCGTGCGGCCGCTGTAGGTGCAGGGCTGCACACCCCATAGGGGGGCTCCTAATGCATCGGGATGGACGTGGTCAGCCGGCTCCTACCGGGCCACGGAGCAAGCGCAGCATGGCGCGCAACATCGATCGGCGGCACGCTCCGGAGCCGGAGAATCTCTGGAGAAAGACATGAAAAAGCCATGGGCGATGCTGGCTGCATGCGGTGTGGCCTTGAGTGTGCTGGCCCGGGCGCAGGCCGTGGATGAACTGCCGCCGGCTTCTTCTGCTGATACCGGCGTCATGGAGAACGCGGCCGCGCGCCAGGCACGGGATGTCGCCGCCGCCGTGCAGGACATCACGGCAGCCATCCGCGCGGACGATGACGTACCGGCCGGTGCGGTCACGGTCGCCGTGCACGCCGACACGGTGGTGCTTTCCGGCACGGTCGGGACAGCCGCGCAGGCCGCGCGTGCCCTCTCGATTGCCCAGCAGCATGCCGATGGCGTGCGCGTCACCAGTCACGTCGAGGTACGTGAGGAAGCCGAAGCGTCGGTGATCTCCGCACAGGCCCTGGCGCTGGTGCATGAAGTCGAACGCGCGCTGAAGCAGGACCGTCGCACGACCAGCCTTGGCGTGGCGGTCAGCATCGATGATGACCAGGTGGTGAGCCTGCACGGGCTGGTGCCGTCACGCGAAAGCCGTGCGGCGGCCGAGGAAGTTGCCGCGCGCGTCAGCGGCGTGAAGCGTGTCAGCAGTCGCCTGGTCGTGCCGGGTGAATAGGGTGAATGCACAAAGGTCGGGGACCTCCTACACCCGGAGGGAGGGCCTCCCGACTGCCGCTGGACGGCCCCGACACGAGGATATCAGGCAAGTCCGGCCGCCGGCCGGTACGGAGGAATGGACATGCTGCACTACGCTGTTGTCTTCTTTGTCATCGCCCTGATTGCCGCGCTGCTGGGCTTCTCGGGCATCGCCGCCGGCGCCGCCGGTATCGCCAAGATCCTGTTCGTGGTGTTCCTGGTGATTGCACTGGCCACGTTCCTGCTCGGCCGCAATCGGAGGGTCTGAGGCATGGGAAGGGCAGCTGACAACCTGGCCGACCTTGCGCATGACGCCGGGGAACGTTCCGGCGAAGCATTGCATCGCCGTGCCAGCGAACTGCAGAAGTTCTTCGACGACGTCGAGGAGCTGCTGCGGCGCGTGTCCGACATCAGTGATGTGGACATCGCCCGGGTTCGCGCCAAGGTGGAGTCGTCCATCGACAGCGTGAAGTCGGCCACGCGCGATCGCCTCGAAGAGGCGGTGGAAGGAACCCGGCGCGCGGCCCACGCCACCGACGAGTATGTCCACGAGAACCCGTGGAAGGCCGTCGGGGTGTCCGCCGCCGCCGGACTGCTGGTGGGCGCGATTCTGTGTCGGCGATAGCACTCCGACTGGCCGCGGTATTCGCGCCGCTGTCGACCCTGCTGGGCGGTTACGCGCAGCTGGGGCTGGCGGCAGTGGGCGAATACCGCGCGGCCCTGATGCGCCGGCTGGTATGGGCCGTCGTCGCCGTTGTCTTCGGACTGGCGGGCCTCGCCGCCGCGTGGATGATCGGCCTGGCGGTGTTCTGGGATACGCCGCATCGACTCACCTACGTCATCAGCAGCGCCGTCGCGCTGCTGCTGGTCGCCGGCATTGCCGCAGTGCTGGCCCTGAAATCACCCCGCCCGGGCAACGCTTCCGGACTGCTCCGTGAAGAATTCAACAAGGACAGGGAGCTGTTCGCGCAATGGACCCGAACGCTTTGATCACCGACATGCATCGCAGCCGTGAACGGCTGCGCGAGATCCTGATGGCCGGGCAACCCGGCCACGAAGAGGCCGATGTCTTTCCACGCAGCCGCACCATGCGCCTGCTGTTCGATCCGGCGCGCCGGGGCATGGCCACGGCCGTGGCCGGGGCGATGTTGTCGCTGTTCTTCAGGCGCCGCCGCAAACGTGGCAGGAAGAGCCTGACTGGCGCGCTGCTGGGGCTGCTCTCGCGGCGCCATTAAGCGCCGCGTCCGCCGGGCGCGGCGGATTCAACTTGCGCTTCCTGATCGAAACACCGGCGGCCCGCCTGCGCAGGGTTCCCCGGCACAGGCGGCGCCTGCATGCGTGCTCAGTCGCGCAGTTCGTCGACGGCGTCGTCGACCTTGTTGGCGGTCGATTCCTCGCCGCGCTTGAGGGTGTCGATGCCCTCGTCGATCTCCTCGGCGGCCTGCTCGACCGGACCCTTCTTCTCGCAGGCGGCCAGACCCATGGCCATCAGCCCTCCCAGTGCCGCCGCGGCCAGAATGCGCTTGCTCATCTGATTCTCCTTGTTTCGGTTGGGGGAAGGGGCTCGAGCTCCGCCTTCCCGCGATTCAGTGTCTGCGGGATGCGCCGGGGCCCCTGTGGGAGCGGGGCGGAAGGCTGTGTAGGGGCGCGGCGGCTTTGCAACCGGCTTGACCTTGTAGGACGGCTCCGACGTATCCTCAACCCTGTGGCTGCCTTGCCCGGACGACTGGCTGGGCAAGAATTCCGGTCAGGCCGCCCGGGGAGTCGGGCAAGGGAGTTTCAAATGACCAGGGTTCTGATTGCGGATGATCATGCGCTGGTACGCGCCGGCTTGCGCCAGTACCTGCAGCAGAACGGGCGCTTCGCGTCGATTGCCGAAGCCTCCAGTGGCTCGCAGACGCTCGACATGCTGCGCGGCGCGCGCTTCGACCTGCTGATCCTCGACATCAACATGCCGGACCGTGGTGGACTCGACATCCTCAAGCATGTGCGGGCCTCCTATCCGGAAACCCGGGTGCTGGTGCTGAGCGCCTATCCGGAGCGGCAGTACGCGGTGAACGTGCTGAAAGCCGGCGCCAGCGGCTACCTGTCGAAGGAAAGCGCGCCGGACGAGCTGATGAAGGCCGTCAACCAGGTCATGGCCGGCAAGCGCTACGTGAGCTCGAGCCTCGCCGAGCTGCTGGTGTCCGAACTGGATACCGACCACGAGAAGCCGCTGCACGCCGGCCTGTCGGAGCGTGAGTTCCAGATCTTCTGCAAGCTGGCTTCCGGGCAATCGGTGTCCGAGATCGCCAGCGAGCTGTCGCTGAGCGTGAAGACCGTGAGCACCTACCGCACGCGGGTGCTCGAGAAGATGTCCTTCAAGTCCAACGCCGACATCACCTCCTATGCGCTGCGGAACGGACTGATGAACTGATGACCGCAGTGGCGGACAACGAACTCCGCGTACTGCTGGTGGAAGATTCACCGCGCATCGCCGAGCGTGTGCGCGAGTTGCTGGTGCAGGAAGAGGGCGTGCGTGTGCTCGACACGGTCGCGGATGAAACCGCGGCGCTGCGCGCGCTCACCGAGCAGGTGGTCGACGTGCTGATCCTCGACCTGCAGCTGAAGGTGGGCACCGGCTTCGGCGTGCTGGAGGCGCTGGGCAACCAGCGCCCCACCACCATCGTGATGACCAACTACGCCCTGCCGCAGTACCGCGAGCGCGCCCGCCAGCTCGGCGTGGAGCACTTTTTGAACAAGGCGATGGATTTCGAGCGGCTGGGCGAGATCATGGCCCAGGTGCGCTCGATGCGCGGTCCGGAGCAGGCGGCCGGCCGGCCGTCCTGATCAGGCCGGTTCCGCCGCCTCCAGCGGCACCGTCAGCTCGATCACCGTGCCGGTCGGCGTATTCGGCCGCAGGTTGATATCCCCGCCCACCGAATCCATGCGGAAGCGCATCTGCTTCAGGCCATGCGCGCCGGCGCGCTGTTCGGCATCTGGTGGCATGCCGCGGCCGTCGTCGGCCACGCGCACGTACAGGTGCGTGGCGTCGAAGTCGGCGCTGACGCTGAGCTGCGTGGCGCCGGCGTGCTTGACCACATTCGACACCGCCTCCTGCACCGTGCGGAACACCGCGATGGCGGTTTCCGCCGGCAGTTCGATGTCCTCGTCCAGGCCCTGCATCGACAGCTGCAGCTGCGCCTGCTCGGCGCGCTGCGAGGCCAGCCAGCGCAGCGCGGTGAACAGGCCCATGTTGTCGAGCAGGGTGGGGCGCAGTTCCTCGATCACGCGCCGCTTCAGCTCCAGCCCGGAGGTCAGGGCCTGGTCGACGCGCTCCCAGTGGGGCTTGAGCTGCGGATCTTCGCCGGCGGCGCCGAGGCGTTTGCGGATCTGCGACAGGTCCATGCGCATGACCACCAGCAGGCCGCCCAGCTCATCGTGCAGCTCGCGCGCCAGGGCGTGTTTTTCGGCCTCGGCGACGCGGCTCATGTGACGGCTCAGGTCGCGCAGCTCGGAGGTGCGCGCATCGATCTGGTCGGCCAGCATGGCGGCGAAATTCTCGCGCCGGCGGATGTCGCGGCTGGCCATCAACCCCAGCACCACCAGCAGCGCGATGGTGAATACCATGCCGCCCAGGCCGATCAGGGTGTCCAGGCGCCGTGCCGACTCGCGTGAGCTGATGCCGGCCAGGGTGCGCTCATGCTCGCGTGTGCGCAGTTCTTCCAGTGACTGCACCACCTGGCGCATGCGGTGCAGCCCGGTGCCGGATTTCACCAGTTGCAGCGCCTGCGCGGCGTTGCCTTCACGTTGCAGCGCCACGGTCTGCTGCATCTCCTGCACCTGGTCGGCCAGCTGCAGCTTCACCGATTCGAGCACCTCGACCTCGGCAGGCTCGAGGCCGCGATAGAGGGCGATCAGCTCGTCCAGCCTCGTGCGGGCCCGCGTCACGCCGCCATCCATCGGCTGCAGGTATTGTTCGTCGCCGGTCAGCAGGTAACCGCGCTGGGCGCTCTCGGCTTCAAGTGACCGGAGCATGGCCTCGTCGAGCAGGTGGGCGGCGTCCTGGCGGGTGCGCAGATCATCATCCAGCTCGCGGTCGTGGGCGCGGCGTGCCTCGGTGACACCGAATCCCAGGACCACCAGTGCGATCGACAGCAACAGCGGCAGCAGCACGTAGCGGCGGTTGAACCCTTCCTGGATCAGTCTTTTGTGCATGAGCGCAATGATGTTAACAGCAACGATGATCCGGGCCACGTGACGCGGCAATCAACGGGAAGAATGCCCTGCTGATTTACTGTAGGCCCGTTCCTACAGGCGGATTCGAAGGCTCAGGCGTCGTCGCCTTCCTGTGTTCCGATGCTCAGGGCACGCCGTCCCCGGAATCATTTAGCCATGAAGGTCGTGCACACATGGTTGCTGGGTTTGCCGCTGCTGGTCGGCAGCATGGTGCTGGCGCACGCCGCCTTCGTGCCGGCGGAGGTGGAACCGGTGCAGGTGATCCACCACGTTGATGCGTCATCCTGCGGCAATCCGCCGCTGCAGGCCGGTTATTCGACCGGCGGCGCAAACGGCAGGGAGTGCTCGCGGCATCACCCCTGACGCGGGCTGCGACGCGCCCGCCCATGTAGACTGGGCGGGATTTGTCGCAGGAGTCCACAGACTTGAACCAGACCGATGTCTCGCGTCCACGGGACGCATCCTCGCGTGTGCGCCTGATCGCCACGGAAGAAGCCTGTTCGATCCCGGAGGTGGCCGCGGCGCTGCGTGAGGTGGGACGCGGCGGTGGCCGGAGCCTCGACCTGAAGCTGGTGGAGTGGATCTATTCCGCCCCGCCCGATGCGCCGCCGGAGCTGCTGCAGCGCCTGCTGGATATCGAGCACCAGCGCCTGCGCGACATGGATGCCAACGGCGTCGACGTGCAGCTGCTGGGCCTGACTTCGCCCGGCGTGCAGATGTTCGAACCCGGCCTGGCCGCGGACCTCGCCCGCCTGGCCAATGACCGGCTTGCCGGAGTGGTGGCCCGTCATCCGACGCGTTTTGCCGCGCTGGGTACCTTCGCGCCGCAGGATCCGGCCACCGCCGTGAAGGAGATGGAGCGTGCCATCGGCCAGCTGAAGCTCAACGGCTTCATCATCAACTCGCATACCAACAACGAATACCTGGACCAGCAGAAGTTCTGGCCCATCCTGGAGGCCCTCGAGGCGCTGGATGTGCCGCTGTACATCCATCCGCGCGCGCCGTCGGACGGCATGGCCGCGCCGTTCCGCGACTACCGGCTGGAGGCCGCGGTGTGGGGTTATGGCGTCGAGGTGGGCACGCACGCGGTGCGCCTGATGATGTCCGGCGCGCTCGACCGTTTTCCGAAGCTGAAGATCGTCATCGGCCACATGGGCGAGGCGGTGCCGTTCTGGCTGTGGCGCCTTGATTACATGGGCAACCCGGCGCGCGGCCGCAGCCCGCAGAAGCTCAAGCCGAGCGAATATTTCCGTCGCAACTTCGCCATCACCACCAGTGGCGTGGAAGATCCGCTGGCACTGCGTTATTGCATCGACCGGCTGGGCGCCGACAGCGTGATGTGGGCGATCGACTATCCCTACCAGCCCACCGCGCCGGCCGTGGCCTTCATCGAGGCCGCGCCGCTCAGCGACGAGGAGCGGCACAAGGTGTGCCACGCCAACGCCGAGCGCATCTTCCGCATCCCGCCGGCAGCCTAGGCCTGCCGGCGCACATCCTCGACGATCGCGCCATCCACCAGCCGGATGACGCGATCGCAGGAATCCGACAGCCTGGGATCGTGCGTGACGATCAGCACCGCGCAGCCGGACTCGCGGTTGAAGCGGCGGAACAATTCGAAGACCTCACCGGCGGTGCGGGTGTCGAGATTGCCGGTGGGTTCGTCCGCCAGCAGCAGCGCCGGCCGGGTCACCAGCGCGCGCGCGATCGCCACGCGCTGCTGCTGGCCGCCTGACAGTTCGTCGGGCTTGCGCGATTCATAGTCCGACAGCCCCACCTCGTTGAGCAGGCTGCGGGCCCGCTCGATGGTTTCAGCCGACGGCCGGCCGTGCCGGACCATCAGCGGCATCATCACGTTCTCGAGCGCCGAGAAGGCCGGGATCAGGTGGTGGAACTGGAACACGAAACCCAGCGCCGAGGCGCGCAGCGCGGTGCGCTCCTCGTCATCGAGCTCGCGCGTGGGCCGGCCCATCAGCACCAGTTCGCCGGAGGTGGGGGAGTCGAGCAGTCCCAGCAGGTTCAGCAGCGTGCTCTTGCCGGAACCGGACGGGCCGATCAGCGCCGCAAAATCGTGGCGGCGGATCGAGAGGTCGAGGCCGTGCAGCACCTCGACCTCGGTGGGCAGGCCGACGTTGTACGACTTGCGCAGCCCGGCCAGCCGCAGCACCTCTTCGCCGCTGTCGTGCGTCGGGTCAGGCATGACGGATCGCCACCACCGGGTCGAGGCGCGCGGCGCGGCGCGCGGGCACCGCCGCGGCCACCGTGCCGGTGATCGTGGCCAGCGCCATCGACATGAACACCAGCTTCAGTGACAGCGGCACTTCGAACAGCTGCGGTCCCAGCGAATTGAATACCCACACCAGTCCGTAGCCGGCCATCGAGCCGACCGCGGAGCCGGCGAGGCCGAGCAGCGCGCCCTGCACGAGGAACACCTTCAGCATCTGCCGCTGGCGCGTGCCCATGGCGCGCAGGATGCCGATCTGGCGGGTGCGCTGCACGACGCTGATGGACAGCACGCTGGCGATGCCGAAGGCCACCGACAGGCCGACGAAGAACGAGATCATCGCGGTGGACAGGCTCTGCGAACGCAGCGCGTTCATCAGCTGCGCATTGGTCTCCATCCAGCTCTCGGCCTTCAGTCCCGTCAGGGCGCCGATGCGCGCCGCGACCCGGTCGGCGGAGAAGATGTCCGGCACGGTCAGGTCGATCACCGTGACGCCGCCGGGCAGGTCGAGCAGGGACTGCGCCTGCTTCTGGTCCAGGTACACATAACGTTCGTCGAGTTCGCGCACGCCGAGCTCGAAGATGGCGGAGATGTTCAGCCTGGCCTCGCGACCGTCGCCGGCCTCGAGTCGGAACTTGTCGCCCACCGAAGCCCCGAGCGACTCGGCCAGCTGGCGGCCGATCATCGCATCGCCGGCGCCGACACGCAGTTCGCCGGCGATGATGTCCTTTTCGATCGGGATGATGCGCTGGTAGCGCGGCGGGTCCATGCCCACCACCGCCACCGATTCACGGGCATTGCCACGCAGCGCGAAGGCGGGACCGGACACCAGCGGTGACACGGCCACCACATCCGGGTGTTCATCCAGCGCCTGCTGGATCTGCTGCCAGTTGTTGATCGAACGCAGCCGCTGTGCGCGGCGGGTTTCCAGCACCAGGCGGGTGGTGCCCTCCGGCAGCGGCGCCAGCAGGTTCTCCTCGTCGGGCGGCAGCACGCGGATATGCGACTGCGAGCCGAGCGTGCGATCGACGATGTTGTTCTGCAGGCCCTGGATCAGCGCGGTGATGAACACGATCACCGCCACGCCGACAGTGATGCCGGTGGCGATCAGCAGCGTCTGCGTGCGTCCCTCACGCAGGAAGCGGACGGCGATGGTGGATTCGATCCACATGCTTCAGTCGAGCTGCACCGGCAGTTCACGGCTGGAATCGGGCGCCGGCCGGCCACCGGCCGGCAGGGCCTGCGGCTGCGCGCGCAGGCGCTTGCCCGGCTGCAGCTGCACGGCGCCGGCGTCCGCCAGCACCTGGTCGCCGGCGGCAAGGCCCGAGGTGATCTCGCTCAGCCCGACGCCGCGCAGGCCCAGCGTGACCGGCGTGCGCTGCAGGCGGCCGTCGCGCACGGTCAGTACTTGCGTGCTGCCATCGCCGGCCTTCAGCAAGGCATCGTCGGGCACCACCAGTGCCTGCTCCCTGCGGCCGGTCTCGATGTTCACGGTGACGGTCATGTCCTGGCGCAGGTAATCGGGCACGGGTTCGACGCGCAGGCGCACCGTGACCGTGCCGCGCTCGGCGTCGACGCCGGGGGCGATGTAGTCGACCACGGCGGGGAAGGGGCGGTCGGGCCACGCATCGGCGACGCTGATGGCCGACTGACCTTCGTGCAGCACCGACAGGTTCTTCTCGTCCACCGGCACTTCGATCTCGGTCTGGCCGGTATGGGCGATGGTGAACAGCACGCGGCCGGGCTGCACCAGGTCGCCGGGTTCGACATTGCGGGTCAGCACGGTGCCGGCGCGCTGCGCGCGGATCTGCGTGCGGGCGAGTTGCGCACGTGCGGCGGCCAGGCGCTCGCGCAGCTGCACTTCCTCGACGCCCTCGGCACGCGAGGCGGTGGCGGTGGCCTCGGCGGCCTGCAATGCGGCGCGGGCCACGCTCTCGGCTTCCTGCGCCTGTTCGAGCGACTCGCGCGCGATCAGGCCGCGCTGGAACAGCTCCTCGCGGCGGCGGGCTTCGCGCTCGGCCTGGCTGAATTGCGCCTGGGCCTGGGCCAGCCGTGCCTGCGCTTCCGGGCGGGTGCTGGCGCGCAGGCGCTGCAGCGCCGCTTCAGCCTCGCGCACCGCAGCCGCCAGGTCGGCGGCCTGCAGCGTCACCAGCAGCTGGCCGGGTTCGACGCGGTCGCCTTCGCGCACATGTCGTTCGACCACGGTGGCGGTGATCTCGCTGCCCACCTGGCTGCGTGAGGTGGTGATCACCCGACCGGTGGCTACCACCTGCTGCACCAGCGGCCGCGACTCGATGGCATAGACCGGCAGCTTCGGCGGCAGCAGCGAGGGCAGCAGCATCAGGGCGACCAGCACCGCCGCCACAAGCAACACGATCCGCAGTCTTCCCGCGCGCTTCTTCTTCATGTCACCGGACCCTCGGCTCCCTGTCGCGCGCCCACGCGCGACAACATGATCACCGGCGCGAGCCCCGCGATGATGATCAGCAATGCAGCAATCGCACCGTCTTCGTAGGTGCCCCGCGCGGCCTCCGCATACACATGCGTGGCCAGCGTTTCGACATTCAGCGGCCGCAGCAGCAGCGTTGCCGGCAGCTCCTTCATGCAGTCCACGAACACCAGCAGTGCGGCGGCGGCCAGCGCCGGGCGCAGCAGCGGCAGGTGGATCCGCCGCAGCACGCCACCGGCGGTGGCGCCCAGCGTGCGTCCGGCATGATCCAGTGCCGGCGTGATCCGCGCAAATCCGGCATCGATGTTGCCGGTGGCCACCGCCAGGAAGCGGGTGCAATAGGCGATGATCACCGCCACGCTGGTCCCCAGCAGCAGCAAACCGGCGCGCTCGCCGGTCACCGCTTCGATCAGCTGTGCCAGCCAGTCATCGGCCACACCCAGCGGCACCAGCAGGCCGATGCCCAGCACCGTGCCCGGAATGGCATATCCCAGCGTGGCGATGCGTTCGCTGCCTGCCGCCAGGGCACCGGGCCGCAGGCGCGGCGCATAGGCCAGTACCAGCGCGGCCAGCACGGTGATCAGCGTGGCCCAGCCGGCCAGCCACAGCGTGTCGAGCGTCACCTGCACCAGGCCCGGCGGGAAACCGGCGAAGCCCAGCCGCTCGATGGCGCGCACGAGAAGATAGGTGGCCGGCGCGATGAAACCCAGCAGCACGGGCACGGCCAGCAGGCCGATGGCCAGCAGCGCGCCACTGCCTTTGAGTCGCTGAGGCACCATCGGGCGCGACTTCTGCGCGCCACCGGCATAACGCTGGCGGCGGCGCGCCGCGCGTTCGATCACCAGCAAGGTCACCACCACGGCCAGCATCGCCAGCGCGATCTGTGCCGCGCCGGCCAGGTCGGCGCGGTTCACCCAGGTGGAATAGATCGACACGGTCAGCGTGCGCACGCCCAGCAGTTCGGAGGCGCCGATGTCATTGATGGTTTCCATCAGCGCCAGCGCCGTGCCCACCGCGATGGCCGGACGCGCCATCGGGATGGCCACGCGCAGGAACACCGCGCGCGGTCCCTGGCCCAGCGTGCGCGCCGCCTCGAGCAGGCCGCCGGACTGCATCAGGAACATCGCGCGGGTGGTCAGGTACACATAGGGATAGAGCACGAAACCCAGCACCAGCGCGCAGCCGGGGAGCGAGCGGATGTCCGGCAGTTGCAGGTCCTGCGGTGAGTCGAGCCCGAGCAGGGCGCGCAGGCCGGACTGCAGCGGACCGATGGGATGCAGCAGGTCCATCCATGCATAGGCCATGATGTAGGTGGGCACGGCCAGCGGCAGCAGCAGTGCCCATTCAAACAGGCGGCGGGCGGGGAAGTCGAAGGCGGTCACCAGCCACGCGCTGCCGGTGCCCAGCGCGATCACCAGTACACCGACACCGGCGAGCAGCAGCAGCGTGTCGTGCAGCGCCGGCGGCAGCACGTACTGCAGCAGGTGCGGCCAGAGCATGCCGTCGCCCTGCAGCGCCTTGGCCAGCAGCGCCACCACCGGCAGCAGCACCAGCAGCGCGATGAGGGCCGCGGCTGCCAGCCAGGCAAGGCCGGGGCGCGAGCTTGATGTCACTTCAGGTCAATTGTCGAAGCCGATGCGCTCGGCCAGCAGGCTGGCCGCCTTGCGGTGCCGGGCGATCTCGGCCAGCGGCAGTGCGTCGGGCTTCAATGTGCCCAGCGCGGCGATCAGCGGATCGATCTTCGCGTCGGCGCGCACCGGGTATTCGTAATTGGTGCTGGCGTACTCGTGCTGCGCATCGGGCGACACCAGGTACTCCAGCAGCTTCACCGCAGCCTCGCGGTTCGGCGCATTGCGCGCCAGCGCGGCGCCGGACACGTTCACATGCGTGCCGCCGTTCTCGAAGGTCGGCAGCACCACGTTGATGGCCTCGCCCCACTTCTTCTGGTCCGGTCCGCCGCTGCCGCTGCGCATGCGGCCGACGTAATAGGAATTGCCGAGGCCGATGTCGCAGAGCTGGCCGAGGATGTCGCGCGCCACCTCGCGGTCGCCGCCACCGGGACGGCGGGCGAGGTTGGCCTTCACGCCGCGCAGCCAGGTCTCGGCGGCGGCTTCGCCATGGTGCGCGATGTAGGCGGCGATCACGGCGGTGTTGTAGGGATGCTGGGCCGAACGCAGGCAGATCCTGCCCTTCCACTCCGGCTTCGCCAGGTCCTCGTAGCGGATCCGGGTGATCTTCGTGCGGTCCTTCGAGGCATACAGCACGCGGGCGCGCAGCGACAGCGCGAACCAGTGGCCGGCCGGGTCGCGCAGCTGCGCGGGGATGGCCTGCTCCAGCGCCGGCGAGCGCAGTGGCTGTGTCACGCCACGGTCGACCAGGTCGACCAGGTTGCCGATATCCACCGCCATCAGCACATCGGCGGGCGAGCGACGGCCTTCGGCGGCGACGCGTTCGGCCAGGCCGTCGCGCACGAACACCGTGTTCACCTTGATGCCGGTGGAACGGGTGAACTTCTCCAGCAGCGGCTGGATCAGTCCCGGTTCACGGGTGGTGTACAGGTTCACTTCGGCCGCGGCGGCGGCCGAAGCGCCGCCCAGGCCGACGGCCAGCATCGCCATCGAGGCCAGCACGCGCCGGCGCAATGCGGAAATCGGGTTCATCATTCGCTCCTTCCGGATTCCGGTTCGGCGGGGAATACCAGCGCCGCGGCCGGGTCCGCCTGCAGGTGGATAGTATCGCCGGGCCTTGCGGCACATTGCTCGAAGACCTGCAGCGAGAGGGGCGCCACGAGGCCTTCCACCGACAGCCGCAGGCTCTCGCAGCTGCCGAGGAAGACGCGCTGGGTGATGCGGGCGGGCACGCCCTGCGCGGCGATGCGCAGGTCATGCGGACGCAGCGCCACGCGCGCCAGCGAGCCGGCGGCAAGCCCGGGTGCCGCGAACCGGCCCAGCGGGGTGCTGACGCTGCCATCTGTGACAGGGCCTTCCACCTCCACCAGCTCGCTGAAGAAGCGGGCCGCGTACAGGGATGCCGGCCGGCGGTACAGCTCTTCGGGTGTGGCGTCCTGTTCGATGCGGCCACGGCGCATCAGGATGATGCGGTCGGCGACGCGCAGCGCTTCTTCCGGGTCGTGCGTGACCATGATGGCGCTGATGCCGGCCTCGCGCAGGATGGCCAGCGTCTCCTCGCGCACGGTTTCACGCAGGCCGCGGTCGAGGTTGGAAAAGGGTTCATCCAGCAGCAGCAGCCGTGGCTGCGGTGCCAGCGCGCGGGCCAGTGCGACCCGTTGCTGCTCGCCGCCGGAAAGCATGTGCGGGTAGCTGTCGGCGCGTGTCTCCAGGCGCACGCGGGCCAGTGCGGCGCGCGCAATGCCGTGCCGCCTGGCGCGTTCGCCGCGCAGACCGAAGGCGACGTTGTCGAGGATCGACAGGTGCGGGAACAGCGCATAGTCCTGGAACACCAGGCCGATGCCGCGTTGCTCCGGCGGCACGAACGCATTCGCGCCGGCCAGTTCGTGGCCATCCATCACGATGCGGCCGCCATCGGGCGCTTCCAGGCCCGCGATCAGGCGCAGCAGCGTGCTCTTGCCGCAGCCGGAGCTGCCGAGCAGGCAGAGGATCTCGCCCGGCGAGAGTTCGAAGGACACCCCGTCGACCGCGGCGAGCGTGGCGTACTGGCGGCGCAGGTCCTGCACCTGCAGGGCGGCGGCGGCAAGGGTTTGCGGGGCGGCGTTCATAGGCTTCGGAGGTGATTGTCCCATGCCACGCCCCCGGTGCCGCCGGGCAACTCGCGTACGGGATGGTCCGGGCCGGCTGCGCCGAGTCCGCCGAAGCCGTCGCTGACCAGGAAACGGCCCTGGCCCAGCGGCGCCACACCACAACCATCGGCGCGTGGCGTGAGTCCGAGGCAGCGGGCGTCGGCGGTGCGCCACCAGGCCACCGTTCCGCCCACCGGGCTGCTGGTGGCCACCAGCCCGCGCTGCGGGTCGATGGCGATGGAGCCGATGTAGTTGCGCAGCTCGCGATGCAGGTCCGGCGGGGCGGTGAACAGTTCCAGTGGCTGGCCGCGGCGATGGCGTCCCAGCAAGGGCGGCCGTTCGCTCGCCGGTCCCTGGTGCTGGCAGGCGAACCAGACATCGCCGGCCCGGTCGACCACCAGGTGGCGGATCGACAGTTGGAACAGCTCCGGCGGCAAGGACAGGTCGGCGAGCAGGCGGCCGTCGCGCGCATCCAGCAGCGACAGCGAGGAGTGCATGGTGGCAAGGTTCAGCGTGGCCTTGCCGTAGTCCGGATGCGTCAGCAGGCCGCCATTGGCCACGCACAACGTGTGGCCATCGGGCAGCAGCACCACCTCATGCGGACCGATGCCGCCGCTGTCGAATTCACCCAGCCGCCGCCAGTTCGCGCCGGGGCGCGCGTCATACACGCCGATCACGCCGCGGCCGGCCTCGAAGTCGTTCTCGGTGGCGAACAGGCGCGTGCCGTCGGCCGAGAACACACCATGGCCGAAGAAGTGTCGCTCGGCAGGCAGCGGCAATGAGCCGAGCGATGCGCCATGGTCGAGGTCGAAGGCCAGCGCGAAGAAACCGGGCTGGCGGCCGAAAGCCACGGCGCGGCGGCCGGCCGCATCGATGGCGAAGCTGTGGCCGCGGTCCGGCAGGGCCAGCGAGAACAGGTCGCGGCCGTCGGCATCCACCAGCGCCACCTCGTGGCGCGCGCCATGCGTGCGTGCACCGAGGAAGCGCGGCGCGGTTTCATCGGGCATGCCGGCGTGCAGGGCGCGATGGCCGGCCAGCGTGGCGATCGCCAGGGCGCCACCGAGCATCTGCCGGCGGCTGATGCCGACGCGGGGATGAGGGATCGGGACGGGTCGCATCAGTCCCCGTCCAGCGAGTTGAATCCCAGGTTCACGTCCAGCGCCGGCGCCAGGTATTCATCGACGATGGCGCGGGCATTGGACAGCAGCAGCGCCGCGTGCACCAGCAGTTCACGTTCGTCGGCATCGCCGACGGCGCGATCGGCCGGCATGGCCAGCTCCGCGAAGTCCTGCCGCACGCGCTGCAGTTCATCGCGCAGGTTCGAGTCGATCCACTTCGAATCTTCCGGCAGCGAGGCCTCGAAGGCGGCGGCCGCGACGAAACGCTGCAGGGCCTCGGCATGCGCGGCAAGGAAGGCAGCGGTAAGGCCGCTGCGGTAAAGCGGGAGCAGGGTGCCGCGGGCCGAGGCGGCGTCTTCCGCCAGTGCCGGCTGCAGTTTCTGGTCGCGCGCCACGTGCAATGCCGTGGACAGTGCTTTCAGCACTTCGGTGGCGACCTCACCGCTGCTGCGGTACAGGTCATTGTCGGCGGCCGGGTGGGCCAGTTCGGTGGCAACAGCCGAGCGTGGGCTCCAGCCGGCATCAATCTCGCCGGCGAGGCGCGCCAGGTTGGCGGCGATGGCGCTGGAATACGCACAGCGATAGCGGCCGGCATCACTGCCGCCGGCGATCAGCGCGCGCGCATCATCCGCATGCAGGGCATATTCCAGCGCCGGCAATCCCTGTACCGCGACGCTCTGCGCGCGCAGCTGCTGCGCCTCGAACAGCGCCGCGTCGCCGGCATTGAACAGCGCGCGCATCTGCCGCTGCATCACGCCGCGCGGATCGGGCCAGAAGAAGAACTGTTCCAGACGGTTCTGCTCCACCAGCGGGCCGAAGCGCAGGAATTCCATGCCGGCCCACGCCGAAGCCACTTCGCGCAATCGGGTGTCGAGGCTGTCGCGCAGTGGCGCACTGGCCGGATCGGCGCAATAGGCGCGCAGCGATGCATCCAGGTCGCGGGTGCTGCGCACCAGCACCGCGGCCTGCGGCCGGATGTACTGCCGCAGCACCCGCGCGCCAAGGCCGTCCAGGCCGGCCGGCGCAGCGCCGCCGGGTGGCGTGGCGCAGCCGGCCAGCAGCAGGCAGGCGGGCATCACCGCGCGCAGCCATCGCGAAGCATGCAGGCGCAGCCGCGGATTCATAGGGATTCCAGGAAACGCAGCAGGTCGGCGCGTTGCTCCGGCGTCATCGCCACCACGCGGTCGCGCGCCGCGCGGGCCTCGCCGTCATGCCACAGGATGGCTTCCAGGGGCGTGCGCGCGCGGCCGTCGTGCAGGAAACTGCCGCGTTCGTTGACCTGCCGGACCAGTCCCATTCCCCACAGCGGCGGCGTGCGCCATTCGGTGCCGGTGGCATTGCCTTCGGGCCGGTGATCGGCGAGGCCTTCGCCCATGTCATGCAGCAGCAGGTCGGTGTAAGGCCAGATCAGCTGGAAGGCATGTTCGGGCTGCGCGGCATCACGGCGGGTCACGTACTTGGGCACGTGGCAGGTGGTGCAACGGGCTTCGTGGAACAGCTTCTTGCCGGCCAGCACGCGCGCATCGTCGATGTCGCGGCGCGCCGGCACGGCGAGGTTGGCGGCATAGAAGGCGACGAAGTCGAGCAGCTCGCCCGGCACTTCCTCTTCACCCAGGTGCGGCTGCGCGCCATGCGGCATCTGCAGGCAGGCTTTCTGCCGCGCCGTGCATTCACCCCAGTGCGAGGGCTTCAGCGGCGTCGACAGGCCCATGTCATCAAAGAACGCGCCGGCCGACTGGTGCTTCACATCCGGCTGTCCGCCTTTCCAGCCGAAGCGGCCGATGGTGACGCCGCCGGTGGCCGCATCGCGCACCAGCCGCACCTTGCCGCGCACGCCATCCGGGTCATTGCGGCGATTGGCATTGGCGAGGATGTCGGCCTCGTGGATGGCCTCGAGCAGTCCCAGCCCGATCATCTGCGGCGCGATGCGCGGCGAAATCATCACGTCCTCGCGCATCGGCCCGTACCCCAGGTCGGTGATGCGGTAATGCGGCTTGCGCAGCGTGGCGGTCTCGCCGCCGTTCAGCGCCACCTCGATTTCTTCCCACTCGATCTGCATGCGTGCTTCGGCCGGCAGGCCGGGCACCGCGAAGGTCTGCAGCTGGTGGCCATAGGTGGGTTCCGGGATCACCGACAGCGCATGTTCCAGGTCGCGGCGCTCGGCCTCGGTGCGCGGCGGCACCGACAGGCGCAGGAACAATGACACTGGTTCCTCGCCGGCATCCGGCACCACGCCGCCGGCATCCTTCAGGTGGCATCCCTGGCAGGAGCGCGCGTTGAACAGCGGGCCCAGGCCATCGGAGGCCTGGGTGGAGGAGGGCGCCGGCACCCAGTCCTTGCGGAACAGGCCATTGCCGATCTGGAAACGCTGCCGGCCTTCAAAGTCGAGGTTGGCCGAGGGCTGCGAGAAGATGTCGCGGTTCAGCACCTTGGTGCGCACCGTGGCGGCGCCGGCACTGAGCGCCTCGAACGATTCCGCCGCGTCGAAGCGTTCAGGCAACGCGGTGATGGACCGCACGCGCGCCAGGTCCTCGGCCGTGAGGTCGTCTCGCACCGCGGGTGCCAGCAAGGTGGCCACAGGCTCGGCCTGCGGGGCGGCGCAGCCGGCCACCGCGCCCATCATGCCCAGCAGCCAGCCGATGCGTTGTTTACTGGAAGACGGCATCCGGATTGTCGAGGCTGTCGGAACCTTCGATGGAGATGCGGCCCAGGCCCAGCGCCTGCACCACACGCTCGGTGGTGCGGGTCTGCGCCACCAGTGCGTCGATGGCGGCCTGGATCAATGCATTGCCCTCGGTATTGCCGGCGGCGATCAGCTGGTCATAGGCCTCGCCGGCCGCGGCACGCTGGCGGATGCGATCCAATGCGGCCAGCGTGGCATCCAGG
The DNA here is from genome assembly GCA_964396335.1 of uncultured Steroidobacteraceae bacterium. Lineage (GTDB taxonomy): Bacteria > Pseudomonadota > Gammaproteobacteria > Steroidobacterales > Steroidobacteraceae > ZC4RG30. Next base: position 12,089 of record CAYNEX010000013.1, on the reverse strand, counting down.
CGCGCACGCATCTCGTCATCAAGCGCCGCATCGCGGGCCCTCACCAGATCGGACAGCGACGGGCCTTCGAGCACGCGGCCATCAGTGCGCTGGTAACGACCGAGGTACACGTTCCGCATGCCCACCTGGTCGTAGTAATGCGATTCGTGCGTGTTGTCGGAAAAGCAGTCGTGCTCCTCTTCCGGGTCATGCAGGATCAGGCCCAGCTTCATGCGTTCGCCGGCCAGCTCGCCATAGGACAGCGAGCCGATGCCGGTGAGCATCGCCGACAGCGCGCCATTGCCACCGCCGGCCAGCAGCTGGCGCCGCGCTTCGCCACCGTCGCGCCAGTGGCCGACCATTTCCTCCAGGTCCTGCACGAGCAGCGTCATCGCGGCCTTCAGGTAGTCGACGCGGCGCTGGCAGCTGCCACCGGTGCAGTTGGCGGGATCGAAGTCGGTGGCCGGACGGTTGCCGGCGCCCGGGCCGGTGCCATTCAAGTCCTGGCCCCAGAGAAGGAACTCGATCGCGTGGTAACCACGGCCCACATTGGCCTCGATGCCGCCGATCTCGTGCAGCGACCCGGCCAGCAGCTCCGGCGTGATGCGGCTGGCATCGATGCGCCGGCCGCCCACATGCAGCTGCGGGTTGGCGATCACATTGGCGGTGTACCAGGCATTGGCATCCGAATCGGATCCATACGAAGACACATCGACATAGTCGATCAGGCCTTCATCCAGGGGCCATGCATTGACGCGGCCTTCCCAGTCATCGACCACCGGGTTGCCGAAGCGGTAGGCCTCGGTCTGCATGTAGGGCACGCGCGCATCGATCCAGGCGCGGCGCGCAGCGGCCAGGGTATCCGCGGAAGGGTTCGCGGCCAGCGCGTCCACGGCGCGGGCCAGCGCGCGCGCGGCCTGGAGCGAGTCCTCGTACTTGGCCACGGCCATGTCGGCGTAGTGGGTCGCGACCGTCTCTGCCGCCGGTGCCGCGGCCGGCAGGATCGGGGACAGGGCGAGCAGGGCGGCCGCCGCGACGCAACGGGGCAGGAATCTCACATTCATATAGAAGAGGTTCGGCGGGTCCTAGATGAGAGTGATTCTCAAGTACGGGTGGGGAGCTTGTCCAGACAATCCGCCGCGGTTTCTCTATGCGAAGAACGGCGCGCTTGCCGGTTGCGGCGGCAATGATAGGTTGATGGCCACCAAAGGGGGGACCATGACCAGCGCAATCCGTTCGCTTGCGATCGCTTCTCTGTCACTGCTGGCCTCGCATACGGGGGCCGGAGAGGCTGCCGGGCCCGCCAGCTGCAGCAGCGGCGGGGGCTTCATGGCGCCGCCGCCGGCATATCGCTCCGCCGAGGCGGGTCCCGATGGCCGGGTGACCTTCCGCCTGTGCGCCCCGCAGGCCACCGAGGTGCGGGTGACCAGCCCCGACATCCCGGCGATTCCGATGGGTCCCGGCCTGCCGTTGACGCGCGATGCCACCGGCCTGTGGAGCGGCACCACCAGTGCACCGGTCGCCGCCGACAATTACCGCTACAGCTTCGTGGTGAACGGCGTGTCGCTGCCCGATCCGCTCGCGACCACGTTCTCGCGGGAACGTGTCGGCGGCCAGTCCACGCTCGAGGTGCCCGGCGATGCCGGACGTTTCCAGTCCTGGGATCCGGCCATTCCCCATGGCGCGGTGCTGGAGATCGAATATTTCTCGAAGACGCTGGGCATCAAGCGCCGCGCGCATGTGTACACGCCGCCGGGCTACCAGCGCGATTCGAAGCGTTACCCGGTGCTGTACCTGGTGCATGGCGCGGGCGACAGCGATGACAACTGGACCAGCACCGGCCACGCGCACTACATCCTCGACAACCTGATCGCGGCCGGCAGGGCGCGGCCGATGATCGTGGTGATGCCCTTCGGGCACACGCCGGAGCGCAGCGGCGGGCCGGGCATGCTGGGCAATACCGACTTCGGCAATGACCTGCACCAGGACCTGATCCCGTACATCGATGCGAATTTCCGCACCGTCGCGAAACCGGCCTCGCGCGCGATGGCCGGCCTGTCGATGGGCGGCGCGCACACGCTGCAGTTCGGGCTGACGCGGCCGGATGTGTTCCGCTACGTCGGCATCTTCAGCATGGGCCTGGGTGTGGGCGAGGACCCCGCGAACTATGAGAAGCAGCATGCCGGCGCGCTGGCGCAGAGCGCGCGGCAGATGCAGCTGGTGTATTACGCGATGGGCAAGGAGGACTTTCTCTACGGCTCGGTGGAGCCGACGCGCGCGATGCTCGACCGGCAGAAAATCGGCCATCAATACGTGGAAACCGACGGCGGCCACACCTGGATCAACTGGCGGCGTTATCTGGCGGATTTCGTGCCGAAGCTGTTCGGCAGATGAAGCAGCCCCGCGCGGGCCGGTGCCGCGCGGGAGGCTATACTGCCCGCCATGCGACTCTACTCATGGAACGTCAACGGCATCCGTGCCGTGATCAAGAAGGGCACCTTCCAGAAATTCGTGGCCGAGCACCAGCCGGACATCCTCTGCCTGCAGGAAACCAAGGCACAGAAGGGGCAGGCGGAGATCGACCTGCCCGAATACCGCGAGTACTGGAATTCGGCCGAGAAGAAGGGTTATTCGGGCACGGCCATCTTCAGCAAGGTGGAGCCGCTGGATGTGGTCTGCGGGTTCCCGGATGACTTCGCGCAGCGCTTCACCTTCGCCGATGAGCTCAAGCGCGACGCCTGGAACGAGGGTCGCGTGGTCACGGCCGAATACCCGGCCTTCTACGCCGTGACCGTCTACACGCCCAATGCCAAGGAAGACCTGTCGCGCGTCAAGCTGCGGCACGAGCACTGGGATCCGGCCTTCCTCGCCTATGTGAAGCAGCTGGAGACGAAAAAGCCGGTGATCTTCTGCGGCGATCTGAATGTCGCGCACACCGAACTGGACCTCGCCAACCCGAAGCCCAACCGCGGCAAGAAGGGTTTCACCGATGAAGAACGCGAGGGGTTCCAGAACTTCGTCGACGCCGGTTTCGTCGACACCTTCCGCATGTTCACGCAGGGCAACGGCCACTACACCTGGTGGTCGCATTTCGCCAACGCACGCGCCCGGAACATCGGATGGAGAATCGACTACGTGCTGGTGTCACAGTCGATCAAGGACCGGGTGAAGTCGGCCAGCATCCATGCCGACGTGATGGGATCGGACCACTGTCCGGTCAGCATCGACATCGATCTCTGATCCCGTCCCGGCGCCTTCAGGCGCCGGGTTCCAGGATGGCGTAATCGATGGGCTTGAACGTGCCGTTGTTCGAGCCCTCCGCCGAACAGGCGGTCAGCCCGCACCACAGGTCCATCTCCGCGCGCAGGTCGATGTAATCACCGGGCCGCGAGCGCGGTACATCCACCGTCATCCTGCCTTCGGTGTTGAACCACACGTTCATGAAGATGTTGAAGGTGTTGTGGATCTGGTGGGGCGCGATGCCGAAGCGTGCCAATCCGTTGCACAGGTTCTCGTGGCAGCTGGGATGATGGCCCTGGTGCCGGTAGAGGATCTCGAACATGCGCTGGCTGCACGGCGTCAGCGTGAAGTCGTGCCGGCCGACGGTATCGGCGATGATGCTGAACATCACGCGACTGTCGTTGGAATAGAGCTGGTCGCCGGTGCTCAGGTACAGCTTGCCGGCATAGTCCAGCGAACGTCCCGACGACAGGTAGCTGGTGGGATCGCCGGCGGCGAAGGCAAACAGGTCGGCGACCTGTTCTCCCTGCGGATCGATGACCCGCAGCACCTGGCCCCGACGCAATTCGAAACCCGTTCCGCTTTGCGGAGGAATCCTGCTCAACCTGACGTTGGATGGCGACATGAGGGGCAGGATAAACATCCGATGGCGCGATGACGTAGGACTGGCAGCGGGTTGAACGTCCGGCACGGGACGACGCCATCGGTCCTGCCTGCATCCGCTCCCGGCGCCTACGGTGGTGGCGCGCCCGCAGGAGCAACCTGCAGGGCATGCAGAACCGGCAACAGAACCCGCATGTGTCGCGCTTCAAGGACTTCGTGCGCGCTCCCCATCATCCCTGCGCAATGGCCAAATCGGTGGTGGCCCGCAATGCCGTCGAGTTCGGCCAGTATGCCGCACTGGGTGACGCCGCTTGCGCGCGCAGCCTGTGCCAGGACCTCTACCGGGCGCTGGCCGATGTGCCGGGAACGCCCTGGTCGTTTGTCGCGCTGTTCCCGGATGAAGAGGTGGCGGATGAAGCCGACTTCGAGAGCCGGCTGTGGCGGCACCTGCAGCTCATGCATGACTTCGACGCGCGGCGCCATGCCTGGGACCGGTCGGTCAGCAGGGATCCGCAGGATGCAACGTTCTCCTTCAGCATTGGTGGCCGCGCCTGGTATGTGATCGGCATGCACCCCCGGGCTTCACGCCATGCGCGCCGCATGCCGCATGTGACACTGGTCTTCAATCCGCATGCGCAGTTCGAGATGCTGCGGGAGCGCGGCAAGTACACCATGCTGCGCGACCAGATCCGCCAGCGCGACATCCGCCTGCAGGGATCGATCAATCCCATGCTGGCGGACCATGGCGACAAGTCCGAAGCGCGCCAGTATTCGGGACGCGCGGTGCCGGCCGACTGGCGTTGTCCGTTCAGCGCCCGGAACCGACCGCGGGCGCAGCGTCGCGGCGCCGGTGTTCCAGCGCCAGCACGATCATCAGTGCGCCGGCGCAGACGAACAGCACCGGGTAGGCCGAGGCGGTGCTGAAATGGCCGACGATCTGTACCGCCAGTGCCGCGATCACCTGCTGCGAGCAGCCCACCAGTCCCCAGCCGCTTCCCACCTCGGGGCTGGAGAGCGTCACCGCGCGCGCCGAAACGGTGGGTAGCGCCAGCCCCAGCCCGAAGTTCAGCAACGCGCCGGCCGGCAGGAACAGCACCAGCGGATGGCGCAGGCGCAGCGCGAACAGCAGCACCCCGAGCAGCGCCGAACCCAGCGCGAACAAGGTGCCGGCCGGCACCAGGCGGTGCTGGCCGAAGTCCTTGCCGTAGCGGAGCACGAAGGCATTGCCGGCGAAGTACCCCAGCGGCAGCAGGAAGAAGTAATACGCGAATTCGGCCGGTGAGCGGCCGAGCGCATCCACCATCAGCTGCGGCGCGATGGACACGAACGCGGGATAGGCGGAATAGAGCAGGCCCACCTGCACGAGCATCATTGCCATGCCGGGCCGGCCGAGCAGCGAGAAGGTCGGTCGCAGGAAACCGCTGATGGAACCGCCGCGCTGGACGCTTCGTTCGGCGGGCAGGGTTTCCCGCTGCCAGAGCACCACGCAGGTGACCAGCACGATGGCCAGTGCCGCGCCGAAGAAATGCACCGAGCGCCAGCCGCCCAGTGCCATCAGCGCCGTGCCCATCAGCGGCGCCACGCTCTGCACCACCAGGATCAGCATGGTCATCTGCGCCACCGAACGGGCCAGTGACTCACCCGGGGAAAGGTCCGCGACGATGGCGCGCGAGCTGATGAAGGCCATCGCACAGCCGACCGCCTGCAGCACACGCGCCGCGGCCAGCCAGCCCAGCGACGGGGCAAGGCCGCCCAGCAGCGAGGCGGCGATGAACAGCGCGAGCCCGCCGATCAGGCAGGGCCGGCGGCCATAGCGATCCGTGAGCGGCCCGAGCAGGATCAGGCCCAGCCCGAAGCCGAGCAGCGCCAGGCTGACGGTGGTCTGGACCTCGGCCACGCTGGCGCCGAAATGCGCCTGCACCGCAGGCACTGACGGCAGGTAGAGGTTCAGGCTCAGCGGGCCCATCGAGGTGCATGCGGCCAGCAGCGCCAGGTGCGCAAAGCGGTGTTTCATCGCGCCCGCTTCGTCTCGGGCGTCATCCGGTCGGGGAAAATGCATCGATTCATGCGGCAGCTATTCTGCCGGCAAATGCACGGCAAGGGCACTCAGTCCATCAATTCGGTGGCGAACAGCAGTGCCATGGCGCCGCCGCGGTCATCCCGGCCCAGCAGCGCCGGGCGCTGCAGGTATTCCTGCAGCGTGGTCAGGCGGGCGGTGGAGTCGCAGACGTCGATCAGCTGGCCATCAGATCCCGCGCGTGCATTCACCGCCTGCCAGGCGCGCTGCACGGCGCGCTCGTATTCCGCGCCTTCGATCCATCCCCGTTCGAGGCCGCGGCGCATTGCAAAGCCGATCATCGCCGTGCCGGAGAACTCGGCAAAGGCGCCGGCATGGTTGACCACATTGCGCCACAGGCCATCGCGGTTCTGCCAGGGAAGCAGGGTCCTCATCAGCGCGCGATAGGAATCGAGCGCGTGCCGGTAGGCCGCGCTGTCACGCGGCAGTTCCGGCAGCGTCAGCGCCAGGCCGATGGCTGCGAAGCCATTGCCGCGGCCCCAGGGCACATCGGCTCCGGGGCGATGGCGGTACAGGCCGTCGGGGCGCAGGTCGAGTTCCTGCATGAAGCGCAGGTGCCGGTCGGCCATCTCGAAATAACGCGGTTCGCCGCCGAGCGCGCCGGCCTGCGCCACGATGGTAGTGCCCATGAACACCGAATCGCTGTAGCCATCGTGCAGCGGCATGGCCTCCAGCGGCTGACCATCGGGATCGAAGCCCATGTCAGCGACCCGGCGCACCAGCGCGGTGTAGCGCGCGTCACCCGTGCGACGCGCCAGTTCGGTGAACACGATGTGCCCGGCCATCACCAGCGCGTTCGGGCGCGCGAGGCTGTCCTTTGAACCATCCACCCAGGGTTCGACCAGCGCGCGCACCGCGTCCAGTTCGCCGAGGTGGATGCGCGCCACCAGTGCGATGGCGCCGATGTACCAGGGCTGGTCGAAGTTGCGGCCATAGTGCTGCGCCAGTTCGGTGGCCAGCTGGCGCGGACTGCGCGCGAGTCGGCGCTGCTTCTCCAGCGCCGCGGGGGAGGCGGGGATCCGGCCGAGGCTGCGTGCCCAGGTGAGCGTGGGCTCCCAGTGGCGCGCGGGAATCGTGCCGAGCAGGGCTGCCGGCGCACTCTGCAGGGCGGTGACCAATTGTTCCGCGGCCGGGCTGCTGCCCGCCACCAGCACCAGGTCGGGTGCGTGCGATCCTACCCAGCGCCACAATGCATGGGATTCCGGCAGGTCCGCATAGGCCACGCCGTCAGGCGGGAAACGCAGCGTCGACGCGGCCGGATTCACCACCGGCACGGCCACCAGGTGAAAGGGGCGTTCGCCCTGTGCTTCGTAAGTGGTGAGGGCCGCACGCACCCGGTCACTGCTGGCGTCCTCGCCGGACAGTCCGCCCACCAGCACCACGCTGCGCGCCCCGTCAGCGGTGGCGCTGATGGCGAAGGCATCAATGCGCCGGCCATCCGCCGCCAGGCCGATGTCGAAGGACTCGGCGGCGCGGGCCGGCAGCATCAGCAGGACGGCCAGCAGCGCCGTCAGGCCACGAAACAACACTCCGTCAGTCGAGCAGGTCCGCCGGCACCTTGCCGCCATTGGCGGCCACGCGGGCCAGCACGGTCTTGTGCAGCCACATGTTCATCTTCGCCGAGTCATTCATCAGTTCGGCGGGACAGCCCAGTTCGGTGGCCAGTTCCTTGCGCGCGCCGAAGCTGCTGTCCATTTCCAGCAGTTTCAGCAGGTCGACGATGGAAGTCTTCCAGTTCAGCTTCTGGCCGCTGGCGGCGGCGCGCTGCTCGAGCACTGCGGCGATATCCACCGGCTCGGGAGAAGGAGGCGGTGGTGCGACGGTGGGCGCCGGTGCGGGCGCGGCCGGGGTGGAAGCAGGACGTGCAGGCGTGGCGGCTGGTGATGCCTTGGCACCGCCGATGCCCAGCTTCGAAAGGATGGTGCTGAAGATCGACATTGGTTCTCCTCGGTCAGGACCGTGAACGTCTGCAGGGGAGGCTCGGGTTTCCCCCGAGCCTACTCCTGATCGCAGCGCAAGAACCAAGCGCCCCTTCCGGGGCGCCAGTTATCACTTCTTCCTGGCGGCGACCTTCTTCGACTTCTTCGCCTTGGCCTTGGCCTTCACCTTGGTCTTGGCCTTGGTCTTGGCCTTGGTCTTCTTCTTGGCCTTGGCAGCGGCTTCTTCCTTGCTGGTGCGACGCAGGTCGGCCGCATGGGAACGCTTGTACGACTGGATGTCGTGGAAGGTGCCATCAGCGTTGCGCACCGCGTACAGCTTGGTGCCCTTCGAGCTGCGCAGCGTGGTCCTGGTCCTCTTGCCCTTCTTCTTCGCTTTCTTCGCGGCCATTGGTCCGCTCCCTGTTGTTGGTAACCCGGCAACGATAGCACTGCTGACGCGAAATTCGTGACAGGTGCGCCTTGAAGTGGGATGCCGTTATCCCCAACAAGGTCGGATGGCACGAGGCCGACAACAACAACCAGGGGGAAGGAACATGAAGATCATCACCGCCTTGTTCGCAGCGGTATTGCTTGCAGGCTGTGCGCGCACGCCGGAGAACACAGCGTGTCCAGCTGTGGAAGGCGTCGGTCAGGTGCTGGCCGCGCCCGGTGTCTTCATCGGCGACATGCATGGCTCGACCCAGTCGCCGGCATTCCTGGCGGCACTGGCCTGCCATGCCATCCAGTCCGGGCGCCCGGTGATTGTCGCGATGGAATACGACGCCACCGACCAGCCGGTGCTGGACCGATTCCTGCAAACGGCCGATGTCGAGCAGGGCATGGCCGCGCTGACCGGCACGGCGCACTGGACCGGCAATGTGGATGGCAGGGCATCGGTGGCCATGGCCGATGCATTGCGCAGGATGCACAGCGACCGCCGCACACCAGGCAGCCTGAAGCTGGTTGCCTATGATTTCCCCGGTGCGGATGTCCAGCAGCGGGACGCCACGAGTGCGCGTCACCTGCAGGCACTGCACGACCAGGCTCCGCAGGATGCGTTCTGGATCCTGTTCGGCGGCAATGTGCATGCACGCAAGACCATCGGCCTGCCATTCCGGCACGCACCGCCGGGATGGGAGCAGCGCCAGCCACTGGGGTACAAGTTGCGCGACTGGGGACTGATCCATCTCAACGCGATGTATCGCGGTGGTGAGTTCTGGGGATGCACTGGCGCATCAACCGACGGATGCGGAGTTGTGGCTGCCGGCCCCGCCTGCACGACCGACTGTCGAACCGATCCGGTCATCCTTCTCCATGCGTCCGATCCGGCATATGACGGGGTGTATGACGTGTCATACCTGAGCGTGTCCCGTCCCTTGCACTGGAGCAGTGCACCCGCTGACCCGGATTGAGCTTCCATCGCGCCGGGGCGCGTTGCACCGCGCCGGTGCATCGCCAGCGATTCCGCCGGATGTCACTTCGCAGGCCCCTGATCGAATAGGATGGAGCGATTGGGGGTGCTGATCGCGCATGACTGACCGGAGGCAATTCCTGCAGGCTGCGGCCACCGTCGCCGTGCCTGCGATCGCCGGTGCACCGGTTGCCGTCGGGGCACAGGCCGGCGCGGCCGTGCCCTCTGCCGCGCAGGCTTTTTCAGGATCCGTGCCGCCCGGCGTGAGTCCGGCCGACTTCAACCGCGTGCTGGCCTCCTGGCGGGACATCGTCGGCGGCGAGTGGGTGTTCACTTCACCGGAAGACGTGGCGCTGTACCGTGATGCGTACTCGCCCTTCCGGGGTGAGCCCGGGGAGCGTGTGGCCGCAGCGGCCGTGGCGCCTTCGACGCTGGAGGAAGTGCAGGCCATCGTGCGCGTGGCTAACGAGTTCCGCGTGCCGATTTATCCGGTCTCCACCGGACGCAACCTGGCCTATGGCGGCGCGGCACCGGTGTACTCGGGCAGCGTGGTGCTGGACCTGAAGCGCATGAATCGCGTGCTCGAGGTCAGCGAGCGTCATGCGTACGCGATCGTTGAACCGGGCGTCAGTTACTTCGACCTCCATACCCACATCAACCGCGCGCGCCTCAACCTGTGGATCGATCCGCCGGATCCGGGCTGGGGTTCATTGATCGGCAATGCGCTGGATGGTGGTTCGGGCTGGACCGCTTCCCCGTTCCGCGACCATTTCGCAGCCCACTGCGGCATGGAAGTGGTGCTGGCCGATGGCGAGGTGATGCGCACCGGCATGGGCGCGCTGCCGGATGCGAAGACATGGGCGCAGTACCGCTGGGGTTATGGCCCGTGGGTGGATGGCCTGTTCCGCCAGGGCAACCTCGGCATCGTCACGAAGATGGGTTTCCACCTGATGCCGCGGCCGCAGGTCGTGCAGACCGCCACGGTGCAGGTACCGGGCGAGCAGGGCGTGATCGCCGCGATGGATGCACTGAACCTGCTCGAGATCCAGCAGGTGGTGAATGGCGCCACGCAGCTGTCGCGCAGCGGGCAGGGCTGGAACCTGGTGCTGCCGGTGTACGGGCGGGAGAAGATCGTGCGCGCGGCGATGGAATGCATCCAGGACCAGTTCGCCCCGATCCAGGGCGCGCGCGTCACGCCGGGTGAGCTGTTCCGCACGCCGCTGGACGCCGAAACGCTCGAGCGCGTGCGCAAGGTCACCTTCGGTGTGCCCGATCTTTCCACCTTCGGTTCGCTCGGCAGCAACGAGGACAGCCTCGCACCGGCGGGCGGCTACATGGGTTTCTCTCCGGTGATCCCGCGCAGTGGCGAGGCCGTGCTCGAATTCACGGGTTTCTACCGCGAGCACCTGCATGAACTTTCGGAAGGCGGTGCGCTGGCCTTCATCGGTCCGGTGTTCATGACCGGCTGGGAGCGCACGCTGATGGCCCGGATCATCTTCCCGCTGGGCGGGGATCGGGCGATGAACGCAAGGATGCGCGCCGCGTACCTGCGCTGGGTGCAGCTGGCCGCCGCGCGCGGCTGGGGGGAACATCGCGCGCCGGCGGTGTTCCAGGACGATGTGGCGCATACCTATTCGTTCAACAACCACGCTTTGACGCGCATGCGCGAGAAGATCAAGGATGCGGTGGATCCGAACGGCATCCTGGCCGCCGGCCGTTATGGCGTCTGGCCGAGGCACCTGAGAAGGGAATGACGGATGGCGCAGGCTCTGCCCCGAGCCCGCCCGTCACCTCATCGGCCTTCCGACGCCACGTCCTGCCGGTCCTCCCCGGCGTGACGCTCACGTTGCAGCAGTTCGCGCTTGCGCTCCACGCCCCAGCGATATCCCGACAACGATCCATCGGTGCGCACCACGCGATGGCAGGGCACGGCCAGCGCCAGGGGATTGCGCGCGCAGGCCTGCGCCACCGCACGCACGGCGCCCGGCATGCCGATGCGGCGTGCCAGTTGCGCGTACGAAATGGTCTCGCCCACCGGAACGCGGCACAGCGCCTGCCAGACGCGACGCTGGAAGGCGGTGCCGCGCAGGTCCAGCGGCAGGTCGAGGCCGATGCCCGGCGCCTCGATGAAGCCGATGATGCGTGCCACCCATTGTTCGAAGCCGGCGTCGGCGCCCACCAGTTCAGCGCGCGGGAAGCGCTGCTGCAGCGACTGCACCAGCGCTTCGGGGTCATCATCCATCAGGATGGCGCAGACCCCCTTGTCCGACGCGGCCACCAGCAGCGCGCCGAGTGCGCAATGCGCCACCGCGAAACGGATCACTTCGCCCTGGCCACCCTCGCGGAACCGGCGCGGTGCCATGCCGATCTGTCGCGATGCGCTGGCATAGAAGGGACTGGGCGATTCGTAACCGCCGGCATGGATGGCATCGGTGACGCGCACGCCGGCGGCCAGTTGCGCCTGCACCCGCGCGGCGCGCGTGGCGGCGGCATAGGCCTTCGGCGTGAGCCCGGTCACCTGCTTGAACACGCGGTGGAAATGGAAACGGCTCAGGCCCGCTTCACCGGCCAGTTCAGCCAGGTCCGGCAGCGTGCCGCTGGACTCGATGCGCCGGCAGGCAGCCGCGGCCAGTTCGACATGGCGCGGATTCACGGCTGGCGCCGCGGCATCGCGGACCGCAGCGCGGAAAGCAGGGCGGGGCGGGGACATTTCCACAACTTACCTCCTGCCGGGCAGCGGAGCATCGGTCTGTGCCCGGCGAGGCAGAGTCTGCGACGCCACGATGTGATTTGCGTCCTGATTCTTGCGCTGCGCTGAGCGAAGCCCCGCCTTCGCGGGTAGCCAAGTGATGAGGCCATC
>CAYNEX010000012.1:0-36825 GCA_964396335.1 uncultured Steroidobacteraceae bacterium | reverse complement strand
AGGTCGATGCCGGAGTGCGGCATCGACAGCAGCAGGGGCGCGTTGCCGCGCGTGATGGACAGCCAGTCCTTCAATGGACGTCCAGTGCCAGTTCCGGCAGGCGCACGCCGGCGGCCGAGGCAATCGCGCCACTGCGCACCAGCTCGGTGGCCTTCTGCATGTCCGGATACATGTAGCGGTCGTCATCGAGCATCGGCACCTGCGCGCGCAGCAGCGCGCGGGCGGCTTCGAGCGGCTCGCTGGACTTCAGTGGCGCCCGCAGGTCGCAGCCCTGCGCGGCCATCAGCAGCTCGATCGCGACCACCGTGGTGGCGTTCTCGATCATCGGCAGCAGGCGGCGCGCGCCATGCGCGGCCATCGACACGTGGTCTTCCTGGTTGGCCGAGGTCGGGATCGAATCCACGCTGGCCGGATAGGCGCGCTGCTTGTTCTCGGACACCAGTGAGGCGGCCGTCACCTGCGGGATCATGAAGCCGGAGTTCAGGCCCGGACGCGGCGTCAGGAACGCCGGCAGCCCAGACAGCACCGGATCGATCAGCATCGCGATGCGGCGCTCGCAGATCGAACCGATCTCGCACACCGCGATGGCGATGATGTCGGCGGCAAAGGCCACCGGCTCGGCGTGGAAGTTGCCGCCGGACAGCGCCTCGCCGGTGTCGGCGAAGATCAGCGGGTTGTCCGACACGCCATTGGCCTCGGTGCCGAGGAAGTTGGCGGCGGTACGCAGCATCTCCAGGCACGCACCCATCACCTGCGGCTGGCAGCGCAGGCAGTAGGGGTCCTGCACGCGGCTGTCCCCTTCACGGTGCGAGGCGCGCATCGGGCTGCCGGCCATCAGTTCCTGCAGGGCCCTGGCCGCTTCGGCCTGGCCGCGGTGACGGCGCAGCTTGTGGATGCGTTCGTCGAAGGGGGCATCGGTGCCCAGCGCGGCATCGGTGGCCAGCGCACCGGTCACCAGCGCGGACTGGAACAGGGTTTCGGCTTCGAACAGGCCCGCCAGCGCCACCGCGGTGGAGAACTGCGTGCCATTCAGCAGCGCCAGGCCTTCCTTGGGCGCCAGTTCCAGCGGCTGGAGGCCGGCCCTGGCCAGTGCCTCGAGGGCGGGCAGGCGACCGGAGGGCGTATCGACTTCGCCGACACCGATCATCGCTGCGGTCATGTGGGACAGCGGCGCAAGGTCCCCGGAAGCACCCACCGAACCCTGTGAGGGCACGACCGGGATCAGGTCATGCGCCAGCATCGCCTCGAGCATGATCAGTGTGCGCGGCTGCACGCCGGAGGCACCCTGGCCGAGGCTCGCCAGCTTCAGTGCCATCATCAGCCGCACGATGCGCTGTGGCAGCGGATCGCCGGTGCCGGCGGCATGCGAGAGCACGATATTGCGCTGCAGACGGGCCAGGTCCGCCGGCTCGATGCGCACATTGGCCAGCTTGCCGAAGCCGGTATTGATGCCGTACACCGGCTCGGAACGCGCGGCGATGCGTGCCACCGCCTGGGCGCTCTGCACGATGGCAGCGCCGCAGCGGGGGTCCAGTTTCGGGGTGGCGCCACGATAGATCGCGCGCCAGTCGGCGAGCGTCGTGGAACCGGGGGTCAGTACGATGGCGATCATCGGCCTCTCCAGATTCGGGCGTACAGGGGGTTGAATCCGATGCGGTACACCAGCTCGGCAGGACTTCCGATGTCCCAGATCGCAAGGTCGGCATACTTGCCGGCCTCGACCGATCCGGTGTCGTGATGGATGCCCAGCGCGCGCGCGGCATTGCGCGTGACGCCGGCCAGGCATTCCTCGACGGTCAGGCGGAACTGCGTGGCCGCCATGTTCATGGTCAGCAGCAGCGAAGTGAGAGGCGAGGTGCCGGGATTGCAGTCGGTGGCAATCGCGATCGGCACGCCGTGTTCGCGCAGCAGCGCCACCGGCGGCAGCTTCGTCTCGCGCAGGAAATAGAAGGCGCCGGGCAGCAGCACGGCCACGGTCCCGGAAGCCGCCATCGCGCGCACCCCGGCTTCGTCGGTGTGCTCGAGGTGATCGGCCGACAGTGCCGCATGGCTGGCCGCGAGTTCCGCGCCATGCAGGTTCGACAGCTGGTCCGCATGCAGCTTGACCGGCAGGTCCAGCGCCCTTGCCATCGCGAACACACGCAGGATCTGCACCGGCGAGAAGGCGATGCGCTCGCAGAAACCATCCACGGCATCGACCAGGCCCTCTGCCGCGAGGCCGGGCATCAGGTCGAGCAGGTAATCGACATAGGCATCGCCGTCGCGGATCTCCGGTGGCAGTGCATGCGCGCCGAGGAAGGTGGTGCGCACGTTGACCGGTCTTTCATTGGCCAGCTGGCGCGCAACGCGCAGCATGCGGCGCTCGCCTTCGGCCTCGAGTGCATAGCCGGACTTGATCTCGACCGTGGTCACGCCTTCGGCGATCAATGCATCCAGGCGCGGCAGTGCCTGCGCGATCAGCTCCGCCTCGCTGGCGGCGCGGGTGGCGCGCACCGTGGAGACAATTCCACCGCCGGCCGCGGCAATCTCTTCATAGGTCGCGCCCTTCAGGCGCATCTGGAATTCATTGGCGCGGTGGCCGCCATGCACCAGGTGCGTGTGGCAATCGATCAGGCCCGGCGTGATCCATCGGCCACCGCAGTCGATGACCTCGCTGTCTTCGTGAGCGGGGGCGGGTGCTTCGCCTGCCGGTCCGCACCATGCAATGCGTTCACCGCGTGCAATCACCACTGCATCTTCGATGATGCCGAGTTCCTGGCCGCGCATCGTTGCAACCGAAGCGTTGCGCCAGATGCGTTCGCGCGGAACGCTGATGGGTGAATTTCCTGGTGCGGTTTTCAAGCTGGTTTAAATGTATAGTCATATAGACGACGAAAGCAACACGTCCGCACAAACGGAAGACAGTACGTGATGAAGCCAACCATTTTTGCCTCGCAATTGCTGACACCGTCGGGATGGAAACAGTCGGTCCGCCTGCATGTCACTGATGGCCGCATCGGGAAGATCGAAGAGAATGTTCCGCCGCAACCCGGTGATGAAAGACATGGCGTGATCCTGCCGGCGTTGCCGAACCTGCACAGCCACGCATTCCAGCGCGGCATGGCTGGTCTTGCGGAAATGCGCGGCGGGCAGGGCGATGACTTCTGGAGCTGGCGCGACACCATGTATCGCTTCGCCGCGCGCATGACGCCGGCGCAGCTCGAAGCGGTCGCCGCCATGGCCTACATGGAGATGCTCGAGGGCGGCTTCGGAAGGGTTGGTGAGTTCCACTATCTCCACCATGACACCAATGGCCAGTCGTTCGCGAATCCGGCCGAGATGTCGGTGCGCATCGCGGTGGCGGCCGCGGACACGGGCATCTCGCTGACGCTGCTGCCGGTCTTCTACGCGCACTCCGGCTTCGGCGGGAAGGTCCCGCAGGACCACCAGAAGCGGTTCATCCATGACATCGACGCCTACGCGCGCCTGTTCGAGCGCTGCAGTTCGGTGGTCTCCGCGCTGCCCGGGGGGCGCATCGGCGTGACGCCGCACAGCCTGCGGGCCGTCACCCCGGATGAACTGGGGCAGTTGCACCAGCTCGCGAAGGCGTCCGCGACCGCGCCGACGCACATCCACATTGCCGAGCAGATCGGCGAGGTGCGCGATTGTGTTGCCTGGAGCGGCGCACGCCCGGTGCGCTGGCTGCTGGACCACATGCCGGTGGATGCCGGCTGGTGCCTCGTCCACGCCACCCAGGTGGATGACGGGGAATTGCGCGGAATGGCCGAATCCGGCGCTGTGGTCGGGCTTTGTCCGGTCACCGAGGCCAACCTCGGGGACGGCATCTTCCCGGCGCACGAATTCCTCGCCATGGGTGGCCGTTGCGGGGTCGGCAGCGACTCGAATGTCTACATCGATGCCGCCGCTGAAGTGTCGCTGCTCGAGTATGGCCAGCGCCTGGCGAGATGTACGCGCAACGTGCTGGCCGATGGTCCGGGCCGATCCACCGGTGTTTCGCTATTCCAGCGCCTGCAGGCAGGCGGTAGCATTGCACTTGGTGGCAGTGCGGAGGCACTGGTGCCCGGCGCGGCCGCGGACATGCTGAGCCTCGCCGTCGACAGCCCCGCACTGGTGGGTCGGCAAGGTGATGCGCTGGTCGATTCATGGATTTTCGCCGGCGCCGGCAGGGCTGTGGATTGTGTGTGGGTGCAGGGACGCAAGCTGGTCGAGGGAGGCCGGCATTTCGCGCGCGACCGGATCTGCCGTGTGTACCGGCAGGCCATGGAGGAATTGTGTGCTTGACGGAAGATCTTCATTGACTGCGGGCACGGCCCGTCGCGGCGCTGCGCGCTCGAAGGCGCAGCCCATGTTCCTTCACCAGCGCATCCTGTCGGACATCCAGGGCAAGATCCTGTCCGGCGAATGGGAAGTGGGCCGGCGCATCCCGGTCGAGCACGAACTGATGAAGCAGTACCGCTGCTCGCGCATGACGGTGAGCAAGGTGCTGACGCGCCTGGCGCAGGCCGGCCTGATCGAGCGGCACCGCAAGCTCGGCTCCTTCGTCGGTCGGCCGCATTCGCAGTCGGCAGTGCTCACCATCCCGGACATCAAGACCGAGGTGACGGCGCTGGGCCTGCCGTATGAATACCGGGTGCTGCAACGGGTCAAGCGTCGCAGCACGCGCGATGACAAGGAAATGGCAGTGGGCCGCGAGGCCTCCGTGCCGCTGCTGGACCTCACCTGCCTGCACCTGGGTGGCACGCAGCCCTTCTGCTACGAGCAGCGCCTGATCAACCTGCGCGCCGTGCCAGAGGCTACCAACGAATCCTTCGCCGAAACCGCGCCCGGCGCCTGGCTGCTCAGTCGCGTGCCCTGGAGGCTGGCCGAACATCGCATCCGCGCGGTTTCGCCCGATCCGCAGATCGCCGCGATCCTGAAGATCCGCGCCCGCACGCCCTGCCTGGTGGTGGAACGCACCACGCGCGGCGCTGATTCGGTGATCACCTTCGTGCGCCTGACCTACCCCGGCAACCTGCACGAACTGGTTGCCAGCTTCACTCCGTTCGCGCCGGTGACCGTTCCCGGCGAGGCCGGGAGCGGCGGGCGCTGAATCAGCCCGCCGCCGGCGGCAGCAGTGGCAGGCGGCCCGCTGACAGGTCCATCTGGTGCCGGCCGGCCGCCACCAGCATGTTGCGGAAGTCGGCCACTGCCGGCCGATCCAGTGCGTCCCGCTCCCAGGCCAGGAAGTAGGGTTCCGGCAGGCTGAGGCGCGCATCCACTGGCACCACCAGCCGGCCGGCGCGCACGTGGTCGGCAATCATCGATACCTGGCCCAGCACGAAACCGCCGCCATCGAGCGCTGCGCCGATGGCCGCCCCCGACAGCGAGAACGCGAGGTCGGCCGGGCCCTTCGGGGCCTGGGCACCAACCGACCAGGCCCAGTCGGCCCACGACGGCGGCGGGCGATGACGAGGATCCCAGACCACGTCGATCAACGGCTGGCGCAGGATGTCGGCGGCAGTGTCCACCGGATGGCGGCGCAGGAACTCCGGTGAGCACACCGGTACCACCGAGTCGATGAACAGTTCCGAGAACCGGTCGTAACGACGCGCGTCCGCGCCATAGCAGATGCGGAAGTCGATGCGCTCGTCCTGCAACTGTGGTTCCGACTCCGTGCCGGTGAGTTGCACGTTGACGCCCGGGTGGCGGTTGCGCCAGTCGATCAGGTAACGCTGCAGCCACAGCGCCAGCGAGGGCAGGGCGGAAAGCACGATGCTCTGCCGTGATCGCGCAAGGCGCAGCGAGCGCTGCGCCGAACGCAGGCCATCGAACGCCGCGCGCACCTTCTCGTAGTAGAGCCTTCCCCACGACGTCAGTTCGAGCGATCGTCCGTCCCGTTCGAACAGCCGCACGTTCAGCTGTCGTTCGATCTTGCGCAACTGCTGGCTCACCGCTCCGGGTGACACGCCGAGCTCCTCCGCCGCGCTGGCCACGCTGCCGCAACGTGCAATGGCCTCGAAGGCCTGGATGGCACGCATTGCCGGCATCGAGCTCTTGGTCTTGCGTCCTTCTTCCATCATCGCGGTGCTGATGTTCAGTTTGTTGATCCAACCACGTTCGGTGGTAACCAGTGCATTCAGGTTCGCGTGCATGCAGGATATCTCCTGGATCGAATGTACATACATTTGAGATTTAATGTATAGACGTTATAGTCGATCCGGAACCAGAAAGGAGATTGCGCGCGATGTCCGATGCTTCCCGAACCACATTCATTCATGGCGAAGCACGGAGACGCACTCATCGTGTGCGTGTTGCCGGCCTTGCCGCACTGCTGCTGTGCATGTCCGCGGTGACGGCCGTGCCAGCCGCTGAAGAATCGCCTCCGCCCCTGCCGCAGTACGAGCTGGATCTTTCCTGGCCGAAGCTGCCGCTGCCGAACAAGTGGGCGCTTGGTCTCATCAACGGAATCCATGTGGACGCCAGCAACCACGTGTGGGTGTTCCATACGCCGGAAGGGCTGGGGCGCCGGATCACCGGTGCCGCAGCGGATCCGCCCACCGCGAAGTGCTGCGTGCCGGCGCCGGCGGTGATCGAGTTCAGTGCCACCGGCGAAGTGCTGCGCGCCTGGGGTGATCCGACCGCGAAGGACCAGGGTTTCGAATGGCCCACCGCCGGTCATGGCATCTACATCGACTACAAGGGCAACGTCTGGATCGCGGGCAGCGCCACGCGCGAATCCGAGGATGGCCGGGCCGCCGATGGCCTGGTGCTGAAGTTCGATCCGGACGGCAAGCTGCTGCTGCAGATCGGCGCGAAGGGGCCTTCGAAGGGCAGCAATGACCCCACCATCCTTTCAGGGGCCTCAGCCGTGGATGTCGATCCGGAAACCAACGAAGTTTTCATCGCCGACGGCTACGGCAACAAGCGCGTGATCGTGTTCGACGCCGACACCGGTGAATACAAGCGGCACTGGGGCGCCTATGGCAACAAGCCGTCGGATGAGCGCGCGCCGCGTTATGCCGGCGTGGGTGAGCTGCCGAAGCAGTTCAACCTCGTGCACTGCCTGCGCATCTCCAGCGACGGGCTGGTCTATGTGTGTGACCGACTCAACAACCGCCTGCAGGTCTTCCGCAAGGATGGCACCTTCGTTGCAGAGCGTTTCTACGAGCCCACCACCGGCGGTTCCGGGTCAGTGGGCAACGTCAGCATGTGGCCCTCGGCAGGACAGGAAATCATGGTGTTGAACGATCCGGGGAACTTCGAGTGGGTGCTGCTCGACCGCGCCTCGCTCGATGAGCTGGCGCGTTTCGGCAACTTCGGCACCTACGCCGGCGAGTTCACCAGCAACCACCAGATGGAGTTCGACCTCGAGGGCAGCATCTACACCTCCGAGGATTTCCGCGTCCAGAAGTTCAAGATCGTCAATGGAGTAAAGCCGCAGTGATCGACCTCGTCATCATTCTTCTGTACCTGGGGGCCATGATCGGAATCGGCTTCTACGCCAAGGCGAAGGCACGGACCGAATCAGACTTCCTCGTGGCCGGCCGGCGGCTCGGACCCTTCTACTATGCCGGCACGCTGGCGGCGCTGGTCATGGGTGGCGGCGCCACGCTGGGTGGCATCGGCATCGGCTACCAGAAAGGCCTGGCCGGTGTCTGGATCGCCTTCTCCTTCGGCATCGGCGTCACCGTCATCAGCCTGCTGCTGGCGCCGCTGATCAACCGCCTGAAGGTCTACACCGTCAGCCAGATGCTCGAGGTGCGCTACGGCAACATGGGCACCGTGATGTCGGGTGTGGTGATGCTCGGATACACACTGTTCATCTCGGTGACCTCGACCATCGCCTATGGCGCGATCTTCTCGGTGCTGCTCGACATCGACAAGATCCCGGCCATCCTGATCGGCAGCAGCGTGGTGGTGCTCTATTCGGTGCTGGGCGGCATGTGGTCGATCACGCTGACCGACATGGTGCAGTTCATCGTCAAGACCATCAGCATCTTCTTCGTGCTGCTGCCACTGGCGCTGTTCCGCGCAGGCGGCATCGATGGCCTGGTGGAGAAACTGCCCGAGACCGCCTTCTCGTGGGGCGACAGCAGGTTCATCTTCACGTACATGCTGCTGTATGTGCCCACCATGGTGATCGGCCAGGACCTCTGGCAGCGCGTCTTCACGGCGCGCAGCGACAAGGTGGCCAGGTGGGCAGGCGTCACCGCGGCGTTGTACTGCTTCGCCTACGGCCTGGCCGGGGCGCTGATCGGCATGGCCGCCGCGACGCTGATCCCGGGCCTGGAGACCCGCGACGAGGTGTACACGCAGGTGGTGCGCACGGTGCTGCCGGTGGGCCTGGCCGGGTTCGTGGTGGCCGGTGCGCTGGCTGCCATCATGGGTACCTCCAGTGGCGCGCTGATCGCCACCGCCACCGTGGCCAAGCAGGACATCGTCGGGGGGCTCAAGCGCCGCCGGCAGGTCGCGCCGGCGGGAGACACTCAGGCGGTGGCCCATGGCGGCCACGGGCACGACGAAGTCCGCGACAACCGGGTCCTGATCGTGATCTTCGGGGTCATCATGGCCGGCATCGCCTGTGCGGTGAATGACGTGGTCGGGGCGCTGACGCTGGCGTCCGCCTTCCTGGTCAGCGGACTGATGGTGCCGGTGCTGGGCGGGTTCATCTGGAAGCGGGCCACGGCGCGGGGCGCGGTGGCCAGCATCGTGGCCGGCGTGGTGTTCACGGTCGGGACCATGATCGTGCTGGGTGACATCTTCTCGAACGTGCCGATCTATGCCGGCGTGCTCGCCAGCCTGGTGGCCTTCGTGGCCGTCAGCCTTCTGGACGCGCCGACCCCGGCCGGGGTGATGCGCAACTGGGAGCAGAGGATCGCTCCCGGGTCCGCCGACGCGGACTGATTGTCCGGTGGCCGGTGCGGGTCCTCCGCACCGGCCGCGCGGCGGCCGCGCCGCCCCGCACTGGTTCTTCTCCCGTTTCCCCGTCCAGTCGCCACCGGTGCTTTCCGCACGATGGGGGGGCGGACCGCCCGGATCCGCCCCGGGCCTGCATCGCAATTGTGCCGATGTGACGCGGTTCGCACTGCCACGATGCAGCCACATCATTGGTATAGGCAATAACAGCATCCCGGAAGGCTTTTTTCACGCGATCGCGGCCCGGAAATCTAATCGGGAACGCAATTTGCACACTCAAAACCAGTGGTATGTATAGACATATGTTCGAAGGTGTTCGGTCGGGGGGCTGGACAGGTTTTAGACGGCTACTCGAAGGGGAGTGCAATGTTGTCGACTGACTCGGTTGTGATGGGTGGTTCTGCCTGCGATGGGAAGGTTTCGATGGATGTCCGGCGCGCGGTCCGCGCCGCCATCGTGCTCGGAGCGGCAGTGCTGCTCATGCCTCGCGGCGCCGCTGCGGCAGAAGCTGCCATGGATATGGACGCGGACGCCGGTATGGACATGGAGATGACCCTTGATGAGGTCACGGTCACCGGCTCGCGCGTGGTGCGCGACGGTTACGAGGCCCCCACGCCGGTGAGCGTGGTGACGGCGGAGGAACTGGAGAGTTTCGCCTCGAACAACATCGCCGACGTGCTCAAGACGCTGCCCGCGATCACCGGCAGCACGGCGCCGGAATCGATGCAGGTGAACGCCAGCTCGGGCAACGCCGGCATCAACGCCCTGAACCTGCGCAGCATCGGCGCCGGTCGCACCCTGACGCTGGTCAACGGCCAGCGCATCGTGGGCTCCTCGGAAACCGGCCTGGTCGACGTCAACACCATTCCCCAGGAGCTGGTGAAGCGCGTTGAAGTGGTGACCGGCGGTGCTTCGGCCTCGTGGGGTTCCGACGCGATGGGCGGTGCGGTGAACTTCATCCTGGATGATACCTACACCGGCACCAAGCTCAGCGCCACCGCCGGCACCACCACCTATGGTGACAACTCCCAGACCAAGTTCACCTTCACCCACGGCCGGCCTTTCGCCGACGGCCGCGGCCATGTGCTTTTCAGTGGCAGCTTCAGCCACGCCGACCCGGTGATCTACAACCGGCGCGACTGGAACCTGAAGGGCTGGCAGCGCGTGGTGAACCCGGAATATGGCACCGGCCCCGGCCTGTCGACCTCGGTGCCCAACACACTGGTGCTCGATCGCGTGTCCACCTACCAGGGCGTCATCGGTGGCGTGATCGGCTCCGGTCCGCTGCGCGGCACCGCCTTCGGTCCGGGTGGCGAGCCCTACCAGATCGAGGAAGGCTGGCTGGTCCAGGGTGGCCGCTTCCAGCAGAACAGCCCGATGTTCGAGCAGCTGGATATCCGCGGCAAGCACGGCAGCCAGCCGCTGGCCTCGCGCATGCGCGGCCTGAGCGGCTTCCTGAACACCACCTGGGACCTGACCGATGATGTGACAGTCGGCCTGATGCTGAACCGCAACCGCAGCCAGACCCGCAACTGGGCGTTCTCGAACGAGGACTACAACTCGATCACCATCAAGTCGGGCAACCCCTTCATCCCGGCCTCGGTGCAGCAGGCCATGGAGGACGAGGGACTCTCCACCATCCTGCTGGGCTCGATGCACCCGGACCTGGACATCGCCAAGGCCACCGGCGACCGCACGGTCAGCCGAGCCGCACTGAGCTTCGACGGCAAGTTCGGTGCCGGCTGGCACTGGAATGCCTATTACCAGTACGGCGAGAGCAAGCAGCACTACTCGACCCCGGGCATCTGGAACGTGAACCGCCTGGCCAAGGCCTATGACGCGGTGATCCACCCGGATACCGGCGAGATCGTCTGCGCGGTGACCCTGACTGACCCGGATGATCCCTGCGTGCCCTACAACCCGATGGGCATCGGCGTGAACTCGCCGGACGTGGCGTATTACATCCAGGGCAGCGGCATGACGCAGACCCGCGTCAACCACATGAGCCAGAACGTGGCCGCCTTCAGCGTCGACGGCTCGCCCTTCTCGCTG
Source organism: uncultured Steroidobacteraceae bacterium (assembly GCA_964396335.1). Lineage (GTDB taxonomy): Bacteria > Pseudomonadota > Gammaproteobacteria > Steroidobacterales > Steroidobacteraceae > ZC4RG30. The sequence goes on along the minus strand of CAYNEX010000012.1, from coordinate 25,878 downwards.
TGGGCTGGCGAGGTTTCCATCGCCGCCGGTGCCGAGTGGCGCCGCGAGTGGATGGGCCGCAGCTGGGTGGACGAAATGTCGGTGGCGCGCGAGTGGTGGGCCGGCAATGCGCTGCCCAGCAAGGGCACCTACAACGTCAAGGAAGCCTTCGTCGAGGCCGTTGTCCCGCTGGCGAAGGACCTGCCGTTCGTGCAGTCGGCCGACCTGCAGGCTGCGGTCCGCGTGGAGGACTACAGCACCGCCGGGACGGTCACCGCGTGGAAACTGGGTGCGACCTGGGCGATCGTCGACAGCCTGAAGTTCCGTGGCTCGCTGTCGCACGACATCCGTGCTCCCAACCTGAGCGAGCTGTATGCCAATGGCCGTGGCGGCGCCCCCTATGTCGACGACCCGTGGCAGACGGACCTGAATGGCGGCCAGGTGGTGAACTACGGCACCAGCACGCAGACGGTCGGCAACCCGTTCCTGAAGCCTGAGGTGTCCGATTCCTGGGGCGCCGGCCTGGTCTTCCAGCCCACCTTCCTGCCGGGCTTTGCCGGCGCGGTGGACTACTGGGACATCAAGATCGACGATGCGATCGCCAGTGCCGGCGGCCTGCAGACCATCGTCGACAACTGCCACCAGGGCCAGTCCGAATATTGCGACCTGATCACCTTCGGGCCGGGTGGTCCGGGCGTGGGTCGCATCACCGGTGTGCGCCTCTCGACGGTGAACAATGCCCAGTCGGCGCTGCGTGGCGTGGACGCCGAGTTCAGCTATCGCTTCAGCCCGGAGTTCATGCCGGGTGATGTGTCGCTGCGCCTGCTCGGCACCCGTTTCCTGGAGAACTCGACCACCAGCGCCGCCGGTGTGTATACCGACACCGTCGGCAACAACACCGGCAGCACGCCGAAGTTCAAGTACACGTTCTCGGCCAACTGGTCGCACGCGGACTGGCGGGCGGGCCTCACGGCGCGCGGCGTGAGCTCGGGCAAGTACAACATCAACTGGATCGAGTGCAGCACCGACTGTCCGGTGTCGACGAGCACCAACACCACGATCAGCCAGAACGACATCAAGGGCGCGATGTGGCTGGACGCTTCGGTCTCGAAGGACCTGCAGTTCGGCAGCATCCCGCGCGCCAATGTGTTCCTGAACGTGCGCAACCTGCTGAACAAGGACCCGGTGGTCGTGGCCAGCAGCGGCAGCTTCGGTGACACGACCTCGCCGTCCAACCCGAGCCTCTACGATGTGATGGGCCGGGTGTACAGCGCGGGCATCCGACTGGAGTTCTGATCCGGCAACGATCCGGGGTCATGACCCTGATGGCGAAGGGCCCGGCAATGCCGGGCCCTTTGCTTTGGGCGGAAGCAATCCGTCGGTGAAGCGGGGCAGGGGTGGAGAGGCGGGGCTTCCGTCTCGATGTCAGCTCGCCGGCCGAGGGCAATTCAGGGCGTCCTGTAGCTGGAGTCGGCACGAGGGAAGGACTGAATCGGTGGCGAGCCACTGGGGCCTTGCCTGGGGTCCTTTGACCGCCGTAGAGGGGATCCAGTAGCACCAGCCTGACCGGCTGCGCACGTGCCGCCGCGCAGGCGATGACTTCGATTCATAACGGCGGTAGCTGGCCCCGGTCCGGGCGGGTGATGGACTCGGCGGTCAATCCTGGCCCGTAGAAGCGCCAACAGCAGCGGCAATGAAAAACGGCGCGGACCTTTCGATCCGCGCCGTGGGGCGATCCGTGATCCGGTGAATCAGCGATTCACCGGATCCATGCCTGCCGGCTCAGCCCTCGGGCTTGCGCGCCGCGGCGGCAGGTGAGGGCACATTGACCGTTGCCGTCTCCTCCTTGACCGGGGGAATGCAGTCGCTCGAGCGGCAGTTGTTGGAGTTCGGCGAGCCGAGCTTCTCCAGCAACGCGGTGGCCTCGGCGATCGGCAGCGACTTCTCGAACGGGCCGTTGGCATAGTCCGCCGGGTAGTCGCCGGCCTTGGTCTTCACGTCGGTGCGGGCGCCGGCATCGGCCAGCAGCTGGATCAGCTCCAGGTTGCCGGTGAAACCAGCGCCGTGCATCACGTTGAAGCCCAGGTCGTCGATGTGGTTGATGTCCGCGCCATTGTCCAGCAGGTACTGCACCGACTCGATGCGGGTGGAGGCGGTGGTGCTGTAGTTCGGCGCCCAGCCCACGCCCGAGGCGGCCATCAGCGGCGTGGTGCCATTGATGGTGGGCAGGTGGATGTCGGCCCCGTGCTCCTGCAGCAGCTTCATCGCCTTCAGGTCGTTGGCAAAGGCCGCGCGCCAGAAGGCGGTGCTGCCGCCGATCTCCACCCAGTGGCGGTTCTGCGTGAGGGTGCGGAACCAGGGCATGTTCTCGATCCGTGCATTCACGTCGGCGCCGCGGTCGATCAGCATCTTCATCAGCGTCAGGTAGTCGGTGCTTTCCTGGGTGACGATCGGCTCCGGCGACCACTGGTGCGGCGCCCATTTCACGTCGATCGTCGCGTACAGCGGCGTGAAGCCCATGACATTGGCCTTGTTCACGTCCGCGCCCGCCTCGACCAGCACCCGCGCCGCATCGTAGTGGCCGTTGTGGATGGCCAGCAGCAGCGGCGTGGTCTGCTCGCTGCCGCTGGGCAGGTTGATGTCCGCGCCACCCTTGATCAGCGCCGCCACGGCCTCGGCATGGCCTTCGCGCGCCGCATAGTGAAGGGCGCTCATGCCGCCCATCTGCTGCGCGCTGCGGTCACGCCGCCGGTTGGCCTGGCCTTCGTCGTTGGCCACCGCCATCGGTGCGGCCGGATCGACCGCCGGAGCGTTGGCCGCGGGTGCCGTTACGGCGGCCTGCTGGCGGCGCGGACGTTCATAGCGGGTGGCCGGAGTGAGCTTCGACACCAGGTTCGGATCCGCACCATGGCGGATCAGCGCGGTGATGGCGTCGGCACGGTTCAGGTTGGCGGCAAACATCAGCGCGGTCTGCTCGCGCGCCTTCTCGCGCGCATTCATGTCGGCGCCGGCCGTGGCCAGCACATCGATGGTTGCAGGGTCGCCGGCGGCCGCCGCCATCATCAGCGGCGTGGTGCCGAGCGCATTGGCCCGGTGCGGGTCGGCGCCATGCTTCAGCAGCAGCTTGACCAGATCGGCATTGCCGGACTGCGCCGCCAGGTGCAGCGGGGTTTCGCCCTGCAGGCGGGTGGTGGCATGCACATCGGCGCCGGCCTTCAGCAGCATGCGGGCGAGGTCCGGGTGATCGCCATAGGCGGCCCAGTGCAGCGGCGTGCTGCCGTCGCCTTCGGCCGCCGAGACGTCGATGCGCTGGCGCAGCAGGTTCTTCACCGCGGCCACATCGCCGCGGCGCACCGCTTCGCTGAGGCCGGTGCCCGGATCCGGAGCAATGACGGCCGCCATGGCATTGGCGGCGCACAGGGTCAGGCCGGACAGAAGTCCGGCCAGGTGGGGTGCATGTTTCATGTACGGCTCCTCCCGCGGTTCAGATGGCGATTTCGCCGGTGCTGTCTTCGATGCTTTCCAGCGTCATGCCCAGCTTGTTGCCCATCGTCAGCAGCACATTCGCGAACGGGGTTTCGTCCGGGACCACCACGTGGTTGTTGCCGCGGACCTTGCCGTTGGCATGGCCGGCCAGCAGCACCGGCAGGCGCTTGTGGTTGTGGGCGTTGGAATCGCCCATCGGGCTGCCGTAGAGCACCAGCGAGTGGTCCAGCAGGTTGCCGTCGCCATCCGGCGTGCTGCGCAGCTTGTCGAGGAAGTACGACAGCAGGCTGACGTGGTAGCGGTTGATCTTCGCCAGTTCCTCGATGCGGTTGGGCGTGAAGCCGTGGTGCGAGCAGGTGTGGAAGGGCGTGGTGACCCCACTCTCGGCGAACACGCGCATGTTCACGTCATGGCTGAGCTTCATCGCGATCGAGCGGGTGGTGTCGGTCATGAAGGCCAGTACCTGGATGTCGTACATCAGCTTGACGTGGTCTTCGTAGTTGTCCGGCACGCCCATCGGCGCGGCGGGCAGGGCACGGGCCTCGCCGCTGGCGTTGTACTTCTCGATCTTCTGGATGCGGCGCTCGATCTCGCGGACGCTGTCCAGGTACTCGTCCATGCGCGAGCGGTCGGCCGGCGAGAGCTTCTTCTTCAGCGACTGCGCATCGCCGGCGATCCAGTCGAGGATGCTGGCGTTGATCTTCTGCCGCTTGAGGCGTTCCTCGGGGGTGGCGCCATCGCCGAACAGCGATTCGAAGGCCACACGCGGGTCGATGGTCATCGGCAGCGGGGTGGTCGGCGATGACCAGCTGATGGTGTCCGAGTACACGCAGGCGTAGCCGTAGTCGCAGGCGCCCGATGCGTCCGCTGCCTCGATGCACAGCTGCATCGAGGGCAGCGGGGTCTCCTGGCCGAACACCTGCGCGAAGCGCTGGTCGATCGAGGTGCCGCTGTAGATGTCCGCGCCTTCGGTCTGCTTCGGGTGCGCGGCGGTGAGGTAGGAGGCGCTCGAGCGCATGTGGTCGGCGCCTTCCTCGGCGTGGTTCCAGGCCATTGCACCGCGCAGGTCGGTGCCGGTGATGATGGTCAGGTAGTCACGGTGGTTCTTCAGCGGCTCCAGGATGGGAGTGAACTCCCAGTCCTGGCCGGTGCCGGCCGGTGACCAGAGGTGTTTGGCCGTGCCGTAGGCGGTGCTGCCTGCCGATCCGTGCACGATCTCCAGGCACGACATGCGCGGGGTGGCCTTGGCCGCGGTCTTCTCCAGTGCCGTGGCCGCGGGAATCATCGCGTCGAGCAGGGGGAGGGAGGCCGCGGCGCCCATGCCGCGCAGGAGGGTTCGACGGGAGAGGTGCTTCTTGGTGATGAACATGGCTGCCAGCTCTCTGGGTTAGGGAAGGGTGACGGAAAGGGAAGCGCGCGAAGCGAGGCTCGCCGCCGGGATGGTGTCGCTCGGCGTTGCCCGCATGCGGAAGGGCTCGGATTCGACGATGGCCAGCACATAGGCCGACACGGTGTCGCCGTTTTCGGCGGCCTTGCGGCGGATGACACGCACCACCGGCATGTCGGCCGGACGCAGCACGCGGCCCATGCCATAGGCGAACAGCGACTCGGCGAAGCCGTTCAGGAAGTCATCCGAGTGTTTCACCAGCGCCTTGCGCAGGGCGGCCGGGCCGTCCAGCGGCGTGCCGTCATACAGCTGGCCCATGGCGTCGATGGGCTGGGCCGACTCGAACTTGCGCCAGGCGCCGATCGGGTCGAAGTTCTCCAGCGCGAAGCCGATCGGGTCGATGTACTTGTGGCAACCGGCGCAGGTCGGGTTGTTGCGGTGTTCCTCGAGGCGCGTGCGCAGCGTCTCGATCTGGTCCTCGCCATGGGCCTTCTTGGCTTCCTCGAGCAGCGGCACATCCGGCGGCGGCGGCGGCGGGGCCACGCCGAGGAAGGTCTGCATCACGTACTTGCCGCGCATCACCGGTGAGGTGCGGTTGGAGGCGGAGGTCAGGGCCAGGATGCTGGCGTGGCCCAGCAGTCCGAAGCGGTTCTCGTCGGTCAGCTCGACGCGGCGGAAGCGGTTGCCGAGCACATTGGGAATGCCGTACAGCGCCGCCAGCGGCTCGTTGACGAAGGTGTAGTTGGCGTCAAGCAGGCGCACCACCGGCTGGTCTTCGCGCACGATGCTGTCGAACAGCAGCACGGTCTCCTGCCGCATGGCCTCGCCCAGGCCCTTGTCATAGTTGGGGTAGAGGTAGCCGTCCGGCTGGATGGCCTTCAGGCCCTGCAGGCGCAGCCACTGGCTGGCGAAGGTTTCCGCCAGCGAGATCGAGCGCGGGTCCTGCAGCATGCGGCGCACCTGGGCACGCAGCACCGACTTGCGATGCAGCTGGCCCTTCGCCGCGAGGTCCAGCAGGGTCTGGTCCGGCGCGGAGCTCCACAGGAAATAGGACAGGCGCGAGGCCAGTTCCAGGTCGCTGATCTGGTGGGCGCGCGGCGCCCTGGCCGGATTGCTGGCCACCGTCTGCGCGACTTTCTCCGGCACATGCTCGAAGCGGTAGATGAAGTGCGGGCTCGACAGGATGGCCTGCAGGGCCACGCCGATGCCGCCTTCGAAACCGCTCTCACCGGCGCCCAGGGCATGGAACTGCATCAGCTGGTCCAGCTCCTCGGGCTTGACCGGGCGACGCCAGGCCTGGGTGGCCAGCCGTCCGAGGATCTGGCGCGCGCACGGCAGTTCTTCGGTTTCGTTTGCCGGCTTGCAGGAGAAGACGCGGCGGCGGGCCGGGGTGTCGGAGATGCCGGTGACGGTCACCGGGCCACCGATGATCAGCTCGTGCACATGCGGCAGGGTGGTGAGTCCCGACAGCGTGGCCTGGTTCAGGTCCAGCAGCGTGAAGCGGAAGGGCTGCACGGCATCCTCGACCGGGCCATCGGCATTGACCAGGAACGCGGCGGTGACCCGCTGCGGACCGGCCTTGACCGGGACGGGCCGGGTCTCGAGGACATCGAATGCGGTGTGGTGCGGATCGATGTCGAACACCTGGATGGGCTCGCCATTGATCGAAATCTCGATCTTCTGGGTCTTGCCGAGCACCGCGCCGAACAGCGGTCCTTCGATCGAGTGGTAGAAGGTGACGCGGAAGGTGTATTCGCCGTCGGCAGGGAAGTCATGCATCACCGAGATGCCGCCGCGGGTGCCCAGCGGCGCGCCGTCGACGCGTTTCACCTGGTTGACCACGCGCGGCACCTGGTAGGACTTGTGCACCGGCGTGGCGTCCAGTTCGCCCAGCGCCTGGCGGCTGATGCGGCCGGCGGCACGCACATAGGCTTCCTTCAGCGTCGGCGACACGCCCAGCACATCGGCCATGTTGTCGAAGCCCTGGCTGAAGTCATCGCTCGGCAGCAGGCGCTCGACGTCGACTTCGATGCCCAGCAGGTCGCGCACCGAGTTGGCGTATTCGGTGCGGTTCATGCGATGCAGGGGCGGGTTGCCGAGGTCCGGGTTGCGCGCCGCGTAGGCATCCACATTCTGCGAGAGGCCCTTCACGAAGGCGCGCATCGCGGCATCGTCCGGGCGCGGGTTGTCCGGTGGCGGCATCATGCCGGTGGCAACGCGGCGGATGACCTTCTCGGCCAGGTCGGCGGTGGTGCCGGGGTTGTCGACGTCGAGGTCATCCAGCATCAGGTTGCCGCGGATGTCCATCGGGTTGTGGCAGTCGGCGCAGTACTTCTCGATGAAGTTCTTCTGTGCCGCCACCGGCATCGCGGGGACCTTGTCATGGGGAGCGGCCGTCGCGGCCAGCGACGCGACGCAGGCCGCGATGGCGGAGACTCGGGTGATCAGGGGACGCAGGGACATTCTTCTCTCTCCGCTTCGATTACTGGTTCGCAAGAAGTTTCTTGATCTGTGCCACGGCCTGGCTGACGTGCAGTTCGTAGCCGACCTTGCCGATTTCCGGTGCCGCCCTGCGGCCATCGCCATTCACGCCATTCGGCGGCGGCGCGTCCGGACCCGGTGGCGCATCGCGGCGACGCTGCGTGCCGAACGCATTGGGAAGCTGGTCGCGCCGCACCCAGGCATTCGGCGCCGGCTCCAGGTACATCATTTCCGAGGTGTCGTTGATCGAGGCGTGCCCGCCGGGCGAGAGACCCAGCGAGGCGATGTAGGCGTTGAAATCGTCGTTCGACTTCTTGTAGACGTCATCGCAATACACGACGCGGATGCCCTGCGGCGAATACTTCGCGTCCAGCTCCGCGGCCAGTTCGGCCAGCTGCTTCTGGCCACCGCCGTGGTCGCCCATGATCACCACGTTGCGGAAGCCATTCGCGATCAGCGATTCGGCGACCTCGAGATTGACCCGGCGATAGGTGTCTTCAGTGAGGCCGATGGTGCCGGGCAGTTCCGGGTTGGCGCGGTTGGGGGAGTAGGGCAGGACGGGAGCCGCGATGGCATTGCCGAGTTCGCGGGCGATGGCGATGTTCTTGGCATGTGCCACCAGCGTGTGTCCGCCGGTGACCGCCTGCGGTCCGCGGGTTTCGGTGCCGCCGTTGTAGACCAGGGCGGTGGTTTTTCCTGCTTCGATGGCCGCCTTCAGCTCGACCCATGTCATCAATGCGAGGTCCACGGACTCCTGCATCTTCGTGGTGCCCGCCGCGGCGTTTTGCACAGCTGTGGTGCTGCAGGCCGCCAGCATCGCCAATGGAACCAGGATCGCTACTGCTGCCGAGCGCGGGAGTCGCCGCATGAAACCTCCGATACAAGAACACGACGCTGCTGTTGCTTGTATCTAGTTCATGTCCTCCAGATATGTCTATACGTTAGAAGCGCGTTGATGCGGACTCGGGAAGCGATCCCGTGCCCGGGGCGCCGGAGAGTGCGATTTCTAAAAGAACACGGTCTTTTTCTGCGTGGAAAACCGGTGTGGTTGCCAACCGATCAGCAGTGCGGTGGTTGGCCCGGGCAAGGGAATCCATGCGTCCGGCAGGAAGGAAGGGGACGTGCGGACGGCACGCCGCGGGAGGCATTTCGTGTCCCAATTCGGTGCACCCGATGAGCGCACCTGCGGGGATTCCTACTCCGGAGCGCTGCCCGTGCGGTGGAATCGTCCGGTGCGGTCGAGGAACACGCCCTGGGAATTGGCGACGCCCATCTCCAGGCTGCGCGCGATCAGTCGGGCGCGTTCGACGAAACGCTCCGCGGCAGCGGGCGGACAGACTTCATGCGCGGTGGCGGTGAACAGTTCCAGCCACCGGTCGAAATGCGGGGCGTCGATGGGCAGGGCGGCGTGCTTCGGCATCGGTGCGCCGTGGTAGCGGCCGCTCATCAGCATCACCGAGGACCAGAACTCGCACATGCGCTGCAGGTGCGGTTCCCAGTCGCTGATGCGGGCGGCGAACACCGGACCGATCAGCGGGTCCTGCCGCACGCGCCCGTAGAAGGCATGGACCAGCTGGAAGATCATGTCTTCATCAATGCCGGTCTCGGCCTGGATCCGCTGGATGAGGGCCGCGCGGCGCGGGTTTTCGGGCTCGGTCATGTCACTCCAGGCCGACCGGTTCACTCCCGGTCGTTGAAGGCGGCGATCCGCTTCACGCGGAATACGCTGGCCAGCGATTCCAGTTCGTCCCGGTGCATGCGCGCCAGTCGCATCAGGCGTCGTTCGCCCGCGTCGGTGAGGTGGACGCGGACCTGCCGCTTGTCGTCCGGGTCGGTTTCTCGACGGACCAGGCCGGCGCTCTCGCAGCGCGATACCAGCGCCACGGTGCCATGATGCTTGGCCTGCAGTCGCTCGGCGAGTTCCCCGATCGTAGCCCAGCTGCGACCGGGAAAACCCTTGATCTGCAGCAGCAACTGGTATTGCTGCGGCGTGAGCCCCTCGGCCTGCACGGCGTCTTCACTGAAACGCAGGAAACGGCGCAGCTGGTGGCGGAATTCCGCCAGGTATTCAAAGTCGGCCTTGTTCATGGCGACAAGGGTAACGGTCGCAACGCCGGTGCCCAAGCCACGCTGCCTCGCACCCGGGTGGCCCGCTGCCGCACCTGCCGCCTGCCGGCGTTCAGGTCATCATGAGCGCGGCGAACGTGGCCAGGATCGCTCCCAGTGCCGCGGTCATCATCAGCAGCGGGTCCACCCGGGCGCGCTTGCGGGGCGCCGCGCGAAGTCCTGTTTCCGGTCGTTGCTCCATGCCCGCACGATAGGTGTCGCGCGACGCGTGGACAAACGATCAATATTGTCGTCATGCATCGATGCCTTCGATGTGGCGCGCGGCATCACGGATGGATTCCAGTGCGTCGGCAAGCACCGTGGAATCCACGGCAGCCGGATGACAGAGATAGGCGGGCAGGCGGAAGTTCGGCGCATGCGCCACCGGATGCACCAGTCCTGCCTGAAGCGGGTCGCGCAACAGGCGACGCGGGAAATAACCCGAGCCGCCATGCGCCAGCAGTTGCTGCATCCCGAGCCAGCCGGTGTTCACTTCGATGGCGGTCTCGCCCAGGTCGGTGAAGGTGCGTGCATGCCAGGCAAGGAACTGCGGTCCCCAGTCCACATAGACGTAACCGGTCTCGCGCAGCGGCCGGGCTGGATCGGTGGTTACCAGTTCGAGCACGTCCTCGAACAGCACTTCGATCGCAAGTCCGGCGCGTGGTTCGGGAAGGTAGAGGATGCCGGCATCGGCCTCGCCGTCCGCGATGGCCTGCATGATCTCTTCCTCATGCCCCATCAGTGCGCGCACCGATGTTCCCGGCGCGCGCGGTGCGAAATCCCCCAGCCAGCGACACAGGAAGGCCTCCCACAATCCGGGGCGTGCGCCCACTGTCAGCGTGGAACGGGCATGCAGGCTGGCCTGGACGTCCCGGCGCGCCTGTTCGGCCAGTCGTGCCAGCATCAGCGCATGGCGCTGGAACCGATGTCCTGCCGGAGTGAGGGTGCTGCCATTGCGCTCCCGGTCGAACAGCTCGCCGCCGAGCCATTGCTCCAGCCTTCGCACACGGGCGCTGATCGTGGACTGCGTCAGGTGCAGGCGCTCGGAGGCGGCGACGAAACTGCCACTGTCGGCGATGGCCAGGAAAGTCCGCGCCAGCTCCGTGTCCATGGTGCTCTCCGGGTTCAGGCCGCCGAGGCCGGCGCGCGCTTCTGGAAGTCGCGCCCCGAATGCATCGCCGGCACGATGCCGGCGCGCACGACGAATTCGCCGAAGGCCTCGCCGGGCCTCCTCTCGCTGGCATAACGGCCGAGCAGCTGGCGCAGCTCCACCAGGATGCGGGCTTCGTCCAGGGTCTCCCGGTACAGCGCGTTCAGCCGCTCGCCGGCCGGGCCTGCGCCCAGGTACAGGTTGTACCTGCCGGGTGCCTTGCCGACCAGCGCAATCTCCGCCAGGAAGGGACGCGAGCAGCCATTCGGACAGCCGCTGACCCGCAGCGTGATGGGCTGGTCGTCGAGGGCGAGTTCTTCGAGCATGGCATCGACGGCATCCAGCAGGGTCGGCAGGTAGCGTTCGCTCTCGGCCATGGCAAGGCCGCAGGTGGGGAAGGCCACGCAGGCCATCGCCGCATCGCGCACACGCGTGCGGGTGGGTTGCACCAGCGCGTGTTCCTCGAGCAGCGCCTGGACGCGTCCGCGGTCGACCTCTGCGACGCCGGCGATGATGACATTCTGGTTGGTGGTCAGCGCGAGCAGTCCCTTGTGTTCACTGGCAATGGCGCGCATGCCGGTGAGGTGCGGGCGCCCGGGTCGATCAGCCAGGCGCCCATTGGGGACCACGATCGTGAAGTGCCATCGACCATCCGCACCCTGACTCCAGCCGGGAAGGTCGGTGGAATGCGTGAAGTGGATGGTGCGCGACGCCTCCAGCGCGCGGCCGAGGCGGCGTTCCAGTTCGGCGCGGAACCAGGGGATGCCGCGGTCCTCGATGGTGTACTTGAACCGCGCATGGGCGCGGTCCTTGCGGTTGCCGTGGTCGCGCTGGATGCACATGGCGTGCTCCGCGATGGCGGCCGCATCCCCGGTGCTGCAGAACCCGACCGGTTCGGACAGGCGCGGGAAGGTGTGCGGCGCATTGTGCGTCATGCCCATGCCGCCACCGGCCAGCACGTTGAAGCCGGCCAGCCGGCCGTTGTCGACCACCGCGACGAAGCCCAGGTCGTGGGCGTAGACGTCGATGTCGTTCGAGGGCGGCACCGCCAGCGCAATCTTGAACTTGCGCGGCAGGTAGGTGGTGCCATACAGCGGCTCCTCGGCGCCATCGGCAGCCGCGGCGGCCGGGGATTCGTCGAGGAACACCTCGCGATAGGCACCGGTGCGCGGCAGCAGTCGGGCGCTGATCTGTGCCGCCAGGCGACTGACCTCGGCATGAGCGGACGAGAACAGCGGATTGGCCGTGCAGATCACATTGCGGTTGTCATCACCACAGGCGGCAATGGTGTCGAGGCCGACTGAGCGCAGGCCCTGCATGTGCAGCCGCAGGTGCCGCTTGCGGATGCCATGGAACTGGAAGGTCTGGCGAGTGGTCAGTCGAAGCGTTCCGTCGGCATGGCTGCGCGCCATCTCGTCGAGCTTCAGCCACTGGTCCGGACGGCATACCCCGCCTGGCAGGCGCACGCGCACCATGAACTGGTAACGGGGTTCGAGCCTGGCGCGGCGGCGTTCCTCACGCAGGTCGCGGTCATCCTGCTGGTAGATGCCGAAGAACTTGGTCAGCAGCGTGTCGGTTTCGTCCACCGCGCCAGTGACGGCATCGGCGAGGCTGTCCCGCAGCGTGCCGCGCAGCTGCCGGCTGTCATGTTTGACGCGCTCGTTGGAATGCAGCGACTCCAGCGGGGCGGACAGGTCATGTCGGGGCGGGCTTGCGGCCATCAGTACACATCCCTCTGGTAACGGCGCTCACGCTGCAGCAGCCGCAGGTGATCCGCGGCGGCTTCCGCATCGAGACCGCCATGGCGAGCGAACACCTCGCGCAATGTGGTTTCCACGTCCACGGCCATGCGCGAGGCATCGCCGCACAGGTACAGGTGGGCGCCTTCCTGCAGCCAGCGCCAGATCTCGCCACCGTGTTCGTGCAGCCGGTGCTGCACATAGACCTTTTCGGGCTGGTCGCGGGAGAACGCCACGTCGATGCGATGGAGCAGGCCGCTGCGCCGCCAGGCAAGCCATTCGGCCTGGTAGAGGAAATCGTGTTCGAAGGAACGGTCGCCGAACACCAGCCAGTTGGGACCGCGCGCGCCGGTGGCCTCGCGCTCGGCCATGAAGCCACGGAAGGGCGCGACGCCGGTGCCCGCGCCCACCATCAGGATGGGTGTGGATGGATCCCGGGGCAGGCGGAATCCCTCGTTGCGATGCAGGTAGACGGGAAGATCCGCATCCTCAGGCAGCATGGGGATCGCACCCGATACCACCCCCTGGCGCTGCCGGCCGCTGGAGTGATGGCGTATCACGCCCACGGTCAGGTGCACCTCGTCGGGTGTGGCGCGAGGGCTGGAGGCAATGGAATAAAGACGCGGCGCCAGTGGTGAAAGCAGGCGCGTGAATGCCGCCGGGTCCAGGTCGGCAGGCGGGAAGTCCGCCACTGCATCCCGCACGTCGCGGCCGCGCAGGTACTGATGCAGCGCCGACCGGTCTTCCACCAGTTTCCGCAGGGTGGCGTGTCCGGTGGCCTCGGCATGGCGACGCAGGAAGGACGCTGTCAGCGTGCCGATCTCGAAGTGGTGGAGCAGTGCCGATCGCAGGGGGGTGGTGGTGTCGCCGGCCGGTACGGGCGCCTCGGCATCGAAGCCCAGCAGGCTGATCAGCGCATCGACTTCCGGTTCATGATTGCGCGGCACGATGCCGAGCGCGTCGCCGGGTTCGTAGCTGATGCCGGAGCCTTCCAGGGACAGTTCCAGGTGCCGGACTTCCTTGCTGGAGCCGGCGGCCGTCAGTCCATGGTTGGCCAGCACCGGGGCCTTGAAGGGGTGCTTGCGGGTCCAGGCCTGCAGGACATTGGCCTGGCCGCAAGCCTGGGCGGGGGCGGCCGGAGCCGGGCTGGCCTGTGGATGATCCAGCAGTGCGCCCACGGCATCCATCCACTTCGTGGCGTCCGCTTCGAACTCCACATCACAGTCCACCCGCTGGCACAGGCGCCGGGCGCCGAGCTTTTCCAGCAATGTGTCGATCTTCTGCCCGGCGGCACAGAACTGCTCGTAGCTGCGATCCCCCAGGGCCAGCACCGCATACCGCAGGTCCGGCAATCGGGGGGCGCGTTTTCCGGACAGCAGTTCAAAGAGGGGCTGGGCGCGCTCCGGCGGATCACCGTCGCCATGCGTGCTCACGATGACCAGCAGCTGACTTGTCTGTTCCAGATCGCCCTTGCGGCAGTCGAGCATGTCCAGCAGCCGCGTTCCGACTCCGCTGCTGGCGAGTCGCGCGGCGGTCCGCCGCGCAAGTGCCTCGCCATTGCCACTCTGCGATCCGTAGAGGATGGTCACCGGCGCCGGCCGGGGTGACGACACCGCCGCCTGCAGCGGGGTGGAAGACGGAGCCAGCAGCCCGGCCAGATAGCCGCTGAGCCAGGCGCACTGGGGAGTCGAAAGCCGCGCCGCCAGCGCGCGCACCTCCGCGGCCAGCGCCGGCTCGAAGGGCGCGTTGTTCCAGGCATCCTGCGGACCCGGACCCGGACCCGCATCCGGGGCGCCGGGCGAGGCGCCCATCATGGCAAGCGGTGCGGCCATCAGGAGGGCTGCTTCACCAGCCGCAGGTAGGGGCGCTGTGCATGCCAGCCTTCCGGAAACAACCGGCGTGCCTCATCGTCGCTCACCGACGGCACGATGATCACGTCCTCGCCCTGTTTCCAGTTCACCGGCGTGGCCACCTTGTGGCGGTCGGTGAGCTGCAGCGAGTCGATGACGCGCAGGATCTCGTCGAAGTTGCGCCCGGTGCTGGCCGGATAGGTGATCATCGCGCGGATCTTCTTCGCCGGATCGATGATGAACACCGAGCGCACGGTGAAGGTGCTGTCGGCCTTCGGATGGATCATGCCGTAGGCCGCGGCCACCTTGCCGAGGCTGTCGGCAATCACCGGGAATTGCGGCCGCGCGCCCTGGGTGTGGTGGATGTCCTCCACCCAGCGTTCATGATCGGTGACATCGTCCACCGACAGTCCGATCACCTTCACGTCGCGTTTCTCGAATTCCGGGCGCAGCTTCTCGGTGTAGCCCAGTTCAGTGGTGCAGACAGGCGTGAAGTCCTTCGGGTGCGAGAACAGCACCGCCCAGGAGCCTTTCAGCCAGTCGTGGAAGCCGATGATTCCCTGTGTGGTCATGGCCGTGAAGTCCGGTGCCACGTCTCCGATCTGCAATCCCATCTGCCGCTCCTGTCCGCGTCCTCGCGGAGAAAGATCACAACGTGATATAAAATAGCGGACACGGCGGCGCCATCAATAGCGATCTGCCCATATCAATATGCCGGGCCTGGAGGCCGGCTCGTTCACTGCAGCAGCAGTGGATGCCGGCTGCGCGACTGCGCGGCGGGGCCTACCGGCCGCAGGGCGTCTTTCCTACATCCGCCTCCGGAGCGAGGAACTAGTGTGGCCGCTCACCCGATCTGCACCGCAACAGAAGCGCGAGGCCTCAATTCATGGAACCCACCACTCTCGGACAGAACCGCACCGGCGCGGCCGTTCATGCCCGCGGCATCAGCCGCATGCTCGAAGCCGTCGAGGAACTCTCACCGCAGGTACCCATCAGTACCGCACCCATCGAGGCGGAGCGCCTGCGCAACATTGCCGAAGCAGACACCATCGGGTCGATCCCGCCGCCCGCCGCGCTGATGAAGGGCGCGGTGAAGAAGGGCGTGGCGCTGATGAACGGCGTCAGTCCCAGCCTGCTGATGGACAAGGTGGGTGAACGCATCGCCTTCGAGCGCACCGGCACGCGCCTGTACGACGCGCTGATCTCCAAGTACATGACGCTGGCCGAGGCCACCGGCGAGGACCTGCCACCGCTGGACACCATCACCATCGAGGATGGTGACGGCGAAGCGGTGATCGCGCGCATCGGCGAGACGCCGCTGGAGACGCTGCGGCGCATCCGCGACGAGGAGCACGGGCATTTCCTGATGCTTTGCGAAGTGATGACGCAACTGGGCGGTGACCCGACCGCACAGACGCCCTGCGCGGATGTCGCGGGCACCGCCACCATGGGCGTCCTGCAGGTGGTCACCGATCCCAGGACAACGCTGGCGCAATGCCTCAACGCGGCGCTGATCGCCGAGCTGACGGATACCGCCAGCTGGGAACTGCTCAGCGAGCTGGCCACCAAGGCGGGCCAGGGAGAGCTGGCAGACCGCTTCACCGACGCCCTGGTGGCCGAGGAGCAGCACCTCGTGGCCGTGAAGGCCTGGCTGCGTGCGCTCACCGTCGATGCCGCCGGCACCCCGGCCGTCTGAACCTGGAGAAGCCCATGACGATCAATCTGCTACAGGACAAGGGTGTCGCCCTCGACCGCCAGCGCATGAGCTGGAAGGCCATGGCCGGCAAGCCGATCAGCAAGCTCGATGACGACGCCTTCACGCGCGTGCGCGTCATCCTGATGAATGGCGTGGAACTGGATTCGCTGCGCACCAAGCAGGTGGCGCTGCGCATGAACCGCCAGGCACGGGTGGTGCTGGCGCAGCTGATGCGCGCCGAGCAGCACCAGGCCACGGCCATCAACTGGCTGATCGGGGCCGATCATTCGCCGCTGGAAACAACGATTGCCTACGAACAGACGGCCATCGAGGTGACCGCTTCGGTGGCGCAACTGGAGCCGGATCCCTACATGGCGCAGGGTTATCGCTACGCGCTGCTGGAGGATTTCGACCACCTGTACCGCTATTCGGCGATGCTGGACCGGCTGGAGGGCAAGGACTCCGGCAACATCGTGCAGGGTTACACCGACATCGTGCCGGCGCGGCCGACGAGCGAACACCACCGCGCCCCGGAGCATGACCTGCTCGAACCCTATGCGCCCGATTCCGCGCTGGCCACCAAGCTGCATGCGCTGACGCTGACCGGCGGCGAATACCAGACGCATGACTACTACATGAACATCGGGCCGCTGTTCGCCGATCCGCTGGCGCGCCAGCTTTATGCCGAAATCGCCTCGGTCGAGTCGCAGCACATCACCCACTACGGCTCGATGCTGAACCCGGATGAATCGCCGCTGGAGAAGCTGCTGATCAGCGAGGCCTGCGAAGTCTGGAACTATGCCGGCTGCGCCGAGCAGGAGACCAATCCGCGCCTCAAGGCGATGTGGGAGCAGTTCCTCGACTACGAGCTGGGACATTTCCAGTGCGCGCTGCGGCTGTTCAAGGACATCGAGCGCCGGGATCCGGAGGAGGTACTGGGCAATGGCGCATTGCCGGCGTTCATCGCCTTCCGCAGCCATCGCGATTTCGTGCGCAAGGTGGTGCAGGAGGAAACCAACCTGCGCAAGGCGGGCACGCAGTACGTGGACCGCGAAGAGGAGGGCATGAGTTCGCTGGTGTACCGCGAGGCCGTCAATGCCGACGGTTCGCCGTCGAACACCGTTTCCTCCACCTACAGCTGGGAACCTGGAACCGAACTGATGCGCAGGGTGCCGACGCGGGCCGCTGCCTGAAACCGGGAGGTCGACATGGAACGGATCGAGAAGACCATCGAAGTGAACTGCCCGATACAGACCGTCTACAACCAGTGGACACAGTTCGAGGACTTCCCGCGGTTCATGGCGGGCGTCAAGGAAGTGCGGCAGATCGACGACACGCATGTGCACTGGCATGCCGAGGTCTGGGGTCGTGACGTGGAATGGGATGCGGAGATCACCGAGCAGGATCCGGATCGCCGCATCTCCTGGAAGAGCGTCTCCGGTCCGCCGAATGCGGGCACGGTGCGCTTTGAACCCATCGAGGGCGGCCGCACCGCGGTGCGACTGGTGATGGCCTATGAACCCACCAACGCGATGGAGAACATCGGTGATGCACTGGGCCTGCTGGATGCGCGCGTGCAGTCGACGCTGAAGGACTTCAAGCAATACATCGAACAGCGCGGACGCGAGACCGGCGCCTGGCGCGGCACGGTGGATGACAGCCGGGCGCATTGATCGATGAAGGGGCGGGCTTCGGCCCGTCCCAGCATCCGGATCAGGCGCTGTGGGCGATCGCCGCGGCGCCCCGGCGCAGCAATGCGTTGCGCACCGGCCATTGCTCGTTCAGCGGCAGGTCCACCAGCCACTGGATTTCGCCGGCGGCGTGCACGGCGATCGGCACGCCGTCGCGCAGCACGAAACGGTTGCCGGCGAGGGCCGCCAGTCGTTCGCCCGGCGTGACAATCCCCAGCAGGTTCAGTGGATCGGCCGCGCTCAATGAGACCAGCGCGCCCTGTACGGGGCGCTGCCGCACCGCCCGCAGCGCAGTGACGGCCTCGGGCAGGGCATACTGCTCGCCGCTGACGCCGGCCACGAAGCGGCCGCCGCGTACATGACCCTGCGCTTCGAGCCGGCGCAATGTGCGCAGCAGTGCATGCCAGGGAGGCAGCCACGGCGCTTCGCGCGTCAGGATGCGGCGGAAGACCACGCCATAACGTTGCAGCAGGCGCCAGGCCACTTGTTCCACCAGGTCCGGATCGGTGGCGGCATCATTGGCATTCGCGGGTGCGGCAGGTTGCGGGTGCTCCTGAACCAGGCTCCAGCGGCCGGCTTCCTCCAGGCCGAACAGCGCCACACGTCGTCCACGACCGGCCAGGCGCTGCTTCGTGCGCAGCGGCATCAGCAGGGCGCGCAGGCCGCCGAAACTGTCAGCGCTGACCAGGCCCGCCGCGACCAGTTCCCCCAGCGCATTCTCGGCCTGTGTCTGCAGCAGTCCGCTGGCGCGCGCGATCTCATCGAAGAACGAGGCGCCGCGCGTGGCCAGCATCGATGCAACCGCCTGGGCGCCGGCCGACAGCGGCGCCTTGCCGCGCTGGCCCTGCGAGAGCGCCCGCCACAGCGGCAGGCGCGAGCGGGAAAGCAGCGCGATGGGCGTGGTGCGCACCGGGCCGGCCACCGATCCCTTCGGCGCATCAAGCCGGGCCCAGACGACGCGGCCGGACAGGCACAGCGAGTCGAGCCAGGAGGGGTCGTAGGCCTTCATGCGGGCGGGAAGTACATCCCGCTCCCAGGCAATGGCCGGCACTTCGAAGCCTTCCAGCTGCTCCAGCACGGTGGTGAGGGCCTGGGGGCCTTCGCCCTGCGGTTCGCGCGTCACGCCCTGCCATTCCAGCAGGAAACGCATGAAGTCGGCGCTGGCCACCGGTTCGATCCGGGCACGCAGCGCGCGGATGGTGTAGCGGCTGATGCGCGCCAGCAGGCGCCGCTCGCACCATTCGATGTGTTCGGGCGCGACCTCCGGCGTGAACTGGCCGCGCATCACGAAACCTTCGGATTCCAGCGCCAGCAGCGCCTGGTCGATGTCTTCCACCGGCAAGAGCAGTGCCTGTGACAAGTGCTCCGCCGTGACCGGACCTGATGCCTGCAGGCGGCCGCGGAGCAGTTCGCGGATGGCATCCGCGCGCGCCAGTTGTCGCGACGCATGCGAGGCGGGCGCCTGGATGGGCGGCTGGCGCTGCGCTTGCGGATGCACGCTGTCGGCCAGTGGCAATTGCTCGGCCGCGACCCAGAAGCCGTGGCCTGCGACCTGCAACGAGGTTGCTCGTCGCGCGGCCTGCAATTCGGCGAACAGAGCCTGCCAGGCGGGTCGAGGCACAGGGCCGTGCCCATCGGCTTCGGCGGCCGGCAGCAGCCCCAGCAGCATCAATGCATCGTGCAGTTCGTCGGCATTGGCCGGATCGGGCCAGGCCTCCTCGCGTACCGCGTCGATGGCGGCGCCATCCAGCTTGCCGAATTGCGCGGCGCTTTCCGGATCCAGCCAGCGTCGAGCGGCCACCGCCTGGGTGCGGCGTTCCTCCAGCGGGGCATCGTCGAGATAGGCATAGGGGCGGGCGGTCAGCACCTCCATTGCCAGCATCGAGGGTTGCGGCAGGTCGCGCACCACGGCGCGGACTGCGCCGCTTTCCAGTTTCCGCAGCAGCGCGACCAGGCCGTCGATATCCATGGCCTCATGCAGGCAGTCGTGCAGCGTCTGGCGCACCAGCGGATGGTCGGGGATCTCGCGCGGGCCGCTGATGTTCTCCAGGCAGGCCAGCTGGTCGGGAAACACCACCGATACCAGGTCTTCGGCCGCCATGCGCAGCAGCGGCGGCGGGGTCTTCCTGCCGGCGCGTGAGGTCTTTACCGCCAGCGAGATGGTGGCGTTCCAGCGCCAGCGGGTCAGGAACAGCGGTGAGTCGAGCACCGCCTGCACCAGCACCGATTCGACCGTCCGGCTGTGCAGGTACTTCACCACGTCTTCGAGCGCGAAGCTGTGCGTCTCGCCCAGCGACAGCACGATGGCGTCCTCGGTGGCTGCCGCCTGCAGCTCGAAGTTGAAGCTCTGGCAGAAGCGCTTGCGCAACGACAGGCCGAAGGCGCGGTTCAGTCGCGCGCCGAAGGGCGAGTGGATGATCAGCTGCATGCCGCCGGCTTCATCGAAGAAGCGTTCCACGACCAGCGTGTCGAAGGTGGGCAGGTGTCCCAGCGCGGCCTTGGCGGCGGCAAAATATTCCACCAGCTGCTGCGCGGCAATGCCCGGCAGCCCGTGCCGCTCGCGCACCTGCTTGATGCAGCGCTGGATGGTGTCGGCATCGAGCGCGGGCAGCGCGTCGTCGATCTCCTGCCGCAGGCGTGAGACCGCGGCGGACAACTCATCGCTGCGCGCGGGTGCCTCTCCCAGCCAGAAAGGGATCGTCGGCGGCTGGCCTGCCGCATCCTCCACCCGCACCTTGCCGGCTTCGACCCGCAGGATGCGATAGGAAGTGTTCCCCAGCTGGAACACATCGCCCGCAAGGCTCTCGACCGCGAAGTCCTCGTTCAGCGTGCCGACCATCACGCCCTGCGGTTCGAGCACCACCTGATAGTCGGCGTTCTGCGGGATGGCGCCGCCGCAGGTGATGGCGGTCAGGCGCGCGCCACGCCGGGCGCGCAGCCGGCCATTCACGGCATCACGGTGCAGGTAGGCGCTCTGCCGGCCGCGGCGTGTCGAGATGCCCTCGGAGAGCATCTCAACCACCTGGTCGAACCGGGCGCGATCCAGGTTGCGGTAGGGCCAGGCGCGACGTACCAGCGCGAACAGTTCGTCCTCGCCGCGTTCGCCGGAGGCCACCTCGGCCACCAGCTGCTGCGACAGTACGTCCAGCGGTGCCTCGGGCATCACCAGCCGATCCAGCTCGCCGGCGCGTACCGCATCCAGCAGTGCGGTGCATTCCACCAGCTCATCGCGCGACAGTGGGAAAAGGCGTCCCTTCGGCACGCCATGCACGGCGTGGTTGGCGCGTCCCACGCGCTGCAGGAAGGCCGAGATCGAGCGCGGCGAGCCGATCTGGCACACCAGCTCCACGTCGCCGATGTCGATGCCCAGCTCCAGCGAGGCGGTGGCCACCAGGGCGCGCAGCTGGCCGGACTTCAGGCGCTGTTCGGCGTCGAGGCGCTGCTCCTTCGCGAGGCTGCCGTGGTGCGCGGCGATGTGTTCGGCGCCGATGCGCTCGGACAGATGGCGCGTCATGCGCTCCACCATGCGGCGCGTGTTGGCGAAGATCAGGGTGGTCCGGTGCTGCTCGATCAGCTGCGCGATGCGGTCGTACAGCGTGCTCCACACCTCGTGCGACATCACCGCTTCGAGCGGTGAATCGGGCAGCACCAGCGCCAGGTCGCGTTCGCGGATGTGGCCGGCATCGATGATTGCGCACCCGGCATCGGTGCCAGTGAGGAAATGCGCCACTTCCTCGATGGGTTTCTGCGTGGCCGACAGGCCGACGCGCTGCAGCGGTCCTTCGGCCACATCGGCGAGGCGTTCCAGCGACAGCGCCAGGTGAGAGCCGCGCTTGGTCGCCGCCACCGCGTGGATCTCGTCCACGATCACCGTGCGGGTGGTCGACAGCATCCGGCGCCCCGACTCGCTGGTCAGCAGCAGGTACAGCGATTCGGGAGTGGTGACCAGGATATGCGGCGGATCCTTCAGCATCGCACTGCGTTCGGACTGCGGCGTATCGCCCGTGCGCACCTGGCTGCGGATTTCCGTGTCGCCCAGTCCCAGCTGCTGCAGCCGGGCGCGGCAACCGGCCAGTGGTTCCTCGAGGTTGCGGCGGATGTCGTTGGACAGGGCCTTCAGCGGCGAGACATAGACCACCTGCACGCCGGCCTCAAGCGTGCCATCGGCTGCCTGTCGCACCAGAGAATCGATGGCGGCCAGGAAGGCGGCCAGCGTCTTGCCCGATCCGGTCGGGGCGGCAATCAGCGTGTGACGGCCGGCCGCGATCGCCGGCCACGCGGCCGCCTGCGCTGCGGTGGGCTCACCGAATGCGGCGCTGAACCAGCCGGTGACGGCAGGATGGAAATGGTGCAGTGGCACGGGTTCCAGGGATCGGGCGGGGAGGGGGCGATGCTAGCAGTTGCCCACGCTGCCGCTCTGCAACATGGAGCAAATGCAATAGTCGGATTTCTCCGACCATTTCAGGCGGTGGCGCCACGCTGCAGGAGGCCGCGCAGCCGGCGCAGGCTTCGGTCCATGGACAACAAGGACCAGATCATTCCGCTGATTCCCGGTCGCAGGCTGCGGGCCCTGCGGCGCATCGAGAACTGGCTGATCACGATCGCATTCACCGTGGTGCTGGTGGCCGCCTGACCACCGCCCGCGACGATCGCCTGGCGGTCAGACGGACTCGTTGCGCCCGTAGAAATGCACGCCGATCTCGATCGGCCCGCGGCCCTGCTTCTCGCGGTGCGCGTTGGTGTCTCGCAGTGAATAGACGCAGCCGCAGTACTCCTGCTGATAGAACTGCTCGCGCTTGCTGATCTCGACCATGCGCTGCGCGCCGCCACCCTTGCGCCAGTTGTAATCCCAGTACACCAGGTCCGGATAACGCGAGGCCGCGCGTATGCCGCAGCCGTTGATCTGGTTCATGTCCTTCCAGCGCGAGATGCCCAGCGAACTGGAGATCATCGGGAAGCCGTGTTCGAAGGCATACAGCGCAGTGCGCTCGAAACGCATGTCGAAACAGGCCGTGCAGCGCGCGCCGCGCTCCGGTTCATGCTCCAGCCCGCGCACGCGCGAGAACCAGTTGGCGGTGTCGTAGTCCGCATCCACGAACTCGATGCCATGCTTCTCGGCGAAGCGGATGTTCTCTTCCTTGCGCAGCAGGTATTCCTGCTTCGGATGGATGTTCGGGTTGTAGAAGAAGATCGTGTACTGGATGCCCGAGGCCAGCAGCGCCTCCATCACCTCGCCGGAGCAGGGCGCGCAGCAGGAATGCAGCAGCAGCGGCCCGTCGACCGGGGGTTTCAGGACAGGGCGATTGACGGCGGATTCGGTCATGGCATCGGCGCGGGGGAAGGGGAGGCGCATTCTACCTGCTCGCTCCCGGGCGGGAACGGCCCGGCGCTCGGTCCCTGCTTGTAGAATCGGGTCCATGTTGCGGATCCTGCTGTGTTTTTCACTGCTGGTGCTGGCGGCTCCGGTGCCTGGCGCGGCGCCGTCCGGTCGCGACCTGAACCACAACCGGCGGCTGGACCCCTATGAGGACCCGCGCCAGCCGGTGGCCGCCCGCGTCGCCGACCTGCTGGCGCAGATGACGCTGGAGGAGAAGGTCGGCGCGCTGCTGCACGGAAGTGCCGCCGCCAGCGGTCCCGGTGGCACTTACGACCTCGCGGCGATGGAAGAGCGCATCGCCGGCCGGCATGTGACCAGCTTCGTCACCCGCCTAGACCTGCCGCCGCGCGAGTTCGCTCGGCAGAACAATGCGCTCCAGCAGATCGCGGCGCGCACGCGGCTGGGCATCCCGGTGACCATCAGTTCAGATCCCCGGCATCACTTCCAGGCGGTGGAGGGGGCCAGCCACGCCGCCGGCCTGTTCTCGCAGTGGCCCGAGGCGCTGGGACTGGGGGCCATCGGTGACGCCAACACAGTGCGGCGCTTCGGGGACATCGTGCGGCGCGAATACCGTGCCGTGGGCATCCAGATGGCGCTGTTCCCGCAGGCGGACCTGGCCACCGAGCCGCGCTGGCCGCGCCTGGCGGGTACCTTCGGCGCCGAGCCGGTGCAGGTGTCGCGGCTCAACGGCGCCTATGTCGAGGGACTGCAGGGCGGGCGCGAGGGCCTGCGTCGCGATGGCGTGGCGGCGATCGCCAAGCACTGGCTGGGCTATGGCGCCGCGCCGGAAGGTTTCGATGCGCACAATTACTACGGGCGCGTGAATGTCCTCGACGACGCCAGCCTCGCGCTGCATGAACGCGCCTTCGAGGATGCGTTGCGCGCCAATGTGGCCGGCGTGATGCCGGCCTATCCGATCCTGCGCGGGGTGACGCAGGATGGCGAGCCGGTCGAGGCGGTGGCGCCCGGATTCAATCGCCAGCTGCTGCAGGAGCGCCTGCGCGGCAAACATGGTTTCAAGGGATTGCTGCTGTCGGACTGGGCCATCGTCAACGACTGCACTGATCGCTGCCGCGCGCCCACCGCCGAGGCGCCGCAGGCACCGCAGTTCATCGCCACGCCGTGGGGCATGGAAGAGGCCACGCGCGCCGGCCGCGCCGCGAAGGCGATCAATGCCGGCATCGACCAGCTTGGCGGCCTGGATGACCCCGCGCCGCTGCTCGAGGCGATTGCCGCAGGCCACATCCCGTCGCAACGGATCGACGAGGCGGTGTCGCGCGTGCTGACGCTGAAATTCCAGCTCGGCCTGTTCGATGATCCTTTCGTCGACGAGGCGCGCGCGGTGCAGGTGGTGGGGCAGGCGGCCTGGCGTCGTCTCGGCGAACGCGCGCAGCGGGATGCGCAGGTGCTGCTGCAGAACCAGGAGCGCGTGCTGCCGCTGCGGGCCCGCACCAAGGTCTGGCTGCACGGGGTTGCGCCGGCGGCGGCGCGCACGGCCGGACTCAGCGTCGTCAGCGATCCGGCGCAGGCCGACGTCGCGCTGCTGCGTCTGGCCGCACCCTTCGAGCGCCTGCATCCGCATCATTTCTTCGGCGCGATGCAGAATGAGGGCCGGCTGGACTTCCGCCCCGGCGATGCCGGTTTCGATGCATTGATGGCCCTGCCACCGGACCTGCCGGCGGTGGTGGCGGTGGACATGGACCGCCCGGCCATCCTGACCAACCTTCAGGATCGGGCCGCCGGCCTGCTGGCCCTGTTCGGCGCCAGTGATGCGGCACTGCTGGATGTGGTGACCGGCAGGACGCCGCCACGCGGTCGCCTGCCGCTGAACCTGCCCTCATCGATGCGGGCGGTGGAAGCGCAGGACCCGGCGCTGCCGGATGACGATGCCGCGCCGTTGTACCGGCGCGGGCATCGTGGCGACCTCGCGCCCTGGCGTTAGCCGGGGCGCGCAGCCTCAGTCGTGCATCGAGCGTCCGCGGGTCTCGCGGACCAGCACGGCGCCGATCACCAGTGTCATCAGCGCGATGATCACCGGGTACCACAGGCCGCTGTAGATGTTGCCCGTCTGCGCCACGATGGCAAAGGCCATGGTGGGCAGCAGGCCACCGAACCAGCCATTGCCGATGTGATAGGGCAGTGACATCGAGCTGTAGCGGATGCGGGTCGGGAACATCTCCACCAGCATCGCCGCGATGGGTCCGTAGACCATGGTCACGTAGATCACCAGCAGGGTCAGGATGGCCACCACCAGCGGCCGGTTGATGCGCTCGGGATCGGCCGCATCCGGATATCCCGCCTCCTTCAGCGCGGTCGCCAGTTCAGCGCGGAATGCCGCCTCGCGCCCCGCGAGGGCTTCACCGGACAGCGCCTTCGCGTCATAGGAATCGATCTGGCGCGAGCCCACCATGATGCGGGCGGTGCCGCTGGCAGCTTCCGAGTCGTAGTTCACCGAGGCGTTGGCCAGCGCCTGCTTGGCCACGTCGCAGGAGCTGGTGAACCTGGTCGTGCCGGTCGGGTTGAACTGGAACGAACACTCGCGCGAGTCGGCGTGCAGCGTCACAGGCGCCGAGGCCAGCGCGGCGGCCAGCTGCGGATTGCCGGCCACGGTGAGCGCCTTGAACAGCGGGAAGTAGGTCAATGCCGCCACCAGGCAGCCGGCCAGGATGATGCGCTTGCGGCCGATGCGGTCCGACAGCGCACCGAACACGATGAAGAACGGCGTGCCCAGGATCAGCCCCAGCGCGATCAGCAGGTTCGCGGTGGCGCCGTCGATCTTCAGCGTCTGCGTCAGGAAGAACAGCGCATAGAACTGGCCCGTGTACCACACCACCGCCTGCCCGGCGGTGAGGCCGAACAGTGCGATCAGCACGATCTTCAGGTTCGGCCAGCGGCAGAAGGATTCGCGCAGCGGAGCGCGCGAGGTGCGGCCCTGC
>CAYNEX010000011.1:0-36869 GCA_964396335.1 uncultured Steroidobacteraceae bacterium | reverse complement strand
CGAGCTGCTTCGGCTCCATGAAGGCCCCGGCTGCCTTGAGGACGCGCTGGTCGCTTTCGATCAGCAGCTCGCCAGCCGAGGGCCGACTGCCCGGCGGCAGGTCCGCCTCGTATCGGGCCAGCCGCACTGTAGCTTGTCGAACACAATGCCGGGCAGATTTCGATGTCATTACGCGTTGCGGAGTCACTGGAAACAGGCAAACGCTGACTCGCCGGCAGCTCGCTCGTTAAGTTCCTGTATCCATTCTTGCGCAGGCTCAAGGCCAGACAGACCATGTGGCAGATAGACATCCCTGTTCCAGGAAGGAGCCGCACGATGCGCCTGCAGGATCTGGCAAGACCCATGGGCTGTTTTGCACTGGGAATCCTCGTCACCGCTATTTACTTTCGCCACGATCGACCTCCCGCACAGATCGAGGAACCTGCGCCGGGCGAATCGGCGAGCAATAAGTCAGCTTCCGGGGATCAGCGCATCGCCGTTGCCACCAGCGAGACGGAAGCAGTTCCAGATGTTGTTGCCACGAGCAACCCGCAGCCCGACGCACCTCCTGCAACGGGCGACGAAGAAGCATTCAGGACCTTCATCAGTGACATCCAGGCTCAGGGACATGCCGCCGCGTTGCGCCGGGAAACCGACCAACTTCTCGGTGCCGGATTCACCCCGGAAAGAATCGAGTGGATACGCACTCGCTCGGCGGAACTGCAGGCTGCGCGCAGGAGCGGCGCTGTCGCCTCCGATCCCTACCTGGATGCAGGGTACAGCCAGGACAAGGACATCGACCTGGTCCTTGAGATCGGGGAGGAAGAGTATGACCGGTACCGCCTCGCGCTCGGCCGGTCGATTGGCGTGCGGATCGAAGACGCGAATGAAGCCGGTGCGCATCCGTCTGCACTCAGACGCGGGGATGTCATCGTCCGCGCGAATGGCACAAGAACCTACAACGGATTCCAGTTGACGAGGGTTGTGCGGGAGACTGCCCCCGGCGCCAACGTTCTCGTCGAAGTGCTCCGTGGCGGCCAGCAGGTTTCACTGGGAGTGCCGGTGGAGCAGGTTGCGGGGAGTCGAACCGAGTCCCCTGGCGCAGCGCTGATCCGTTCCCTCGGGCCGCCGCCGATGATGACGTTTCGGTAGCTGGATGCGGGAGTGGTGCCCAGGGCCGGAATCGAACCAGCGACACGCGGATTTTCAATCCGCTGCTCTACCAACTGAGCTACCTGGGCGCTTGCCGCAGTGACCTGCGGGAGGGGCCGCGTATTAGACCGGTGTGACCTTTATTGCGTCAAGGCCGGCGCACCGCAAAACCGTCAGGGACTGTGGAATTCCTTCGGCTTTTCGGACCCGGGGCCGAAGAAGTACTTCTCCATCTCGGTCTCGAGGAACTTGCGCGCCTTCGGATCGACCGGGGTGAGCCGGTATTCGTTGATCAGCATGGTCTGGTGGCGCACCCAGCCGGCCCAGGCCTCCTGAGAGACGCTCTCGTAGATGCGCTGCCCCAGCGGGCCGGGATAAGGCAGGCGCTCAAGGCCGGGGGCCTCGCGCTTCAGCACCACACATTGGACGGTCCGGGCGGTCATAAGGGCGGATTCTTCAGCAGTTCTGCGATGGGGGCCGGCAGCCCCACGGGCGCCGGGCGCGTGGCGTTATACCACAGGGCCTCGGCAGCCTCGGCCACGGCGGCCGGCGCCGGCAGGCGCGCCCACAAGGGTCGGATCAGCAGGTCGAAGTGGGTGAACACATGCAGCAGCGGCTCGGCCTCGCGGGGCTCCACGCCGGCCGGCAGGGCCGCCAGCAGGGCTTCGCGGGTGTCGAACTCCGGCGGGGACCACAGGCCGCCCCAGATGCCCTCCGCAGGCCGCCGCAGCAGGCGCACGCCGCCCTGCCCGTCCTCGGCAAACAGCATCCAGGCCTCGCGCTGGCGCCGCTTCAGCGGCTTCCTCGGCGCCGGGAAGGCCTGCTCCTGCCCGAGGGCATGCGCCCCGCATCGGTCGGCCAGCGGGCAGTCCGGGCAGCGCGGCCGCCGCGGGGTGCACAGGGTGGCGCCCAGATCCATGATGGCCTGGGTGTAGCGGGCCACCTCCTCCACCGGCGTCAACGCCGTGGCCAGCTCCCACAGCCGGTTCTCGAAGGCGCGCTCGCCGGTGCGCCCGGGCACCGCGAACACGCGCGCCAGCACCCGCCGCACATTGCCGTCCATGATGGGATGCGACTGGTCCGAGGACAGTGCCAGGATGGCCCCGGCGGTGGAGCGGCCGATGCCCGGCAGCGCCGCCACCTCCTCGAAGCTGCGCGGGAACTCGCCGCCATGTGCATCCCGAACCTGCTCGGCCGCGCGCTTCAGGTTGCGGGCGCGCGCGTAATAGCCCAGCCCCGACCAGTGATGCAGCACATCGTCCAGCGGCGCATCGGCCAGCGCGCACACGTCGGGGAAGCGCTGCATGAAACGTTCGAAATAGGGAATGACCGCCGCGACCTGGGTCTGCTGCAGCATCACCTCGGACACCCAGACGCGATACGGGGAGCGGTCCTTCTGCCAGGGCAGGTCATGGCGCCCATGGCGCGCATGCCAGTCCAGCAGGGCCGGCGCGATCGGCGCGGGGTTCATCGCATGCGGGTCAGCCGGCGTGGCTGCCGTGCCACTTGATGGCGTACTGCACCAGCTGCGCGTTGGTATCGAGGGCCAGCTTGCGCTTGATGGTGAGACGGTGGGTTTCGACCGTCTTCACCGACAGCGACAGGTTCTCGGCGATTTCGCGCGTGCCCAGCCCCTGGCCGATCAGGCTGATGACCTGCAGTTCGCGCGCCGACAGGCGCGAGGCGGAATCGCCCTCGTCGGTGCGCTGCGCGAGGCTGGCCTTGAGCGTGTCGCTGATGAAGCGCTCGCCGCGCAGCACCGCGCGCAGCGCGGTGATCAGCTGGTCGGTGGCGGCCTGCTTCATGATGTAGCCGGAGGCGCCCTGCGACAGCAGCCGCTCGGCATACACCGCCTCGTCGTGCATCGACAGCACCAGCACCTTGATGTCCGGGAAGTGCGCATGCACGTCGCGCACGACGTTGAAGCCGTCGCCCTGGTCGAGCGACAGGTCGACCACCAGCGCATCGGGCCGGAGTTCGCGCACCAGGCGGCGGGCATCCTGTTCGGTCTGCGCCTCGCCCACCACGGTGAGGTCCGGCTGCGCATTGACCATCAGCTTGATGCCCTGGCGCACGACCGGGTGGTCGTCGACGATCAGGATGCGACTGACTTCAGCTTGCGAGCCATTGTTCTGCGTCATGCCAGGGATTCCATCCTTGCCGGGCAGCGGCAGCGCAGGCGGGCGCCGTGTCCCGGGCGCGATTCGATCGCGAGATAACCGCGTGCCATCTCGGCACGGAAACGCATCATGCGCATGCCCATGCCGGCATCGCGGACCTGCAGCGGGTCGAAGCCCACGCCGTCATCCTCGACCTGCAGTTCCAGGTCGGCTCCATCGGCCTGCAGGCTCACCAGGATTTCCCGCGCGTGCGCGTGCCGGGCCGCATTCTCGACCGCTTCCTGCGCGATGTGGAACAGGTTCGTCACGGGGTTCTCGTCCACTGAAAGGGCGTCCGGCAGGTCCATCTGGAGCCGCACACGCAAACCATATACTTCGTGCACAGTATTGACCAGTTCCTCGAACCCTTCCTTGATGCCCTCGGCCGTGCCGCGCACCGGCGAGAGGCCACGCGCCAGCAGGCGCGTACGGCGGATTGCACCATTCAGCAGCGCCACCACCTCGTCGATCTGCCCGCGCAGGGTTTCGGCATCCGCCCGGCCGGCGGATGCACGCAGACTGTGCAGCATCATCGCAATGCCTGAGAGTTGCTGGCTCAATCCCTCGTGCAGGTCACCGCCTACGCGCTGCTGCACCTGGGTGGCGATGCGCATCAGCTCGCGCTCGGTGTGCTTGCGTTCGGAGATGTCGGTGAACAGCCCGACCACATGCGGCACGCCATCGAGCATCAGGGCATTGAAGCGGCCCTGCAGCGGCAGCACCGTGCCGTTGCGCCGGCGACCTTCCAGGTCGATGACCGTGGAGCTGCCGTTGTCGCTGGATTCGAACACGATGCGCAGCAGGCCATCGACGGCCTCATCCGAGCGGAAGCTCAGCACGCGGACGCTCTGTCCGAGCAGTTCGCCGCGGCTGTAGCCCATCGTGGCCTCGAACAGCGGATTGACGAACTGGATGGTGCCGTCGCGCGACAACAGCATCACCCCTTCGCTGATGCGGTCGATGATCTCCGCCTGCAGGCGCACGCGCTCGGACCAGGTGATGTCCATCGCATAACCGCGCACGATGCCGGCGCCGGGCCCGTCGCACCGCTCCCAGCGGGCGCGCGCCAGCACCATGATCCAGTGCCCGGCGGCATGCTTCAGGCGGTACTGCGCCTCGAACTCGGAGGATTCCCCCGCGAGGAACTTGTTGTAGGCGATCCGCACCGGGCCGGCGTCCTCCGGGTGGACACGCTCGACCCAGAAAGCCGGGTTGGCGCGACCGGACTCCGGATCAACCCCGGCCAGCTGGCAGAAGCCGTCCGACAGCAGCATGCGGTTTTCCGGCAGGCGGTGCTCGAAGACACCGACGCGCGGCAGCCGCGGCACCTTGTCGCTGAGCTCGCGGACCGGGGTGGAGAAAAGCTGGAGGGTCATGCGCGCTCACCGGAACGCGCGATGGAACCGACCTCGTTCAGGAGGCCGGCTCCGCGAAGCTGCACTGCGTTTTGCGGACGTGCTGCCATCGGATTTCCCGGCCTCCCCCCGAAGGCCGGGTCAGGGGCCAGTTACAGCTGGACCGTGAAGTCGCCATCCTTGGGGTTGAGTTCGAAGCGACCATTCTGGACCGCCGAGACCCACTTGGTGGTCTTCAGGAAACCACCGAAGGCGAACAGGTGCACGCTCTCGAAGTTCGAGCCCGAGGCGTTGGCCGCAGCCAGCTTGGTCACCACTTCTTCCGGACCGCTGTCCTTCAGCAGGCCGGCAATCAGGCTGGCCTTGCCGCTGGTCAGGGCGCGGATCGAGGCGCCGGCGCCGCAGATCTTGGCATAGCGCAGCAGCGTCTTGATGCTGGCCGGGCCGCCGAGTCCGGGGCGGATGGTGTTGGTGATGCCGTTGCCGCGCATGATCTTTTCCCACTCGATGATGGGCTCGGCCTCGAAGCACACCTGGGTGGTGAACTTCAGCTCGAAGCCGAACTCCTTCGACAGCTCGACCTTGCGGCGCTCGAACTGGCGCTGCTGCTCGACCGTCATGTGGGCGTGGCCCTCGGGGTGGCCGGCCATGTAGATGGTCTTGATGCCTGCGCGGGTCAGCTCGCCGGTCTCCAGCACGCCGATGGTGGAATCGAACGCGCCTTCCGGCTTGGGCATGTCGCCGGCGATCAGCAGCATGCGGGTTGCACCGGCCTCCTCGGTCAGCTTGCGCGCGATCTCGACCACCTCGTTGCGGTCCTTCACGCGGCGGGCCGGCACGTGCGGCACGGGGTTCAGGCCGGCTTCGCGCACGGCCCTGGCGGCCACCTTCAGGTCATCCCAGGTCTGGTTCGGGAACAGGGCGATGAAGATGTCCGTGTTCTTCGGCACCAGCGTGGCGGCCTCGGCAAGGAACTCCGTGTCCTTGCAGGTCATCTCGATCGAGGCATTGGCAAGCAGCGCGCGGATCTGCTCGCTGGTGGCGTTGGTTACGGACATGGGGAACGCTTCTCCTTCGTGATTCTCAGGGTCAACAGCGCCGCGAGGGCCAGCAGCCACCACAGCGAGAGCGCGCCGGCACCGCCACCGCCGTCCACCGGCTGCAGCAGGGGGGCGCGCACAAACAGGCCCACATAGGCGATACGCACCGTGCGCGGCGTGCTTTCATCGCCATCGTCAGCGTCGGTGCAGCTGAGGCCGAAGGTGTACCCACCGGCCGGGGGTGAAATGGTCAGGGTGCCGGTGGCGGTGGCCTCGCCGCTCCAGCCGGTGATGCCACCGAGCTTGGTGCAGGTCGCATCGGCCGGGGCACTCCAGTCGAGGGTGACGCTATCGCCGCGCTCGATCTCGGTCTGCGAGATGGTCAGCGTCACCGGCAGCACGCCGTTGGTGCCGGTGTCGAGCCTGATGATGGTGCCGGCATCACCCACCGTGTCGGAGTACGACACGGCATAGATGCGGCCGTGCGCATGCGTCACGCCCGCCCAGGGCTGCTGGCCGTCGCCGGTCAGGCCGCTGAAGGAATGCAGCAGGTCGTACTGCGTGCCGTCGGCCGACAGGCGCCACACCGCGCCGCGATGCAGGTTGCCGCCGGCCTGGGTGGTGCCATAGAAGTTGCCGTCGGCATCGATGCTGACCGAGGACACCGGGCTGGAGCCATCGAAGGACGGGCCGCGGAAGGCGTGCATCACGGTGACTTCGCCGGCCAGCGTCACGCGGTAGAAGGTGCCGTGGCCGAACTCACCGCCCTGGTAGGTGGTGCCGTAGAAGGCGCCATCCGGACCGAGCGTCAGGCCGGCGCGCGGGTTGGCGCCGGTGGCGTTGGTGGCCAGGCCCTGCGAGTTGAAGCGCGTCAGCGACGGGAAGGAATAAAGCACCTCGTAGGCGCCCTCGGTGCTGATGCGGTAGATGACACCGCGGTTGCTCGAACCGCCCATCATCGTGGTGCCGTAGAGCATGCCGTCCGGGCCGACCGCCAGCGCGCCTTCCGGGTTCTCGCCGTCGCCGTCGCTGAAGTGGTACAGCACGGAGAAATTCGAGCCATCGAGGCCGATGCGATAAATCACGCCGGCATCGTCGCGGCCACCGCGGAAGGTGGTGCCGTAGAGCATGCCATCCGGCCCTTCGGTCACGCCGGTGTAGGCGAACAGGGGGCTGTAGACGCCGTTGACGCGACCGCCGCCGAAGGCCTTCAGCACGGTGAACTCGCCGTCGAGGGTGACGCGGAACAGCGTGCCGCCGCCCTCGGCGCCGCCGAAATAGGAAGTGCCGTACAGCGCGCCATCGCTGCCCTGGATCAGCGATCCGTACAGCGTCACACCCTCGGAGCCGTTGCTCGCGAGCGAATAGAGCGTGGAGAGCTGGCCGTCGGGCGTCAGCTTGCCGATCGCGCCGGCACCGAGGCCGCCGGAGTAGGAGGCGAAATAGAGGTTGCCGTCATTGGCCAGCAGCAGGTCGCTGCGGACATTGCGGGGCGGGTTCTCGATGTCCTCATCGCCCGCGGCCGCAGTCAGCGAGACCACCGTAACGGCATTGGCCGCCTGCGTCTGGGCTGCCATGGAGACCGCGGGGCCTGCGAGCAGCGCCAGAGCAAGAGGGAGGATCGCGGCAAGGCGCCGCCATTGGAAAGGGAACTTCATGGATCACCACACCCCGGGTAGCGCGGAATTACAGCACAGGGCCGGCGCCTGCGGGAAGCTTGCCGGATTTCTTGACTATTCGTAGCGAAGTGCGTCGATCGGGGCCAGATTTGCGGCCTTGCTGGCGGGCAGGATGCCGAAAACCATGCCGATCAGCATCGAGAACAGGCAGGCGCCGGTCACCGCCCACCACGGCACGGCTGCCGGCGGCATGTTCGGGATGGCCCCGGAGATGGCGTAGGCCAGCCCGAAGCCCAGGATCATGCCGATCAGGCCGCCGATCACGGCCAGAACCATTGCCTCGATCAGGAACTGCAGCATGATGAAGCGCCGCGGCGCACCCAGCGCCTTGGCGATGCCGATCTCGCGGGTCCGCTCGGTCACCGACACCAGCATGATGTTCATGATGCCGATGCCGCCCACCAGCAGCGAGATGCCGACGATGCCGGCCACCACCGCCGTGATGGTGCCGGTGATGGTGTTGAAGGTGTTGATGAAGGTGTCGGCCGAGTCGACCCGGAAATCATCCGGATCATCCGCTTCGAGGCCATGGGCGCGGCGGATGACCGAGATCACCTGCTGCTTCACGTTCTCGACCATGTCCGGGTCGTCGACCGTGAAGGTAATGGAGATGTCCGGCCGGGCCACCGCCGTGCCGAAGGCCAGCGCGGTCTGGAAGGGCATGATCAGGAAGGCATCCTGGTTCATGCCCAGCAGCTCGCCGCGGGACTCCATCACGCCGACCACCTTGAACCACTCGGTGCCGATCTGCACGAACTCGCCCTCGGGGCGCTCGGGCAGCTCCAGGTCCTTGCGAACCTGCTCGCCCAGCACCACCACACGGCGGCGGCTGGCGTCATCGCTCTGCGTGATGAAACGGCCGCTCTTCGGGAACAGCTGCTGCACGTCCATCAGCGAGGCGGTGGTGCCGATGAACTGGCCGCCGGCGGAATTGCCCTGGTAGCTGGCCGTGGCCACCGGCGCCGGCACCATCGGCGTCAGGTTCGAGATGCCGTCGATGCGGTAACGCAGCTCTTCGACATCGGTATCGCGCAGGCGGTTGATCTGGCCGCGCAGGCGGTCTTCCTGCGGCGTGAAGGCGCGCACGGTGAGCGTGGTCGCGCCCAAGCCCTGGAACTGCTGCGAGATCGAGCTGGACATGCCCTGCACCAGCGCGATCACGCAGATCACCGAGGCGACGCCGATGATCACGCCCAGCATGGTCAGGAAGCTGCGCAGGCGATGCGCGCGGATCGCCGACAGCGCCGATCGCAGGCATTCCTGGATGGCGTAGATCAGGCGGCGCGAGGCACCGGCGTCTTCGACCAGCGTGTTCGCATTCATTGCCGCACATCCTCGACGATGCGCCCGTCATGCAGGCGTACCTGCCGCGGGCAATTGGCCGCCACGCCCGGATCGTGGGTGACGATCACCACCGTCTGGCCCTCGGCGTGCAGCTGCTTGAACAGTTCGATGATCTCGCGCGCGGTGCGGCTGTCGAGGTTGCCGGTGGGCTCATCGGCCAGCAGCAGCTCGGGCTGGCCGACCAGCGCCCGCGCCACGGCGACGCGCTGGCGCTGGCCACCGGACATCTCATTGGGCCGATGACCGGTGCGATCCGCCAGGCCCACCCGCGCCAATGCAGCGCGCGCATGCTCGCGGCGGATCGCCGGCGCGATGCCGCGATAGATCAGCGGCTGCGCGACATTGTCGAGCGCGGTCATGCGCGGCATCAGGTAGAAGTTCTGGAACACGAAGCCGATCTTGCGGTTGCGCACCGAGGCCAGCTGTTCCTCATCGAGGCCGGCCACCTCCTCGTTGTCGAGGCGGTAGCGGCCGGAAGTGGGCGTATCGAGGCAGCCCAGGATGTTCATCATCGTGGACTTGCCCGAGCCGGACGCACCGATCAGCGCGAGGAACTCGTTGCGCTCGATGGTCAGGTCGATGTCGGTCAGCGCCGGGTAGTCGATGCCACCCAGCCGGTAGACCTTCGATATGCCGCGCAGCTCGATCACGGGGTTGCGGCGGATCCGTTGCTGCCCGGGCCCGCCTCTTCCTCGACGCGATCGCCATCGCGCAGGAAACGCAGCACGCGCGCAGGCCCGGTGGCGATGCGCGCACCGGCGCCGAGGCCCTCGGTGACCGCGATCCACGAGTCATCCGCAATGCCCACCTGCACCGGCTGCTGCTTCACGCGGCCGTCGGCGATGACAAACACGCTCGCCCTGGCAGGCTGGTCGCGGGTGTCGGCGTCTTCGTATTTCACCGCCTGCACCGGCACCGCCACGACCGGCCGGGCATCGCTGGCGCGGGTGGCAATCTCGGCGCGGCAGCTCATGCCGGTGTGGAACTTGAGGTCCGCGGCGGCATTCAGGCGGATCTTCACCGGGTAGGTCTTGCCCTGCCCCTGCACGGTGCGCGGCGACACGGCCACGGTCTCGACCACGCCTTCCCAGGATTCATCCGGGAACGCGGCCGGCACGATCTTCGCCATCTGGCCCGGCACCACGCGCGCCACGTCGGTCTCGTTGACGTTCACCTCGGCATACATGTTCGAGGTGTCGGCGATGGTGAGCAGGTCGGAGCCGGCGATGCTGGTGGCACTGGGCACCGCGGTCTCGCCCAGCTTGATCACCAGCTGCGTCACACGGCCGTCGATCGGCGCGCGCAGCACGGTCTTGGCCAGCTGCTCGCGGGCCTGGTTCAGCTGTGCCTCGGTCTGCGAGGCCATCTCCATCGAGCTGTTCAGCTCGACGCGGGCCTGGTCGCGCTGCGAGCGCACCTCGTCATAGGTGTTGGCATCGATGACGCCGGACTCGCGCAGCTGCTGGTAGCGGCTCCACTTGGTCTCGATGGTCTCGGCCGCGACACGCGCGCGTTCGATGGCCAGCCGCGACTGGCGCAGGCCGGCCTCGAGCGCATCGACCTGGGTCTGCAGCGTGGCCGGGTCGAGGCGCAGCAGCACGTCGCCGCGCTTGACCATGTCACCTTCTTCGACGTTCAGCTGCTGCACGCGGCCCATCACCTCGGTGCGGATGCTGATCTCGGTCTGGTAGGTGAGCGCGCCGGAGGCCAGGATGGTGGGCGTGATCACGCGCTCCTGCACCGTGGTCATCTCCACGCGCTTGATGTCACCACCGCGCCGCTGCGAGACCACCAGCAGCACGATGGCCGCCAGCACCACCAGCGAGATCAGGATCTTGACGCCGCGACTCATGGATTACCTCAGCGAGAAAAAGGCCCAGATGCCGTAGAGGAGCACATATGGCAGGGCGACGAAGATGGCGCTGAACAGCCAGCTGCGACCGGTCCACACGCGCACGCCGACGGTGGCGAGATAGATGGAAACCAGCTGGATGAGGTTCAGCGATGTCAGCAGCGTGAAACCCGGGTCACCCGGCTCGCGGTGCAGGAACAGCGAATTGAAGGACAGCGGCTGCAGGTCGCTCTGGCTGATCTGGTTGGTCGAGGCGGTGAGCAGCACGATCGCCGAGGCCAGCAGCACCAGCAACGTCGGGATGGAAGCCCAGGCCGACAGCGCCAGCCAGTGGCGATAGCTGCGCTCCGCCCCCGTGACCTTGCCGGCGATGGAGTAATACAGCGCCGAGACCAGCATGATCAGCGGCAGGATCAGCAGGGTCACGACGCCGTTCAGGATGGCGCTCGCCCCCTGGTTGGCCGCGCTCCGCTGCGCCATGCGGGCGAGTTCGTCGGAAGTCATGTTCTGCGTCAGCGGATTGGCGCGCAGCTGGATGTCCGCCAGCCATTCCAGGTCGACGGCGGCGGTGTACCAGTAATTGACCACGGCACTGGCGATCGCCACCACCAGCAGCGGCCACCAGAAACGCGGCCGCGCGTCCAGCTCGGCGAATGCCTTGCGCGGCTCGAACGCCAATGCCTGCAGCACGGCGAAATTGTTCATGAGTGACCCCTCGCGGCTTGTGTGCTCAGGCCGGATAGTCCGGCGCCGGCAATCATTCTTACAGCCGATCCGGCATTGTAAGGACTTGCGCCGGACGGGGACTATTCTTTGCCAATGGAAGACCCGGCTCGCGAACGACGCTTCCTGGCCCTGCTCAATGCCAACCTGCCGGCCCTCGGCCGTCTGGCGGGCAGCTATGTCCGCAGCAGTGCCGAGCGCGAAGACCTGCTGCAGGACATTGCCCTGGCGTTGTGGCAGGCCCTGCCGCGCTTCCGCGGCGAGAGCTCCGAGCGCACCTTCCTGTTCCGCATCGCCCATAACCATTGCATCGACCACATCACGCGGCGGCGGCCGATGGCCTCGCTGCATGAGCTGGAGCTGGATCCACCGGACGGGTCCATCCCGATCGAGACCCGCCTCACCGGGGAGCAGGACTCCGCCCGGCTGATGAACGCCGTGCGGCAGCTGCCGCTGATCCAGCGCCAGGTCGTGGTGCTGGCCCTGGAGGACATGGACTACGCGGAAATCGCCCAGGTCCTCGGCATCACAGAGAACAACGTAGGGGTTCGCCTGAACCGTGCGCGCGCGACCCTGCGTAAACTGATGGGAGAAAGCCCATGAACGCCCGACCGGATTTCGGCGCACTGAAGCGCCAGTGGCAGTCCGCCGCCCCGCCGCTGCCCGACGTCGCCGCGCTGCGCGACCGGGTCAGCGCCGACACCCGCGCCCACTGGCGCGCGCTGGCCCTGGTGGGGGTGATGACCGTGCTGATCCTCTCCGCCTCGCTCATCTTCGCCGTGCGCAGCACCGACCCGGCCGCGTGGCTGAGCTTCGGTTTCTCGACACTGTTCGCCACGCTGGTGTGGTCGGTGGCGCTGTGGCTGTCGCGCGGCACCTGGCGGCCGCGTGACGACAGCATTTCCGCCGCGCTCGACCTGTCGATCCGCCGCTGCCGCTCGATGATCCTGGCCGCACCGGTGGGCATCGCGCTTTATGTGGTGGGCCTGGTGGGCTCGCTGGCCTGGAAGGACCGCCTCGTCGGCGTCGACTGGTCCAGCGTGCTCGGCACCCCGGCGATGATCGCGGCGGGCTGGATCGGCGCGCCGCTGTATGCGGCCGGCATGATCTGGAACGCGCGCCGGCAGCGGGCGCGGCTGAAGGTGCTGCAGGAGCTCAAGCGGCAGCTCAGCGAAAGCTGACAGCGGGACGATCCGGGGTTAGGCTCGGTATGTGATGCCGGTCCCCTGGAAGCAATTGATCATGTTCACCCCGCAGATCATCGATCTGTCGCGGGAACTGCTGAAGCGCGCGCGTGGCAAGCCGGAAGACACCTCGCTGGTGCGGGCGGCCGACCCCACCGACCTCGGCGCGCGCATCGCCGCGCTCGAAGAGAACGAACGCCGTCAGGCCGAGCTGGTGGAACGCATGGCCACGCAGCAGGCGGAACTCTCCCGCGCGGTGGTCACGCTGCACAAGCGGCAGAAGTGGCTGATCGGAATCATCATCGCGCTGGGCATCATCATCGCCTGGCAGGTGATGGCGCTGATCGCGCTGACCTGAGCCTTCAGCCCAGCTTGTCGAGCAGGCCCTTCTTGGCCAGGTCCGACAGGTAGATGTCGGGCGTGATCGCCTGCGTGGCGATGCGCCGCCCCTCCGGCACCGGCTCATTCGAGAACGAGTTGAGCAGCAGCGTGACCCGCTCACGCACCGCCGGCTCGAATTCCGGGTGCGTGAGGATGTACAGGTCGTTGCGGCGGATGCCTTCGAGCACCAACCGGCCGGTTTCCATCGGATCCATTGCCACCGCCATGATGTCGATCGGCGGCGCGCCGGGCTTCAGCGGCGGCGGCTTCACCTCGCGGCGCCCGCCATGCGAGGCCGGGCGGTTGCGTTCCACATCGAAAATGCTGGACCTGACCAGGCCGGGACAGAACACCGACACGCCGATGTTGCGGCCCTCCATCTCGGTGCGCAGCGATTCCATCATGCCCACCACCGCGAACTTGGCGGTGGCATAGACACCCAGCGTGCCGGCGACGATGCCGGCCGACGAGGAGGTGGAGACAATGTGCGCGCCCTGCCCGTGCGCCAGCATGCGCGGCACGAAGGTGCGCACGCCGTTGAACACGCCATTGATGTTCACGTCCATGGCCCAGTCCCAGTCCTGCCAGCTCACCGAGGTGAGCGTCTCGGGCAGGCCGATGCCGGCGTTGTTGACCAGCAGGTGCACCGGGCCGAACAGGCTCTCGGCCTCATCGGCGGCGCGCGGCATGCCGTCGCGGTCGGTGGTGTCGAGCTGGATCGCGTGCACGCCCGGGTTGTCGGCCGGGAAGGACGCCAGCGCCGCATCGCGGTGCGCGGCATTCTTGTAGGTGAATACCACCTTCATGCCTGCGGCAGACAGTGTGCGGGCAATGCCGAGGCCGATGCCGCTGGAGCCGCCGGTGATGAAGGCCGTCTTGCCCGAGACCTCGGCAAGCGGCGTCTGGACTGGCGGAATGCGGTCGCGCATGTGCTGTTCCCCCTGACCGAATGGCTCTGATGGCCCTTGAGGTATCGATTCTGCAGCGGCTTATACGCCAGCGGCAATAAGAAATGGGTTGTGAGCGCATTGCCGGATCGCGGATGCTGCGCGACCGCTTATGGAAGACCTGCGCCTGGAAATCACCCCGGAGGAGATCGAGCGCGAGCATGCCGAGCTCGGCCTGCCTCCCATGGAGGAGGAGGTCTCGCAGGCCCGCCAGTCCCCGATCTTGAGCGTGATCACCTACGCGGTGCTGGCCACGCTGCTGGTGCTCGCCGGTTACCTGCTGTTCCTGCTGTTCGGTGTCGAGCACCAGCGCAGCGCGATGCAGATCGTCAACGACACGCTGCACGACCGCGCCTTCTGGAATGCCTTCGGCGTGGGCCTGCTGGCGCAGGTGGTCGATGGCGCGCTCGGCATGGCCTATGGCGTGACCGCCAGCAGCTTCCTGCTCGCCAGCGGCGCCACCCCCCTCACCGCCAGCGGCGCCACGCACCTGGCCGAAGTGTTCACCACCGGCATCTCGGGTGTGTCGCACCTGAAGATGGGCAACGTGAACAAGAAACTGTTCTTCAGCCTGGTGATCCCCGGCGTCACCGGCGGCCTGATCGGCACCTATGTGCTGGGCAACATCGACGGCGCGCTGCTGAAGCCATGGATCAGCGGTTACCTGCTGCTGATGGGCCTGTATGTGCTGGTGAAGGCCTTCCGCAAGATCGTGCTGGTGAAGACCGACGTGCGCCCCTCGCGCGTGGCGCCGCTGGCGCTGTTCGGCAGCTTCATGGACACCACCGGCGGCGGCGGCTGGGGACCGATCGTGACCACCTCGCTGGTCGGCGCCGGCCATGACCCGCGCACCACCATCGGCTCGGTCAACTTCGCGGAGTTCTTCCTGACCGTGGCCGTGTCGGCGGCGTTTTTCTCGATCCTGGAAGCCAGCATCTGGCTGACCGTCGCGGGGCTGGTGATCGGCGGCATGTTCGCCGCGCCGTTCGCCGCCTATGTGACGCGGCATGTGAAGGCCCGCTACCTGATGGTGCTGGTGGGCACGCTGATCAGCGGCATCAGCGGCTACACCCTGTACAGCTCGCTGGCGGGTTAATATTCTTTGCGTCGGGGCCGCCGGTCCGGCGGGCTCCGATGGCTATCCGGCCATCCGGGTGCGGGTGTAGTTCAATGGTAGAACTGTAGCTTCCCAAGCTACTAACGTGGGTTCGATTCCCATCACCCGCTCCAATCCTCCATCTCTCAGCGCTTTGGAGACTGCGGTTTCAACCGCGGCGTTCTGGCAGATTTTCTGGTTCGCGTTGCGGCCTCACCAAGCAGCTTCCTGAACGTCGGACACTCCAGATGACTCGGGGCCGGGCATTTCGCCGCATGGCGCAACCCGCGCCGAAGGACCACGAGCCGCCTGATGGTCGCCTCGAGTTCATTCGCCTTTTCAACCAGCATCGTCCGATCGATCCGCGCGCGACCGTCGGCCGAGAACATGCGTGAAATCTCCTGCAGCGAGAAGCCAGCCTCCCGTCCGAGCGCGATCAGCGAGAGCTGCTCCATCACGCGCGGATGGAAGACACGCCGCAGGCCGCTGCGCCCCACTGATCGGATCAGGCCGACCTCCTCGTAGTGACGGAGCGTTGACGCAGGCAGGCCACTGCGCCGCGAAACCTCAACGATATCCATGGCCCTTGACCTCAAGCTGACTTGAGGTGGCACTCTGCTCTCCAGCAGCGAGGCGCGCAAGGAGGTCGAGATGAACGAGGCAATTCAGACTCTGCTGGTTGGTGCTGGCGCCACCGGCTTCATGGATGCATGGGGATTGGCCCGACGCCCGCTGCTTGGGGCACCGAGACCGGACTACGCGATGCTGGGACGCTGGGTCGGACACATGGCGCGCGGAAAGGTGCGTCATGCCACCATTGGCCGCGCGAGCCCGATCACTCATGAACGCGCGCTGGAGTGGTTCACCCACTATGCGACTGGCGTCGCCTTTGCGGCTGCTCCCGTGGTGGTAACGCATGGCGGGTGGCTGCAGCAGCCGACCATGACTATCGCCCTGCTCACCGGCATCGGAACGTTGGCGGCACCCTTTCTGCTGATGCAGCCGGCCATGGGCGCGGGGATTGCCGCCAGACGATCACCGCATCCCTGGCGGTCCCGATTGCAGAGCTTGATCACCCATTCCGCCTTCGGGTTCGGCTTGTTTCTCAGCGCCTCACTGCTGAATGAGATGCGCTGAACTTCCCCCACGCCACAAGGAGCTTCCCATGCGAATTCCAGCTCGTCATGCCCCACTGCTGTTCAGCGCGTTGCTGTCAGCCATCATGGTCTGCATCGTCTCAGCGTTCGTTCTGCT
Source organism: uncultured Steroidobacteraceae bacterium (assembly GCA_964396335.1). GTDB lineage: Bacteria > Pseudomonadota > Gammaproteobacteria > Steroidobacterales > Steroidobacteraceae > ZC4RG30. Next base: position 20,724 of record CAYNEX010000011.1, on the reverse strand, counting down.
GATGTCGCGCGGGCTGCACGCAGGCTTCGCGGCCCAATGGGCACGCAGCTGCATGACGACATGGCCGGTGGCGTTCCCCACCGTCGCGGTGGTGGCCCCATGGGTGCGGCGCCTGGTCGGCAGGATGACCGCACCCATGTGAGCGGAGGTCAGAGCGCCAGCGCTTCCTTCAGCACCGAGTCGTCGATGAGCTTCGCCAGCTCATCACGGCTCCGCCGCTCGCGATTCATGTTCTTCGCGACCCAATCCTCTTCGACATCCAGTACATCCAGCATGTCCGGAATGATGTGCACCGGGAACTCCATCTCCGGCCAGCCCCAGCCGATCTGCTCATGCGTGTATCGGGTCACGCTCGACACATGCGGCCAGTACTTCTCGGGATCCTTCTTCAGCGCCTCGGTGGCGTCGGCCACCGCCTTCACGAAGGCCACGATCGAGCGGCGCTTCTCCGGATCCGCCAGGTCCGGGGCGCGAGCGTGCAGGTTGAACACCTCGCGGTAGACGCTGCGATCCTGCAGCACGATGGCGTCATCGCCGAGCTTGTGGATGGCGTCTTCCGGCTCCGGCTCCCAGATCGAGATCACGTCGACCTCGCCCTTCTGCAGGGCGTCGGACATCAGGTCGATGCTGGCGAGCACGTTTTCGGCGCGCGGCAGCGGCACGATGGTGACGTCGTCCTCGGTGAGGCCGGCGCTGCGCAGCATGGCCACCAGGTAGTAATGGGCCGAGGTCATGCGGGGGGTCATGATGCGCTTGCCCTTCAGGTCCGCCAGCGTGCGGATGCCGGCGGACTTGCGGCCGACGAGGCGATAGAAGCTCTCGGTGACGGTCATGATGATGCGCAGGTCAGGATTGCGGATGGACTCGCGCAGCAGCTGCGTCTCGGCGTTGGTGGCGAGATCCGCCTCACCGGTGGTGATGCGCGGGATGCCTCCCTCGTCGACGGTGATCTGCGTCGGATAGAAGCTGTTGGCGGCGACCAGCACCGGCGAGAGCTCGATCCAGTAGCTGCCGGAAACCTTGATCGGCGCCAGCGGCGCCTGCTCGGCGGCCTGCTGCGGGGCGGATCCGGAGGAGCAGGCCTGCAGCATCAGTGCGGCAGAGGCCAGCAGTGCGAGGTGCGTGCGACGGAACGAGAAGACAGTGCGGTTCATGAGGCGTCCATTCTGATTTTTCGTGGAGTCAGCGCTTCAGCCCACCCCCGGCCGGGCTGTGACGCAGGGCCTAACACTAGTGGACAACGCCGCCGGCAATTGCGCGAATCGGAGCAAAGATTGGCGCAGAGCGGAAACGCGAAGCATGCGGCTTCCTTTTGTTCGGAAGCCGCATCCCCCTACGGGCATTTTCAGCGCGCGGACGGCCCGGGGTCGTCCAGCCCGGCGTCGTAACGCTCCGGATTGGTCACCGGATTGATGAACGGGAAGGTCTCGCGTCCCTTCGACTGCTCGTTGATCGTGCGGCGCGAGGAATACAGCCATTCGCCATTGATCTTCACCAGCTTGTCGACATAGTGGCCGTGCGCGGCGATGCGTGGCTCGACGCCATTGACCTGGATCCACGTGGCCTGCGAAATGGCCCTGGTGCCGTCCTCGGACACCTCGATCACCATCGAGGAGATGAAGTGCTTGCCGTGGCCATTGCCCTGCCCGGTCTCGCCCTCCTTCAGCCGGGCCATCTCGCGATCGCGCATGGTCTTGATGACGCCGGCGATCTGCTCGCGGCCGACGGCCTGCCCGCCGCCATAGTTCAGCACGCCATCGGGGGCGAAGGCGGCCGCATAGGCCTCGGGGTCGCGCCAGTCGAGCGCAAACACGTATTTGTAGGCCAGCTGTTCGATGTCGGCACGTTCCTGCGCGGTGGGATTGCGGGCCAGCGCCGGCAGCGACAGCAGCGCGCAGGACAGGGCGACGAGCGAAATGGTCGGGCGCATGGGAGCCTCCTCCGTGGCAGACGTTTGCCCGGAAGCTTCACCCGCGGCCTGCGGGGGCGCAAGGCCGCGGACGAATACGCACCTCAGGTGGCCGGTGCTCCCACCTCGCCCCGATAAGCGAGTCGATACAGCGCCGGCAGCACCAGCAGGGTCAGCAGCGTCGACGACAGGATCCCGCCGACGACGACCGTCGCGAGCGGCCGTTGCACCTCGGCGCCGACGCCCGTGTTGAACGCCATCGGCACGAAGCCGAGCGACGCCACGAGCGCCGTCATGAGCACGGGCCGCAGCCGCGTGACGGCGCCTTCGCGAATCGCGTCCTCGAGCGGCAGGCCGTCCTGCCGTAAACGGCGTATGAACGAAACCATGACGAGCCCGTTCAGCACGGCGACGCCCGAAAGCGCGATGAAACCGACGGCGGCCGAGATCGAGAGCGGGATGCCGCGCAGCCACAGCGCGGCCACGCCACCCGTCAGCGCCAGCGGCACGCCGCTGAACACCAGCGCGGCATCCCTGGCCGAGCCGAAGGCCATGAACAGCATGCCGAAGATCAGCAGCAGCACCAGCGGCACCACCACCGACAGGCGCTGGCCGGCGGAGATCAGCTGCTGGAAGGTGCCGCCGTATTCCACCCAGTAGCCTTCGGGCAGCTGCAGTTGCTCATTCACTTGTTCGCGCAGCTCGGAGACGAAGGAACCGAGGTCGCGGCCGCGCACGTTGCTGGAAACGGTGACGCGCCGCTTGCCGTTCTCGCGGCCGATCTGGTTCGGACCCTCGGTGATCTCGATGTTGGCGAGCTCGCCCAGTGGCACCCAGTTGTCGATCGAATTGCCTGGTGTCGCGGGGCCCTGCACCGGCAGCGAGGCCAGCCGGCGCGGATCCTCGCGCAGGTTCTCCGGCAGCCGCACGACGATATCGAAGCGGCGGTCGCCTTCGAACAGCTGGCCGGCGGGCGCGCCACCCAGCGCGGCGGTGACCGTGTCCTGCACATCACGCACCGACAGGCCATGGCGTGACAGCGCGGCCATATCCGGCGTGATCGAGAGGATGGGCAGGCCGGTGACCTGCTCCATGCGCACGTCGGCGGCGCCGCGGATGCCGGCGGCGATGTGTTCGATCGCATCGCCCAGGCGCACCAGCTCGTCGAGGTCATCGCCATGCACGTTGATGGCCACTTCGGCGCGCACCCCGGCGATCAGCTCGTTCATGCGCATCTTCACCGGCTGGGTGAACTCGTAGTTGTTGCCGGGCACATCGCGCACCGCCTGCTGCAGGTCGGCCAGCAGCGTGGCGCGCGGCTTGCGCGGATCGGGCCACTGCGGGCGAGCATTCAGCAGCACGTAGATGTCGGCCACCGAGGGCGGCATCGGATCGGTGGCCACCTCGCCGGTGCCGATCTTCGACACCACCTGCGACACCTCCGGCAACGCGGCGATGCGGCGTTCGAGCTGGCGCTGCATGCCGACCGACTGTGTCAGGCTGGTGCCGGGGATGCGCATGGCGTGCAGCGCCATGTCGCCCTCATCGAGGTCGGGAATGAACTCGGTGCCGAGGCGCGAGGCGCCGAAGGCCGACAGGACCACCAGCACCAGTGCGGCCAGCACCACCAGCCCGCGGTTGCGCAGCGCGGCGCGCAGCAGCGGCGCATAGGCCCGCGCGGCACCGCGCATCACGCGCGTCTCGCGATGTTCGACGGAACCGGTGACCAGCAGCGCCACCGCCGCCGGCACGAAGGTGAGGCTCAGCGCCATCGCGAAGGTCAGCGCCATCACCACGGTGATGGCCATCGGGTGGAACATCCTGCCCTCGATGCCCGACAGCGCGAACACCGGCAGGTACACCGCGGCGATGATGAACATGCCGAACAGGCCGGGGCGGATGACTTCGGTGGCGGCAATCGCTGCCAGGTGCTGGCGCTCCGGCGCGGTCAGCACGCGGCCCAGGACCTTCTGCCGCTCGCCGAAGCGGCGCAGGCAGTTCTCGACAATGATCACCGCGCCATCGACCAGCAGGCCGAAATCCAGCGCGCCGAGGCTCATCAGGTTGGCCGAAACACGGTTCTGCACCATGCCGCTGATGGTCAGCAGCATGGTCAGCGGGATCACCGCGGCGGTCACCAGCGCGGCGCGCAGGTTGCCCAGCAGCGCAAACAGCACCACGATCACCAGCAGCGCGCCTTCCAGCAGGTTGGTGCGCACGGTGCGGATGGTGCGTTCGACCAGATCCGTGCGGTCATAGACCGCCTGCGCGCGCACGCCCTCGGGCAGCGCGGCGTCGATCTCGCGCAGTCGCGCGGCGGCGCGCTGCGCCACGGCGCGGCTGTTCTCGCCGATCAGCATGAACACCGTGCCCAGCACCACCTCCTCGCCGTTGCGGGTGGCGGCGCCGGTGCGCAGCTCGCTGCCTTCGGTGATCTCGGCCACCTGGTCGAGGCGCAGCGGCAGGCCGTCGCGCATCGCGACCACCACGCCGCGCAGGCCATCAAGGTCGGCAACCTGGCCGGGCACGCGCACCAGGTATTGCTGCCCCGAACGTTCGATGAAACCGGCGCCGACACTGGCGTTGTTGCGCTCCAGCGCCTCGACCACATCGCGGAAGCCCAGGCCATGTGCGACCAGTTTCGCCGGATCGGGCAGCACATGGATCTGCCGCACGTAACCGCCGGAGGTGTTCACCTCGGTCACGCCGGGCAGGTTGCGCAGTTGCGGGCGGATCACCCAGTCCTGCAGCGTGCGCAGCGCGGTGGGCGTCCAGCGCTCCTCATGGCCCGGCTCGGCCTCGACGGTGTACATGAAGATTTCGCCGAGGCCGGTGGAGACCGGACCCAGCGCCGGTTCCACGCCGGCCGGCAGCTGCGCCACCACCTGCTGCAGGCGTTCGGCCACCTGCTGGCGGGCGAAGTAGATGTCGGTACCGTCCTCGAACACCGCCGTGACCTGCGACAGGCCATAGCGCGAGATCGAGCGCGTGTACGACAGCTTCGCCATGCCGGCCAGCGCGGTTTCGATCGGGAAGGTGATGCGCTGTTCGGCCTCGAGCGGCGAATACCCCGGCGCCTCGGCGTTGATCTGCACCTGCACATTGGTGATGTCGGGCACCGCGTCGATGGGCAGCCGGCCATAGTTCCACAGGCCCAGCGCCGACAGGGCCAGCACCAGCAGCAGCACCAGCCAGCGGTGCGCGATCGAGGCGCGGAGGATGCGTTCGAGCATGGCCGCCTCAGTGCTGGTGGCCGGCGCCGGACTTCTCGATGTCCGCGCGGATCAGGTAGCTCTGCGCGGTGACATGGCGCGTGCCGGGTTCAAGACCGCTGAGCACCTCGGCGTATTGGCCGTCGCGGGCACCGAGCTCGAGGATGCGCGCCACGTAGGTATCCCCCTGCTGCGCGAACACCACGGTGGCGCCGCGGAAGGACTGCAGCGCGGATTCCTTCACCGCCAGCGGCACCTCGCGCTCGGACAGCGTCACCTCGGCGGACACCGTCATGCCCGGGCGCCAGTGGCCGTCCGGATTCGGCAGGCGCATGCGCGCAATCACGCCCTGCCCGGCGGTGGCCACCGGCAGCAGCCGATCGATGGTGCCGCGGGCGGACTCGTCGCTGGTGGCCGAAGCAATGCGCACCGACTGGCCGGGGCGCAGGCGGCCGGCCTCGCGGCCGATGGCACGCAGGTCGACCCACAACTGCGAGAGGTCGACCAGTTCCAGCAGCGGCGCATCGGCGGTCACATCACCGACACTGGTATGGCGCGCCAGCACCACGCCGTCGATGGGCGCGGTCACCGCATAGGTGCGCAGGCTGTCATTGCCCTCCACCAGCAGCAGCGTGTCGCCACGCCGCACGCGCTGGCCTTCCTGCACCCGCACCTCGCGCACGATACCGGGGAAACGCGCCTTCACCTGCGCCTGGCGGCCGGCGTCGATGACGACGCTGCCCATCAGCGGCAGCGTGTCGCGGATGCGCGCGGGACCAGCCTCCTCCACTTCGATGCCGGCTTCACGGGCGATGTCGGCGGGAATGGTGGTGTGGTCCGGCAGCTCCCCGGCTTCATGTTCCTCTTCATGGCCATGATCGGGGTCGTGATCGTCGTGCGCGGCCTCACGCCCGCAGGCGGCCAGCAGTGACAGCAACAGCATTGCCAGCAGGCGATTCATGGCAGGGACTCCCCGCTGGCCGCGGTCAACTTCAGGATTTCCGCGCGCCGCAGGTGATAACGCGCCAGCGCCTCGGTCATGCGCTGGCGGAACTCGAACACGGCGTTCTGCGACTGCGCCAGCGCCAGGAAGGTGAAGCGCCCGGCCTCGAAGCCGCGGCGCGTGAACGCCTCGATCTCCTCGGCCGGCGGCAGCAGGCGATCGCGCACCACCTCGACTTCATTGCGGGCGTGGATCATCTCCTGGTACATGGCGTAGAGCGCCTGGCGCGCCTCGATGCGCACCGCCTCGGTGCCGGCCTGCCCGGCCGCCTGCTGCGCCTCGGTCTCGGTGATGGCCGGCGCCGCACGGCGACGACTGCCCAATGGCAGCGACATCGACATCACCAGCGCCTGTTCGTTGAGTGCCTCCAGGCGCCGCACGCCGACACCCACGGTCAGGTCCGGCTTGCTGTTGGCGATGGCGACACGCCGGCGCGCCGCGGCGGCTTCCGCTTCGATCGCGGCCGCGCGGAAGGCGGGCGTTGCATCCAGCCTTGCCGCCAGTTCCTCGAACTCCGGGACGCCCGGCATGGCATCGAGGTCCAGCGTCACTTCATCGAAGTCCGCCTGTTGCGCGCCCCATGTGGCGGCGAGGGCCACGCGCGCGGCATCACGCTCATGCAGCGCATGTTCCAGTGCCAGCTCGGCCTCGGCGACCGCGATCTTCGCGGCATTCAGGTCGGCGTCGGAATTGCGTCCGGCTTCGACCCAGCGCGCCACCTCGGTGACCAGGTCGACGGACCGCACCACCTGTTCACGCGCTTCCATGAAACGGCGCTGGTCGACGGCCAGCTCGATGAAACGCTCGGTGGTCAGCGCGCGGATGGCCAGTTCGGTCGCCACGCCCTCATGGCGCTGGCGGGCGATGCTGGTGCGACCGAGCGCCTGGCGCGCCGCGCGCTTGCCGCCCAGTTCGATGTCGCGCGCCACCTGCACGGTGGCTTCGGCACCCTTGAGACCGGCGACCGCGCCGGTGCCCAGCGCATTCTCGACCTGCGTGGTCAGCACCAGCGGTGGCGCCAGCGCCTCGCGCCCGGCGCGCGCTTCCACGGCACGCATCTGCGCCGACTGCGCGGCCAGTGCCGGATTGGCGGACAGCGCGCGCGCGATGGCTTCTTCCAGCCGCAGGGGCCCGGCGGCCTGCGCGATGCAGGCCAGGCAGTTCATTCCGGCCGCGGCCAGAACGGATACAAATCGTGGTGACACGGAAGACCTCCGATGGATCGGGACTGACAAGAACGCCCTGCAGGCGGACGGTCAGGCGATCGGAGGCCGGAACAGCTCGTCGGGTCGGGATAACAGGCGGAGGATCCCGCGCGTGGCCACTGGCGGCGGCGCGCTGCGCTCTTCAGGCAGCGGCGTCACGCTGGGCGGCAGCGCCACGGCATGCGGCAGCAGGTGCACATGCTGCATCCGTTCGGAGGCCGGGCTGCCATCGCCCTTCGGATGCTGTGTCTGGCCGGATTCATGGTCGTGGCCGTCATGGTGGGCATGGTCGATGGAAAAACCCTGGTGGACCATCGGTGCATGCGAGGCTTCACCCTGCGCATGGGCATGGGCCTCGATGCGCGGAATGCCGGTGAACACCAGGATGAGGACCAGCAACGCGCAGAACATGCGCCCCGCAGGCCGGCGCAATGCGAAACGAAGTCCTTTTCCCAGCTTGGCCAGGCCCATGGAACCAGCATGCCCCATCGGCGCGGCGTTCTCAAACGCCCAGGCCGCGCTTGGCGCTCAGGTCGCGCCGGCCAGGCGCAGCAGCAGCCCCACCACGCCGGCGACCAGGATGACCTCGGTGACGCCGCGGCGCAGGGTGAACAGGGCCACCATCGCGGCCAGCACCAGCACGGCCGACCAGGGATCGAAGGCGCCCTCAAGGCCCTGCGGCCACAGCACGTGGTAACCGAAGAACAGCGCGAGGTTCAGGATCACGCCCACCACGGCGGCCGTGATGGCGGTGAGCGGTGCGACGAACTTGATGTCATCCCGCGTGGCTTCCACCAGGGGCCCTCCGCCGAGCACGAACAGGAAGGACGGCAGGAAGGTGTACCAGGTGACGATCACCGCACCGGCGATGCCGGCGAGCAGCAGATGCTCCGGGCCGAAGATGGCCTGCGCATGCGCGGCAAGGAAACCGACGAAGGCCACGATCATGATCAGCGGGCCTGGAGTGGATTCACCGAGCGCCAGGCCATCGATCATCTGCGTCGGCGATACCCAGCCGTAATAGTCGACCGAACCCTGGTACACATAGGGCAGCACGGCATAGGCACCGCCGAAGGTGAGGAAGGCCGCCTTGGTGAAGAACCAGGCCAGCTGCGCCGGGGTGCCATCCCAGCCCTGCAGGCCCACCAGCGCCGCCATCGGCAACATCCACAGCAGCAGGCCGATGCCGATCAATGCGGCGAACCTGCCGGGCCGGAAACGCGCATGCGACGGCACCGGCGTGGTGTCATCGATCACCGATGGCGCGGCGCCCGCGTTGCCCTGCACAGGCGCGCCGCCGGCGCGGAACTGCGCCGGCCAGAGCCGCCCACCGATGAAGCCCGCCAGCGCCGCGCCGGTGACGATCAGCGGGAAGGGCGCGTTGAGCAGGAACATCGCCAGGAATGCCGCCGCAGCGATCAACCACAGCACCGCGTGCTTCAGTGCGCGTGACCCGATGCGCCAGGCGGCATGCAGCACCACCGCCGTCACCGCCGGCTTGATGCCGTGGAAGAGGCCTTCGACCAGCGGCGTGTTGCCCCAGCTGACATACATCCAGGACAGCAGCACCAGGATCAGCAGCGACGGCAGCACGAACAAGGCGCCTGCGATGATGCCGCCCCAGGTCCGGTGCGCCAGCCAGCCGATGTAGGTGGCGAGCTGCTGCGCCTCGGGACCGGGCAGCAGCATGCAGTAGTTCAGCGCGTGCAGGAAACGCCTTTCGGAAATCCAGCGGCGCCGCTCCACCAGCTCCTCGTGCATGATGGCGATCTGCCCGGCCGGCCCGCCGAAGCTGATGAATCCCAGCTTCAGCCAGAAGCGCAGCGCTTCGCCGAAAGGGATGGTGCGGGGTGCCGTGTCGGTTGGCGTCAAGGAGCGGATCGCGGCCGTGGAGCTGCGGGCGATGCTACAGGGCATCGGCCCCGGCGTCGCAACCGGCGCGACCGCCGCGACCGGCGATCAATCAGCCTGCCAGCGCCTGCTCCGGCCGCGCGCTGCGCAGCGCCTTCAGCGCTTGCGCGCAGGATTCGCGGAAGGGCGTGCTGAACTGCGTCTCGGCGGCGAGGCGTTCCCAGAAACCTTCGGCCAGGCGCCGGGCCTGCAGCCACACATCCGCCAGGATGGGGGGCTGTGACGGCGGTTCGAAACCCGCGACCACCCCCTCGCCATGGAAGACCGCCGGGGTGATGTCATATGCCGGCGCCAGCGCGAGGCGGCCGTCGGGACGATGGAAGAACCCCAGGTCATCGGCCTGCCGCTGGCGGTTGCCGATCAGCGCCGAGAATGCCTCCATCAAGCGGATCTGGCGCGCATCGTTCTTCGGCAGCACACCGGCCGAGGCCAGGTGCGCGGCGGCCTGCGACCATCCCCACTGGCCGTCGATGCCACGCAGTCCCAGTGATGCCAGCGATGCGACGGCGCGGCGGCCTTCGGCGCCGACGCGATCGAAACGGTCCACCTCGAGGAAGATGCGGCCGCCGAAACGGAACACCCGCGAATGCACGGCGCAGACGCCGCGCGCGTTCAGGTACACATGCGCCAGGTGTTCGGCGAACAGCCGCTCGCCGGCGCGCTGGCCTTCGGGCGTGTCGAGCGGCGGCGAGAACTTCACCACCACATGCACCCGGTGACCGCCATGGTCGGTGAGCGCGGTGAACTTGGGGGAGTCGCCGGGCATCTGTGCCGAGGCATGACCACCACCTTCCAGCACGGCTTCGGCGCGACGCATGTAATGCCGTGGGCGATCACGTCCATCGATGACGGCGCGATGGGCGCGCGCGGCACGCCAGGCTTCCAGTGCCTCGGCGCCGACAATCAGGTCGCCGGGGGCATCCCAGCCTTCGCGGGTGAACCACGCGAGGTCGGCATCATCGGCACAGGCGCCGGCGGCTTCGGTCGGCGCGCGCGGCGGCAGCTTGCTGGCGCGGGCGAGGAAACCGGAGGGCTTCAGCGCATGCAGGAACCACGGCAGCCCTTCTGTCAGGCCACGCAACGCCGCATGCGGGGTTTCGAAGTGGAAATGGCGCGGCATCAGCGCATCGAGCCGGCCGAACTGGTGCACACGCCCGGCCGGGTCGACCTGGTACACCGGCCAGGTGGAGCCGGCGCCGGCCACCATGCGTGGCAATGCGTAGCGCGCGCCGCGCGGCGCGCCGACTTTCATCACTTCACCACTGCGCTGCAGGTTCTGCAGCGCGCGGTTCAGCGTGGGAGGGGGAAGCTGCAAGGCGCGCACCAGCGAGGTGCTGGAGGCCGGTCCTTCCCGCAGGGGAAGGAGCAGGTTCGAAGCGGGCGGCGACATGCGCAGATGCTCGCATTGCAGCGTCCACGTGTTGCCGGATCATCAGCAAGATGTGCAAGCCGTTCACCGCGATTCAACAGAATCCGGCGCGCGACCCGCAGTGATGCCGGAAAGCGTCAGTAGATGACGCCGGCCTCGCTGACGTACCGGTCCCACACGCGCTGCATCTCCGCCAGCCGCGCCGGTTCACTGGCGGTGAGGTTGTGCTGCTCGAAGGGATCCTCGGCCAGGTTGAACAGCGACCAGTGGCGCTCGGCTTCAGGCAGGGCCTGGTCCCACACCAGTTTCCAGTCCCCCTTGCGCACGGCATGGTGGCCGAACAGCTCCCAGCCGTACTCCTCATCCGCCGGATGCACCTCGGTCGCTTCACCACGCAGCACCGGCAGCATCGAACGGCCCTGCGGCAGCATCACCTCGTGGCCCTGCCAGCTTGTGCCCGGATGTTGCGTGCCGGCCAGTTCCAGGAAGGTGGGCAGCACATCGAGGATGGTCAGCATCGCATCACTGCGGGTGCCGGCCTTGATGCGCCCCGGCAGCACGGCGAATGCCGGCACACGCACGCCGCCTTCGAAGGCGGTGAACTTGTGGCGGTTCCACGGCGTGGCGCTGGCGCTGGCCCAGTTCTCGCCATACATCACATAGCTGGTGGCACTGCCGAGGTTCTCCAGGCTGTGGTCATAGGCCTTGCCCGGGCCGACGTGCTGCGCGATGTTCGGCTGCAGGTCGCGACGATCCGGTTCGGCGCCGTTGTCGGAGGAGAACAGGATGAAGGTGTTGTCGAGCTCGCCGATCTGTTCGAGGTAGTCGATCAGTTCCCCCACGTAGGTATCGAGGTCGCTGACCATCGCCGCGTAGATCTCCATGCGGCGCGAGGCGAGGCGCTTCTCCTCTTCCGGCAGGTCGGCCCAGCGCGGCTTGAAGCGGGCATTGTCGATGGGCGCAGCGTCGCGCGGCACCAGCCCCAGTTCCTTCTGGCGGGCGAAACGTTCGGCGTACAGCGCTTCGTAGCCCGCGTCATAGCGACCCTTGAACTTCGCGATCGATTCCTTCGGCGCCTGCAGCGGCCAGTGCGGCGCGGTGTAGGCCATGTAGGCGAAGAACGGCTTGCCCTCGGCGCGATCCTGCTCGATGTAGCCGATCATCTTCTTCGTGTAGTCGCGGGTGGAGTACCAGTCCTCGCCCACGGTGACGATTTCATCGCCGTCGAAGAACTTCGCGTCCTGCGGGCCGCGCCAGTCCCATGGACCCAGGTGCGCGGCGCCATCCAGCGATGCGAACACGCGGCGGAAGCCGCGCGCCGCGGGACCGGTCTCGGGCGTGGATCCCAGGTGCCACTTGCCGGCCATGTAGGTGTTGTAGCCGGCCTCGCTGAGCAGCGCCGGCAGCGGCGCGGCGCGGTGGTTCAGGTGGCCTTCATAGCCGGGCTTGCCCTTCTGGTCCTCGCGCGTGGGCACGCCCATCACCCCGAGGCCGGCCAGGTGGTGGTCGATGCCGGCCATCAGCATGGCGCGCGTCGGCGAGCAGGTCATGGTGGTGTAGAAACGCGTGAGCATCATGCCGCTTCGCACGAGGCGATCGAGGTTCGGCGTGGGGATCTCGCCACCGAAGGCGCCGAGGTCGCCATAGCCGAGGTCATCGGCAAGGATGTAGATGATGTTCGGGGGCCTGGCGGGCGTCGAAGCCTGCTCCACCCGCTTCTGGCAGGCAACCAGGGACATCGCCACGAACACGACGGCAGCCACTCGCATCAGCATCACAACCCCTCCTCCGAAGCGGGACAGGGCGAGCGTACAAAAACCGGATGCGCGCGATGGCGTGGCGCGCGCATCCGGGCCGTTCCTTGGTTATCGGTCCAGCCGGAGCCCGAAATCCAGGCTGCGCCGCGGCAGCGGCACCACGCCGGCCAGGAATGAGCTGTGGTTCCACACCGCCTCGTCGAGCAGGTTGCTGCCGCGCAGGTACCAGCTGAGGCCGCTGCCGGCGAGGCGCTGGCGCAGCGTGAAGTTCAGCAGATTGTGGCCGGCCGTTGTGGTTTCGAACGCGGCGATGCGCTGCTGGCGGCCTACGCGCACGAACTCCAGCTCCGCGCCGAACTCGCCGCGTTCGGCCTGCACACGCGCGCCGTAGCGCGCGGCGGGAATGCGCGGCAGCGGCTCGCCGCCTTCGAAGCGCGCGCGCACCAGGTCACCGAACAGCGTCGCCGACAGCGCCGGCGAGAAGGTCCATGACAGCTCTGCTTCACCGCCGCGGAACTTCGCGTCGCGCTGCGCGTAACGGATCAGGCGGAAGTCCTCGTGCTGGTCCAGCGTGCGGGCGTGGGTGTAATGGTCGATGCGATTGTCGAAGGCGTTCAGCGCGAAGCCCAGGGCACCGATGCGGCGGCGCCAGCCCAGCTCGATGTTGTGGGAGGCCTCGCGCCGCAGCGGCACATCGGTGGAGGCACCACCGCAGGTCTGGGCGCTGGGCATCAGGCCGCATTCCCAGGTATTGCTCGCCAGGTGGATGCCCCGCGCATACAGCTCCTGCGGATGTGGCAGGCGCTCGTAACGCGCCGCCGAGAAGGTCAGGAACTGCTCGGGCGTCGGCTCCCACACCACCGCGGCGCTGAACGAGCTGGCCGAGCGTTTGTACGTGGCGCGCTGGCGCGGATCGTCCACCGGGCGATGCCGCAGCCATTCGTGCCGCGCGCCCAGCTCCAGGTGCAACGCGGAGTTCAACTCCAGGTGCTCGACCAGGAACAGGCCGGTGGCGCGGGATTTCACCGTCGGCAGGAACGCCTCGGTGCCCAGCGCGCGCGAGCGGGTATCCGAATGCTGCAGGCCGAGCACCCCGCGCAGTCCGCCCAGCGGCACATGCTGGATCTCGATGCGGCCCTCGAAGCCGGAATTGCGGAACGAGGTGCTGACTTCGTCCTCCTCCAGTTCGTCGTGGCGATAGTCGGTGTGGCTGGCGCGCAGGCGGATGCGCTCCACCAGCGCCAGCGGATGGCGGAACTCGCCGCGCAGGTCGAAGCGGTTGCTGTGCAATGCGACGCGCGGCGGGTCTTCATCCGCATGGCCGTGATCGTGGTCATGGTCGTGGTCCTCCTCATCCTCCTCACCACAATGCAGCGTGGTGCCATGCGGATGGCAGGACTCGTATTCGTGGCTGTGGCCGGGCACGCCGTAGTCGTCATTGCGATGGGTATAGGCGATGCCGAGGTAACCGTTGTCGCGGATCCAGGAAGCACCGGCGGTGGCACTGCCGGATTCCGCCCAGGTGCCGGGCACGCGCGAGACCTCGAGGCCCCGGGCGCGATAGTCCTCGGCGGCGCGCAGCGTGCCTTCCAGGCGCAGCGCGAGCCCCGGCGCGGCACGGGCCGTGAGGCCGCCGGCCAGTGCCCGCTCGCTGGCGGCGGTGCCGCCGCGCAGGCCGACGCTGCCGGCCAGGCCGCCGTCGGGCATCGCGGTCGGCACCTTGCGGTCGATCAGGTTCACCACGCCACCGATCGCGCCGCTGCCATAAAGCAGCGTCGCCGGTCCGCGCAGCACCTCGATGCGCTCCACCAGCATCGGCTCGGCGGTGACCGCGTGGTCGGGCGAGATGTCGGAGGCATCCAGCAGGCCGGCGCTGTCGGACAGCACGCTGACGCGCGGCGCGGTCTGGCCGCGGATCACCGGCCGCGCGGCGCCGCCGCCGAAAGTGTCCGCATGCACACCGGGCAGGCCACCCAGCGTCTCGCCCAGCGTGGCGCTGGTGCGTTCGGCCAGCGCCTCGCCTTCCAGCACGCTGAACGGGGAGGCGATCTTCTGCGCGTCCTCCTCGATGGCGGTGGCATACACATAGATGGTTTCGAGTTCGATCGGCTCGTCGTTGCCGGCGACGGCCGCAACAGAAAGGGACATTCCCACAAGCGCCCGCACGGCCAGGGCCACGGGCGACACACGCATGTTCATTTGAAGTTTCCTCGTCCACGCGGCCGCCACGGCGGCCACGTCTGAAATGGCGCAGGCACACGCACCCTTCAAGGGCGCGCAGCTGCGGATGGATCCGGTGGGTGGATCAGGCGGCCGGGGGAGCCCGGCTGCGGTACGAGGAAGGAGTGGCGGAAGCGGGCGACGGGACATCGCCCTGCATGGTCGGCGCGACCTGCGCCGGCGGAAGCAGCGCCAGCACCGGCGCGGCGGGCGGCGCCGCGCCGGTGGCCGACCCCAGGCACAGCACGCACTCGGACGCGCCATGCTGGCCGGTGCCGGCATCGGTCAACTCATGGAAATGCGTGGCCGAGAGCAGCGCCCAGCCGAACACGCCGAGGCAGGCCAGCAGGGCGATGCCACGACGCATGCGATGCAGGGTCGCGCCCATCATCACCCGAGGAAGCGCCACAGGCTGCCCAGCGCCCTGGGATCGGTGAAGGCCACGAACAGCACGCCGGTCAGCGCGCCGGCCAGGTGCGCATCATGGTTGATGCGGCCGGTATTGCTGCGCGAGGCCCAGACGCTGTAAGTGAGGTAGAGCACCGCGAACAGCCACGCCGGGATCGGAATGGGGATCGGGAAGATGATCATCTCCACCGTCGGGAAATAGACCACGAAGGCGAACAGCACAGCCGACACGGCGCCGGAGGCGCCGAGCGTGGCGTAGGAAGGATTGTTGCGATGCCTGGCCAGCGAGATCAGCGGGCTCAGCGCCAGGCCCAGCGCGTAGAGGATCACGAACATCGTGGTGCCCAGCACCCGCTCCATCGGCACGCCGAAGAAGAAGAACGTGATCATGTTGAACAACAGGTGCGGCAGGTCGGCGTGCGCGAAGCCGCTGGTGATCAGCGTCTCGCGGCGGCGGCCGCGGGCGAACTCGTAGGGCCGGAAGACGAGCCGTTCGATGAGCCGCGAATTGCCCGACAGGCTGGCGATGCCGATTCCGATGTTCAGGGCCAGGATGATGAGCGCCGCCGGGCCGATATTCGAGAGCATCCGGCAAGTTTAGGCTGCCATGGGCGCCGCGGGTAAGGGATTGATGTAATCTCTCGCGCCCCTGATTTCCCGCCCACGAGGACCCATGGCGCCCATCCTGCGCCTCGATGATGTCTCCCTGGCCTTCGGCTCGCGCCCGCTGCTCGAGCAGGCCACGCTGCAGGTCGAACCGGGCGAGCGGGTGTGCATCGTGGGCCGCAACGGCGAGGGCAAGAGCTCGCTGCTGAAGCTGGCCTCGCAGGTGCTGCTGCCGGATTCGGGCACGGTGTGGCTGCGACCTGGCACGCGCCGCGCGGTGCTGGAGCAGGACATCGTCACGGTCGAGGCGGCCACCGTCGAAGAGGTGGTTTCGGGCGGGCTGGCCGGCATTTCCGGCATCGAGAGCTGGGAGATCCCCACCCGCGTCGCCACGGTGCTGTCGCAGCTGGGCCTCGATGGTTCGGTGCTGTACGAGAACCTGTCCGGTGGCTGGCGGCGGCGCGCGCTGCTGGCCCGTGCGCTGGTGGCGGAGCCGGAGCTGCTGCTGCTGGACGAACCGACCAACCACCTGGATATCCCCGCCATCGAATGGCTGGAGGACCTGCTGCGCGCCTTCCGCGGCGCGCTGCTGTTCGTCAGCCACGACCGCCGCTTCGTGGACCGCGTGGCCACGCGCATCGTCGACCTGGACCGCGGCCGGCTGTCGAGCTGGCCCGGCAACTACAGCGACTATGCGACCCGCAAGGCGGCACAGCTGGCCGATGAGGCGCGCGCCAATGCGCTGTTCGACAAGAAGCTGGCGCAGGAAGAGGTGTGGATCCGCAAGGGCGTGGAAGCGCGCCGCACGCGCAACGAGGGCCGCGTGCGCGCCCTGATGGCGATGCGCAGCGAGCGGCGCGAACGGCGCGAGCGCACCGGCCAGGCCAGCATGGCCGTGCAGGAGGCCACGCCTTCCAGCCAGCTGGTGTTCGAGGCGGAAGACGCCGGCGTGGCCTTTGACGGCCGCGTCATCTTCTCCGGCCTGACCACGCGCATCCTGCGCGGCGAGCGCATCGGCATCGTCGGCCCGAATGGCGCCGGCAAGAGCACGCTGCTGAAGCTGCTGCTGGGCGAGATCGAACCCACCAGCGGCCGCGTGCGCCGTGGCGCGCGCCAGGAAGTGGCCTATTACGACCAGCAGCGCGCGCAGCTCGACCTGGATGCGCCGGTGTCGCACAACATCAATGCGCGCAGCGACTTCGTGCAGGTGAATGGCGAGAACCGCCACATCTCCAGCTACCTGCGGGATTTCCTGTTCCGCCCCGAGCAGCTGCTGACGCCGGCGCGCGCGCTGTCGGGCGGTGAGCGCAATCGCCTGCTGCTGGCGCGGCTGTTCGCGCAGCCGGCCAACCTGCTGGTGCTCGACGAGCCCACCAACGACCTCGACATCGACACGCTGGAGCTGCTGCAGGAGCTGGTGGCCGAGTTCTCCGGCACGCTGCTGCTGGTCAGCCATGACCGCGCCTTCCTCGACAATGTGGTCACCAGCCTGCTGGTGCTGGAAGGTGATGGCCGCGTGCAGGATTTCGTCGGCGGTTACAGCGACTGGGAACGCTGGCGCAACGAGCGCGATGCCGCGCGCGAAGCCGCGAAGCGTCCGCGGGCTGCCGCGAAGGAAGCTCCCGCTCCGGAGCCGCGCGAGAAGCCGGCGGCGCCGGCGAAGCGCAAGCTGTCCTACAAGGAGCAGCGCGAGCTGGAGGCCCTGCCCGGCCGGCTCGAGGAACTGGAAGCGCGCAAGGCCGCGCTGACTGCCGAAACCGGGGATCCGTCCTTCTATTCGCGCCCGCATGAGGAAGTGGCGGCGAAGCTGCAGGAACTGGCGGATCTGGATGCGGAAATCGACGCGGCCTTCACCCGCTGGGCCGAACTGGAGGGCGCATGAGCGACCAGGGCGAACCGGTCCGCCGTCCCATCAAGAGCTACGTGCTGCGTGCCGGCCGCATGACCGCGGCACAGACACGCGCGCTGGACGAACTGTGGCCGCGCTACGGCCTGTCGCCGGAAGGCGAAGCACTCGACCTCGCCGAAGTCTTCGGACGCCGGGCACCGGTGACGCTGGAGATCGGTTTCGGCAACGGCGACAACCTGGTGGCGCTGGCCGCGGCCAGGCCGGAACGGGATTTCATCGGCGTGGAGGTGCATCCACCCGGGGTGGGCCACCTGCTGCTGAAGGCGGGGGAAGCCGGCCTGACCAACCTGCGCGTGTTCCGCCACGACGCCATCGAGGTGCTGCAGCGGCGCATCGCGCCCGGCACGCTGGACTCGATCATGGTGTTGTTCCCGGATCCCTGGCACAAGAAGCGCCATCACAAGCGCCGCATCGTGAATGACCGGTTCGCGGAACTGGCCGCATCGCGGCTCCGGATCGGGGGAACCCTGCAGCTGGCGACGGACTGGGAGGCGTACGCGGAATGGATGCTGGAGGTGCTGAATGCGTCAGCGGCGCTGAGGAACCGCGCGGCTGATGGCCGGTTCGTGCCCCGCAGCCCGGACCGCATCCGCACGCGCTTCGAGGCGCGTGGCGAGCGGCTGGGCCATGCGGTGCACGACCTGTGCTACGAGCGGATCAGCCCTTCGAGCTGAGGCGTTCCTGCACGACCTTGATCGCACCGAACACCATGAGTCCAAAGACGCCGATGGCAGCGAGGGTGTGGAAAACCGTTACCGAAAGAATCACGTCCGACATGTGGTCCTCCTGTTGAACCTTTTGGTTGTCTGGCCTGCCATTGCCTACCCGGCTATTGGCCCGGCTACTATTGCATAGACAGCGACAACGTTACAAATGTTCCCTGTTCGTGAAGAAAAAATCTGTCGACTGTGTAGCAATTGCCGAGGCAACAGTCTCATCGTTGTAAAAACAACGACTTAAGTTGAACCGGATTGGTGCGAGGCCGGGTCCGGTTCCAGGCTCGAGGGAGGTGGTCTCGGGATTGCAGGGTCCAGACGGCCAGCAATCGCCGCTCAACGGCCCCCGTCTGAGGTTATTTTTTCGTTAAGCGCAGGAACTGCTCAGCCGGAGACGGCCGGCGCCACGTTCACCAGGCTGCCACGCAGTCCGTCGAGCACGTACTGGATGGCCAGCGCGCCCAGCAGCACGCCGAAGATGCGGTTCATCACGTTGGCCCCGGTCACGCCCATCAGGCGGTTGATCGGCGTGACGAGGTAAAGGGTGACCAGCACCACCACCAGCGCCAGCGCCACGCAGACCAGCAGGCCGCCGAACAGCACCGGATCCTCATGCGCCGGGCCGAAGGCCAGCAGGATCGCCGTCAGCGAGCCCGGACCGGCGATGAACGGGAAGGCCAGCGGGAACACCGAGATGTCGGTCTTGGTCATGCCCTCCTCCACCTCGGGATTCGAGCTGCGCGAACCGGACTGGCGCGCGAACACCATCTCCAGCGCGATCAACAACAGCAGCAGGCCGCCGAAGATGCGGAAGGCGTCGAGGCTGATGTCGAGCAGCCGCAGGAACTGGCCGCCACCGAATGCGAACAGCAGGAAAATCGCGCCCGCGATCGCCACGCCCTTGCGCCCCATGCGACGCCGCTCCTTCTCGCTGACACCTTCTGTCATGGCAAGAAACACCGGAATCACACCGATCGGCTCAACCACGACCAGGAACGTGACGAAGAACTTCAGCAGCTGGTCAATCATGACGCTTTGCGCAAAAAACGCCGCTTGTCGCTGTGGGATTCGGGGCGCAGGATAACAGTGCAAAACACGAGGCGGCAGCAAAGCTGGGGTGAGAGCATGCGGAACATGCAGTGCATCGATCCGATCGTGGGCGACTGGTATCGCAGCCACGGCCAGGTTTTTGAAGTCATCGCCGTTGACGAGCTGGAAGGCGTCGTCGAAGTGCAGCACTCCGACGGCAACCTCGAGGAAATCGACCTCGACGACTGGGCCACGCGCTGTCGCGCCGGCTCACTGGCCATGGCCGACGCGCCCGATGACGCACGTTCGGTGATCGATCGCGAGGACGAGGAGGATTTTGACGGCGCCCTGCCGCAGCGCACCTTCGAGGAGGCGCAGGGCCTGCGCGCCGATGCGCTGCCCGATCTCGACCTGTTCGAATAACTACTGCGCGGCAGCGCGGGCGTTGCCAAGGGGCACGCTGTAATAACCGAAGGCCGAGCCTTCGGGCAGCTCCATCATCACCAGCACACGCAGCTCCGACGGTGCGCCCGCATGGCGGGTCACCGACAGCTGCTGGCGATAGGCCTGCTGTGCGCTGGCCTTCTGCGCGGTGATCGGCGGCGCCGCGGCTTCGATGCCCGGCGTTTCCTTGATGCTGACGGTGAGGTTGCTGCCCGGAACACGCGGCACGGCGGCCAGGTGCAGCGTGGCGGGGCGACCCGGTTCGGCTGAACCGGTGAATTGGTAGCGCAGGTCGACGGGCACGCCGATCTTCGAGCCCGCAGCGGCCAGGTGCATGGATTCGAGCGCCGGCGGCGGGGCATCGGACGCCGCAGTTCCCGCGTCAGTGGCCGCAGGCCCCGTCGCGGCCAATGAAACCGGAATGCGCTGCGCTTCCGGCATCCCCTGGATTGCGCCGATCTCCGGCGCGGGCGGCACCGGCGCCGGCGGGGTCTCCGGCGGCTTCGGCCGGCAACCGGCCGCGATCCCCAGCACAGCTGCCGCCATCAGCGCGCAGTTGCGTGGCTTCAGCATTGCAGTCCGCATCGATCGTCCCTCGCGGTTCACGGCCGGATCATCATGATCGGCAACGCGGCCTGACACCCATCATACGCGCCGCGGCGCGCAGGTTTACCAGGGCGCGCGGGCCAGCGCGCGCAGGTCCAGGTCCTCGGTGAGCCGGACCTCCCCTTCCACCACCGCCACCGGCAGACGCCGCAGCGATTCATCCAGGCAGGGACCGGCGATGCACAGGCCGGTGTCCTTCTCGAACAGCGCGCCATGCGCAAGGCATTGCAGCAGCTCGCCGTCGGGCGTCAGGAAGCGCCCCGAGCCCAGGCCCAGCGGCCGGCCGGCATGCGGGCAGCGGTTGAGGTACGCATGCACCGCTTCGCCCTGCCGCAGCAGCAGGCCGGTAAGCGGCGGGAAGTCATCGGGATTCAGGTCGAAGGCGCGCACGGTGCCGTCGGTCAGTTCTTCGAGGCGGGC
>CAYNEX010000010.1:20558-37989 GCA_964396335.1 uncultured Steroidobacteraceae bacterium | reverse complement strand
TGCTGGCCGGGTTCCAGATCGCCCTCACCCAGCCCATCCGCATCGACGACGTGGTGATCGTCGAGGGCGAATGGGGCCGGATCGAGGAAATCACGCTGACCTACGTGGTGGTCAACATCTGGGACCAGCGGCGCCTGATCGTGCCGGTCACCTACTTCCTGGACAAGAGCTTCCAGAACTGGACCCGCACCACCACCGAACTGCTGTGCACGGTGGAATTGTTCGTGGACTACGCCATGCCGCTGCAGGCGCTGCGCGCCGAACTCACCCGCATCCTGAAGGCCTCGCGCCTGTGGGATGGCCGCGTCAACGTGCTGCAGGTCACCGATGTGCGCGAACACACGGTGATGGTGCGGGCGCTGGTGAGCGCCAGCAATGCCGGTGCCGCCTGGGACCTGCGCTGCGAGGTGCGCGAGGGCCTGCTGACCTTCCTGCAGCGCGAGCACCCGGACAGCCTGCCGCGGTTGCGCCTGCTGCGCGCCGGCGAGGCAGAGGAGCCGGCACTTGCGGAAGATCCGCCCACCGCGCCGCGGCCGGCGTGAAGGAGTCGCCATGATGGTCACTGCCGTCCGTGCAACCCGACCCGACCGGCGCACCACCATCGGCGCGCTGCTGCTGGGCATCGCGATGGGCGGCTTCTTCGACGGCATCCTGCTGCACCAGGTATTGCAGTGGCACCACCTGCTCAGCGGCCTGCGCTCGGAAGGCATGCAGGACCTGCGCACCCAGGTGATGGCCGATGGCCTTTTCCATCTGTTGATGTACGGTCTGGCACTGGCGGGCGTGCTGATGCTGTGGACCGCGCGGCGCGCGGCGCCGCCGCCGGGCACATCCACCCTCCTCGGCCAGGCCCTGGCCGGTTTCGGGCTCTGGCATGTGCTGGACGCAGTGATCTCGCACTGGCTGCTGGGCATCCACCGCGTGCGCATGGACTCCGCCAATCCGCTGCTGTGGGACCTGCTCTGGTTCTTCACCTTCGGCGTGGCACCGATCCTGATCGGGCTGTGGCTGCGGCGGACCAGCGATCGCCGGATCTCACGCGGAGCATCGACCACCGCGACCCTGCTGGCCGCCTTCACCCTGCTGGCCGGCGGCATCGCAGCGCTGCCGCCGCGTGATGCAGCCACCATGCTGGTGGTGATGCGGCCGGGTGCCGACGCCAACGACCTGCTCGATGGCCTGGCCAGCCTGGGTGGCGGAATCCTGTGGATGAACCGCAGCGGTTCAGTCTGGACGGTGCAGCTGGATGATCCGGCGCAGGGTGCCCGGCTGTACCGGCACGGCGCGCTGCTGGTCACCGCCTCTTCTGCCGCACTGGGCTGCGCAGCCTGGGCCCGTTGACCCGCCGGTCGGCGCGGTGCGCAGCCGAAGCTCAGTCCTGTGCAAGCAGCGGCAGCGTGACGATGAATTCGCTGCCGCAGCCGGGCCCGTCACTGCGGGCCGCGACGCTGCCACCATGCATGTCGATGATGCGCCTGACCAGCGTCAGGCCGATGCCAAGCCCCCCCTGGGCCCGATGCCCGCTCTCACCGACCTGCGTGAACAGGTCGAAGATGCGCTCCAGCATCGCCGCCGGGATGCCGATGCCGTTGTCACGCACCACCACCACCGCGTGGTTGCCCTCGCGGCGCGCCTGCACCGTGATCGTGCCGCCGCGCGGCGTGTATTTGGCGGCATTGTTCAGCAGGTTGGCGAACACCTGCGTGAGCCGCACGGCATCGGCCTGCACCACCAGCGATGGCGGCCCGGTATTGATCTCGATGTACTGGCCGCATTCCTCGACCAGCGGCCGGCTGGTCTCCAGCGCACAGCGCAGCACTTCGGCGATGTGCAGTTTCTCCAGCCGCAACTCCACCTTGCCGCGGGTGATGCGGGACACCTCGAGCAGGTCATCCACCAGCCGCACCAGGTGCGTGAACTGCCGATCCATCATCTGGAAGATGGCATCGGCTTCCGGGCTGCTGCCACGCAGGCGCCGGAAGTAATGCAGTCCATTGCGGACCGGCGCCAGCGGATTGCGCAGTTCATGGCCCAGCGTGGCGAGGAACTCGTCCTTGCGCCGGTCGGCCTCGCGCAGTTCGTTTTCCACCTGTCGCAGGCGGGTGGTGTCGAAGTAGTAGCAGACCACGGCATGGCGGCCATCGGGCATGGTGATCCGCTGCAGCTGCCAGTCATAACACTCGACCTGCGCCAGGTCGGCGCGCTGCGCCACCATGCCCTGGCATTCATACGGCTCGCCGGTTTCCAGCGTGTGGCGGAAGCGCGCCACCAGCTCGGCGGCCAGTGGTTCGGGCCAGATCACGCGGATCGCCTCGTCGAATCGGCGCCCGATGGCCGGGTTCACATTGCGGAAGGCGCGGGCCTGCGAATCGGCGTTCATGTGCGTGATGCGGAAGTCGGCATCGACGATGTAGAAGCCGGTGGGCGAACGGTCGATGATCACGTTCAGCAGCTCCGTGCTTCGCTGCAGCTGCTCCTCGTGCCGGCGCAATGCCTCCTCGGCGCGGGCCAGCTCGAGCCGCGCCCACACCCGGACGGTGAGCTCGCGCAGCAGGTCGGTCTCGTCATGGCGCCACTTGCGCGGCCGGCGCTGCCAGGTGACCAGCGCGAAGCGCCACTGCCCCTCCACCACCACGGGCACGCAGGCGAAGGCCCGCACACCCGCCGCGTCCATGCGCCCGGGCAGGGTTTCGGGCTGGGCCAGCAGGTCGTCGACCGCCACCTCGCGGCCCGCCCGCAGCGACGTGCAGAGGACCGGATCGATCAGTTCCGCCATGCAGTACTGGCCCAGCAGGCCCGGGGTCCCTTCGCGACACCATTCCTGCTCGATCAGGATCCGGCCGGACGCCTCGTTGATGGCGGCCAGCGCGCATCCATCCACCAGCAAGTGGGCGCCGATGCGTGCCCCCAGGCGCTGCACCACGCCATGGGTGTCGTTGAGCGCCACCAGGTCGCGGCCGATCTCGGCGAGGAATTCGAGGTTGGCCTCGCGCTGGCGGCGCTGGGTGGTCTCATGGAACACGGCCGCGTAGGTGCGGCGCTCGGGCGGCCCGATGCCCGACAGGTAGACGCTGTACCAGCGTTCCAGGTGCGCCACGTAGTGCTCGAAGCGCAGCGACTCGCCGGTGGTGATGGCCTCATGGCAGCGCTCGAACCAGTAGTTGTCGATGTTCGGCACCAGCGTGCGCGTGGTGGAACCGACCGTGAACTGCGCGCCGACCAGCTCGTGGTAGCGGGCATTGGCCTCGATCAGGCGGCGGTCACAGGGACGTCCCTGCTCGTCGTAAAGCAGTTCCGCCACGCAGAAGGCTTCGTCGATGTGCGTGAACAGCGTGCGGTAACGGGCCTCGGATTGCACCAGCGCCGCCTCGGCCCGGGCACGTACCACCGCCGACCAGATGCGCTCGGCGGTTTCCTCGGCCAGCGCGATCTCTTCCATCGACCAGGCGCGCGGCCGCCTGGATTGCACCGACAGGCCGACGACAAACCGCCCGTTCTTGGTCACCGGCACCACGATGTATGCACCGACCTGCACACTGGCGTAGGCGGCCTTCTCGGCCGGCGTGAGCTGCCAGTTGTGCACGACATCGGTATTCACCGCGATGCGGCCGCGGCGGATGGCCTGCTCTGCCGCCTTGCCGAACAGCGTCACCGGGAGCCGTCCCGCGATCGACGGGACAGCATGGTTGAATTCCTGCTCGACCACATAGTGGCCGTCCCGCAGGTCGAAGACCGTGACGCGCGTGACACCCAGGTGTTCACCCAGGATGCTGCAGGCCATCGCCTGGATCTCGCCCGGGTCATCAAGCGGCCGCAGGGCGGCATCCAGCGCCATCAGGAAGGCATGGCGCGAGTCACTTTCAAGCAGGATGGATTGGGTGCGAACGCGTTCGTCCATCGCGCGCGTGCTCCTCGATCGCCCACACTTGCCGGGCCTGGCAGCATCTTGTCGCAACGCGGTCACCGGCAACGTTACATTAGCGCTTTTTCCCGGCCCGATCTGCCAGACAAGGGAAAATTTATCCATTGTCAGGACAATCCCCGACCAGCGAGGTGGGACCGCCGGTCCCGTTGCCGACATGAACGATCGCATCGAACAACTTGAAATCAAGGTGGCCTTCCTCGAGCAGGCCAATACACAACTGAGCGAAGAGCTGTTCCGCCACCGCCTGCAGATGGAAGCCCTGCAACTGCAGCTGCAGGCGCTGACCGGCCGCTTCGAGGCTTCGCTTGCTGCCCCGAGCACATACAGCCTCGAGGACGACAAACCGCCCCATTACTGACTTGGCCGACCCACAGACGGGGTTTGACACGATGCGGGAGCATTGCTGATGGATGGCGTGCCGGCCCCGCGCCGTTACGCCGCGATGTTCGCCATCTGGATGGCCATCGCGATGTCCGTGCTGGACAGCACCATCGTCAACGTGGCGTTGCCGACGATCGCCACGCAGATGCAGGCCTCCGCGGCCACTTCCATCTGGGTGATCAATGCCTACCAGCTGGCGATCACCGCCCTGCTGCTGCCACTGGCCGCATTGGGTGACCGCATCGGTTATCACCGCGTCTACCTTCCCGGCGTGGCGGTGTTCATCCTGGGTTCGGTGGCCTGTGCCAGTTCGCGCACGCTGGGCATGCTGGTGGCCTCGCGCATGTTCCAGGGCGTCGGTGCTGCCGCCATCCTCAGCATGAACGCGGCGCTGGTGCGCGCCACCTTCCCGCATGCCCTGCTCGGCAAGGCCATGGGCTACAACGCGCTGGTGCTGTCGGTGTCGGCGGCATCCGGGCCCAGCGTGGCGGCATTGATCCTCAATGTGGCCAGCTGGAAGTGGCTCTTTCTGATCAACATTCCCTTCGGCCTTGCGTCGCTGCTGGTCGGCATGCGCGCGCTGCCACGCACCACCGGCCACGGCGGGCGCCCGAACTACATCTCGGCCTTGCTGAGCGCGGTGGCGCTGAGCACGCTGATCTTCGGGTTCGAAACGCTGGCGCGCGAGGAAGGCGCGGCCCGCGGCATCACGCTGCTGGTCATCGGCTGCATCGCCGGGACGCTGCTGGTGCGGCGGGAGTGGACCCGCCCTGCCCCGCTGCTGCCGCTCGACCTGCTGCGCCGGCCGATCTTCTCGCTGTCGATCGCCACATCGGTGACTTCGTTCGCCGGGCAGATGGTGGCGCTGGTGTCCCTGCCGTTCCTGCTGCAGACCGTGCTCGACCGCAGCGTCGCTGAAACCGGCCTGCTGATGACGGCGTGGCCGCTGGCCGTCGGCGTGTCCGCGCCGCTGGGCGGGCGGCTTGCCGATCGGTACCCGGCGGGACTGCTCGGCGGCATCGGCCTGTCGGTGTTCGCGGTGGGCCTGGTCCTGCTGTCGCTGATGGGACCGGATCCGCACAACGCCGACATCCTCTGGCGCATGGCGCTGTGCGGCGCCGGCTTCGGCTTCTTCCAGACGCCCAACAACCGCACCATCGTCACCGCCGCGCCGCGCGAACGCTCCGGCGCGGCCGGCGGCATGCTGGCCACGGCCAGATTGCTGGGACAGACGGCCGGCGCCGTGGCGGTGGCCGTCGGATTCCACTGGATGGGGCTGGGTTCGGGCCCGACATTGCTGCGCATTGCCGCGGTGGCGGCACTGCTTGCCGCCACCATCAGCATGCTGCGGCTGCGGGTGAAGGCCACGCAGCCGGCCGCCGATTTCTGATCAGCCGGCCTGGCCGGCGATGCCGCCGAAGCGGCCGCGGTTGAAATCCTCGATGGCCTGCACGATCTCTTCGCGGCTGTTCATCACGAAAGGCCCGTAGCCCACCACCGGCTCGTCGATGGGTTCACCGGCCAGCCACAGCACCGTGGCCTCGTTGTTGGACTCGATGCTGACGCCGGTGCCGTTGCGTTCCAGGTGCACCAGTTCACCCTCGCGGGCGACCGCGCCATTCACCTGCACCGTGCCGCGCAACACCACCAGCGCCAGCGTGTGGCCTTCAATGGCATCGAAGTGCGCGGTCGCGCCGGTGTTGAGCCGGACATCCCACAGGTTGATCGGCGTGAAGGTGCGTGCCGGACCGGCCTGGCCGGCGTATTCACCGGCGATCACGCGCAGCGAACCGGTGCCACCCGGCAGTTGCACCTGTGGAATCTGCGTGGACAGCAGGGTCTGGTACCGCGCCGGCGTCATCTTGTCGCGCGCCGGCAGGTTCACCCACAGCTGCACCATCTCGATCATGCCGCCCCGGGCGGTGAACTCTCGCGAATGGAATTCCTCGTGCAGGATGCCGCCGCCGGCGGTCATCCACTGCACATCGCCGGGACCGATCTTCCCGCCGGCGCCGGTGGAATCGCGATGCTCCACTTCGCCCTGGTAGACGATGGTCACGGTTTCGAAACCGCGGTGCGGGTGCTCGCCCACGCCGCGCGGCTTTGCCGCCGGGCCGAAGTGCATCGGCGCCGCATGGTCGAGCAGCAGGAAGGGACTCAGGTGACGCCCCATGCCGTCATAGCTGAACAGCGAACGCACCGGGAAGCCGTCCCCGACCCAGTGCGGCGGGGGTGCCCGGTAGACGCCAAGGACTTTCTTTTCTGTTCTCATGGCCGGCGATCCAGCAGGGGCCTTTACGGCATGGACTATATGCGAGTTGCTCATCGGCATGCTCCTCCGGGTGGATACCCGTCAATCGGGGCGGACCGGGCGGCTTTCCAATGCCCTGCGGCTCTGGCCACATGAGCCGCCCGCATCAGCGACGGGATGTTCCATCCCCCGGCCTGATCCATACTCGCGGCATGTCGAAGGATGACCGCGATGACCGCCACCGCATCGACAAGTGGCTGTGGCATGTGCGCCTGTTCAAGACCCGCTCGCTGGCCGCGGAAGCCGTGGCCGGTGGCCGCGTGAAGATCGGGGGCGAGCGGGTGAAACCCGCGCACGACCTGCGGGTGGGCCAGATCGTCAGCGTCACGTTGAACGACCGCGCCGTCGAACTGGAAGTGCTGGCATTGCCGCCGCGGCGCGGTCCGGCGTCGGTGGCGCAGGCCTGCTACGTGGAAACCGAGGCCAGTGCGCGCCGCACCGCCGAGCACAAGGAACAGCGGCGCCTGGCCGCGATGATGCGGCCACAGCCGGACCACCGGCCCGACAAGCGCGAGCGCCGCATGCTCGATCGCCTGCGCCGCAACCAGGGCTGAACCCGGGATCGGAATCAGCGGCGCCGCAGGATCACGCTGAGGTTGTTGGCCGGCATCGGCACCACCTCTTCCAGGTCCAGCCCGTGCGCGCGGGCCTGTTCCACCACGTCCTCGAGATTGCGCACGCCCCACCCGGCATTGCGCCGTTGCAGGTCGGCGTCGAAGGCCTCGTTGCCGGGTGCGGTGTGCCGGCCTTCACGCCGGTAGGGTCCATACAGATACAGCACGCCGGCCGAAGGCAGCAGCCGTCCGGTTTCCTCAAGCAGCGCCAGCGTCGCCGCCCACGGTGCGATGTGGATCATGTTGATGCAGACAATGGCGTCCACATCCGTCACCGGCCAGGGCCGCCGGCAGACGTCAAGATCGAGCGGTGGGGCGAGATTGGCGAAGCCTGCGTCCAGTCGCCGGGCCTCGATCGAACGCCGGTGCGGCAGTTCCGGATCCGAGGGCTGCCATTGCAGCCCGGGCAGCGCGGCTGCGAAATGCACCACGTGCTGGCCGGTGCCGCTGGCCACCTCCAGGAC
This sequence comes from uncultured Steroidobacteraceae bacterium, assembly GCA_964396335.1. Taxonomy (GTDB): domain Bacteria; phylum Pseudomonadota; class Gammaproteobacteria; order Steroidobacterales; family Steroidobacteraceae; genus ZC4RG30. The sequence goes on along the minus strand of CAYNEX010000010.1, from coordinate 30,294 downwards.
CCGCCCCTGCGCAGGCAATACGCGACGCAACACATCAAGGATTGGCGCTTTGTTGCGTTCTGGCGCAGGATAGAAGAGCACCTGAGAGACCGGAGGCTGTTCCATGCCTCCATCCTGCCCTCGGCGGCAGGCCGATGAAAGATGCATTGACTGCCTGCGGCAACCATGGCCCGGCAGCCTTGAATCCGCAACGTCCGCCCCCATGTCTCCTGCAGAGAAATAAGGAGGTAGCGATGAGCGACTCAGATCGCAAGAAGATGCTCGTTGGGCTCGAAGCCGAATTCCGTCGCGCCCAGACCGCCCTCGCCGTCGCGCAGGCTGATTTCGAGAAGGCCTATACGGCCCTCTGGGAATACATGAACGAACACACCGATGGACCGCCGCGCGTGCTGATGTTCTCGCCTGGCATTACGATGCATTGATGACGGTCCCACTGAAAATCGATTTTGTCTCCGACGTGGCCTGCCCGTGGTGCGCCATCGGGCTGGCCGGGCTTGAGGAAGCGCTGCGGCGGACTGCCGGCGTGGTGAGCGCCGACATCACGCTGCAGCCCTTCGAGCTGAATCCGGACATGGCTCCCCACGGGCGCAATGTCGACGAGATGCTCGGCGGGCGTCCCGGCGCCGATCCGGCGCGCCTGGCCGAAATGCGCCAGACCGTGCGTGATCGCGCCGCCGACGTCGGACTGGTGTTCAACCAGGACGCAAGCAGCCGCGCCTGGAACACCTTCGATGCCCATCGCCTGCTGCACTGGGCGAAGCCGCAGGGCCGCCAGCTCGAGTTGAAGCGCGCGCTGTTCGCGGCCAACTTCTCCGACAACGCCAACATCTCCGACCGCGAGGTGCTGGTGGCCACCGCCGCGCGTGCCGGCCTCGATGCCGACGCTGCGCGCGAGGTGCTCGATTCCGGGCAGTACGCCACGGAAGTGCGCGCCGCCGAGGAACACTGGCGCGTCCGCGTCGTGCCGTCCATCGTCATCAATGGCGAATACCTGATCACCGGCGGGCTGCCGCCCGACCAGTTCGAGACCGCCCTGCGCCAGATCGCCGAAGAAACCGCAGCGCAATCCTCCCCCGCCTGACCCGGGCAGCACAAAGCTCCCGGTGCGGCTATGCTTGCCAAAAAAGAAGCCGCAACCAGATGGGGGTTGATATGAAACGCTTCATGGTCCTGGCTGCCGGGATCGCCGTGCTGGGCCTCGCACAAGCCGCGGAGCCTGAAACCTCGTACCAGATGGCCCTGGTCGACCTGCAGGGCAACCGGCAGGTGCTGGGCACCGTGCCCGGCTCCGTGTTCGCGCCACGCGTCTCGCCGGATGGCCGGCACGTGGCCTTCGAAATGACCGTGCCCGGCGAGAACGCCGGCGACCCGCCCCTCACGCTGCTGCACGTCGCGCCGCTCGAGGATTTCTCGAAGCAGAAGCGGTTGCAGATCACGGTGATTTCGAAGCGCAATGGCGAACCGGTATGGGCGCCGGAGAACGATCGCATTGCCTTTGTCGCCACCGGCAACGGCGCCGATGCACTGTACTGGCAGCGCTGGGATGGCGGCGAACAACCCAAGTACATCACCGACGGACGCGCGCCGGAGGGCATCTACCCGGACGGTCGCCTGCTGTTCACCACGCTGGCCGGGGAAGGCGATTACGGCATCTCGGCCGTGGACCTGGCGACCAGACAGGTGACGAAGCTGGTCGACCTGCCGGGCTCCGCGCAGCACAGCAGCCAGGTCTCGCGCGATGGCCGCTGGATCGCCTATGCGTCGAACGAGACCGGCCGCTACGAGATCTGGGCCGAACCCCTGCCGGCCAATGGCAGACGCTTCCAGCTGACGCGCAATGGCGGCAATCATCCGGTGTGGGCACCGGATGGCTCCGCGATCTATTTCGACCAGGGTGGCCGACTGCACCGCCTGGCGCTGCGCGTGGAAGGCGCGGAGCTCAGAGCCGGCGAATCGGCACAGCTGCCGATCAGCGGCTACCAGCAGGGACCGGTGCGGCGGCAGTTCGACCTGCTGCCGGATGGCAGGTCGTTCCTGATGCTGTTCCCGGCCCCCGCCGCAAACTGAAGCCGCCGGCTCAGGAGGCGCGCAGCGCCTCCTGCAGCGTGACCTCGATCGGCGTGGTCGGACGGCCGATGATCTTCTCCAGCGTGCGGCTGTCATCGAACAGCCAGCCTTCGCCCGACTTCGCATCCGAATCGGCGAGGATGCGCGCGAAGGGTTCGGGCAATCCGGCCTGCAGCAGCGACGCCGCATAGTCGGCCTCCGAAAGATCCTCCACCGCCACCGGCTTGCCCGACAGCCTGGTCAGCATCTGCGCGAACTCGTGTTTGTCGAAGCTGGTGCTGCCGGCCAGTTCATAGGCCTGGCCGGGCTGGTGGTCGTCGCGCAGGATCAGTGCCGCGGCGCCTTCGGCATAGTCATTGCGCGTGGCGGTCGAGAGCCGCCCCTTTCCCGACGCGCTCATCAGCACGCCATACTGGATGGCCACCGGCGCGCTGCCCAGGTAGTTCTCGCTGTACCAGCCATTGCGGCACAGGACGTAGGGCACCCGTCCTTCGGCCAGCGCCTGCTCGGTGCCGCGATGTTCCTGCGCCAGCTGCATCGGATTGCGGTCGGCCTTCAGGATGCTGGTATAGGCCAGCAGCTTCACGCCCGCGCGCGCCGCCGCGTCGATCACGGCGCGGTGCTGCGGGATGCGCTTGCCCATCTCGCTGCCGGAGACCAGCACCACCCGCGTGACCCCTTCCATCGCCTTGTCGAGTGTGTCGGGGCGGTCGTAATCGACATGGCGGTACTCCGCGCCTTCGATGGTGGCCGTCCGGCGCCCGCCGGCAATCACCTGCACGTCCGGCGCACGGCGGCGCAGGTGCTGCACGATCAGCGAACCCAGCTGGCCGGTGGCACCGGTGACAAGAATCTTCTCGCTCATGGTCATCTCCTCAACGGTTTCGGTCGCGCATCAGCCACGTTGCGGCTGTTGACGCCCCATCCGTAGTCCTTGCCGGCATCATAAGTGAATGCCACAGGCACCGCCGTTGCGGGCCTGTGCCAGACTTGCACCGGCGAACAGGGGGAGGAAACATTGTCCGGCGAAGACCGCGCGCACGCGGATGCGCGCCACCAGGAAGGAAGCGATCAGGAGCAACGCTCCACCGCGCGGCTGTGGACCTTGCGGCTCGTCGGCCTGCTGGCCGCCGGCCTGGTGTGGCTGCTGCTCGACGGCAGCGAAGGGTTGAGCAACGACGGCCGCGCCGTGGCCGCCATTGCGGTGCTGATGGCCACCTGGTGGATGACCGAGGCGATCCCGCTTTCGGCCACCGCCCTGCTGCCCATCGTGCTGTTCCCGCTGTTCACCAGCCGCACGGTGGCGCAGGCCACCGCGCCCTACGCCAATCCCATCGTGTTCCTGTTCCTCGGCGGTTTCCTGATCGCCATCGCGATGGAGAAATGGAACCTGCACCGGCGCATCGCGCTGTGGACCATCGCGCGCGTGGGTTTTGAACCGCGGCAGATCGTGCTCGGCCTGATGCTGGCGACGGGATTCGTGTCGATGTGGGTGTCGAACACCGCCACCACGTTGATGATGCTGCCGATCGCACTGTCGGTGCTGGCGCTGGTCAGCGAGCGCACCGCTGCGGGTCGCAGCGACGAGGTCACTGTTGCCGGCGACCGGGCGCCGGCTCAAGCGGCAGATCCCGCTGACCTGCGCCGCTTCGGCACCTGCCTGACGCTTTCCATCGCCTGGTCCGCCACCATGGGTGGCCTGGGGACCCTGCTCGGATCGCCACCCAACGCCATCATCGCGGGTTATGCAGCCACTGAACTCGGGCGCAGCATCGGCTTTCTGGAATGGATGATGATCGGCACCCCGCTGGCGTTCATCTTCATCCTGATCACCTGGCTGCTGATGACGCGGGTGCTGTACCGCTTCGAGCTCGGTGCCCTGCCCGGCGGGCGCGAGATGATCCACACCGAAATCCGCCGGCTCGGCCCGCTGTCGCAGGGCGAGTGGATGGTGGTGGCGGTGTTCGGCACCGCGGCCTTCCTGTGGATCGTGCCATCCCTGCTCGCCAGCATCCCGGCGCTGGCCGCACGCCTGCCCTGGCTTGATGACCTGGATGATTCGGCCATTGCCATCGGCGCCGGCATCGCGCTGTTCCTGCTGCCCGGAGGCGATCGCCGGCAGGCGCCCGGCGCGCCGCGCCGCATGGTGATGGAATGGAAGGATGCCGAACGTGGCCTGCCGTGGGGCGTACTGCTGCTGTTCGGCGGCGGATTGAGCCTTGCCGGCGCCATCGCCGGATCCGGGCTGGACGCCTGGCTGGGCCGCCAGGTCCAGGGCCTGGGTGTGCTGCCGCCATTGCTGCTGGTGGCCGCCGTGACCACGCTGGTGATGTTCCTCACCGAGATCACCAGCAACACGGCCACCGCGGCCACCTTCATCCCGGTGCTGGGTGGGGTGGCACTGGGCATCGATGCCGACCCGATGATGCTGCTGATCCCCGCCGCGCTGGCCGCAACCTGCGCCTTCATGCTGCCGGTGGGCACGCCGCCCAATGCCATCGTGTTCGGCACCGGACGGGTCACCATCGCACAGATGGCGCGCGGTGGCGTGGTGCTGAACGTGATCGGCATCGTGCTGATCACGCTCGCCTGCTATCTGCTGGGCGGCCTCGCGCTGGGCATCCGCTTCTGAGCGGACTCCTCGAACGTCGCCCACTGCGAACCCTGCGGTGGCGGCGGCCCCTGCTCGCTGCCACGGGTACGGAACAGGTGCACCTTGGCAATCATGTTGGCGGTCACCGGCGCCGTCAGGAACAGAAAGAGCGTGATCAGCAGCTCGTGGATGCCGGTGGCCCCGTGCAGCACCACGAAGAACACCATCGAGGCAATCAGCAGCGAACCGATGCCCAGCGTGGTGGCCTTGGTCGGCGCATGCAGGCGGCGCATGGTGTCCGGCAGCTTTGCCAGCCCGAACGAGCCGACGAACAGGAACGCGGCACCCACCAGGATGAGGATCGCCACCAGTGTTTCGATGAAGGTCGCCATCATTCGATCACATTGCCGCGCAACAGGAACTTGCAGAACGCCACGCTGGACACGAATCCCACCATCGCGAACAGCAGCGCCGCCTCGAAATAGATGGCCGTGCCGAAGCGGATGCCGGCCAGCACGATCAGGCCGATGGCGTTCACCACCATGGTGTCCAGCGCCAGGATGCGGTCGGCCACCCCGGGACCCGCCACCAATCGGTACACATTGAACAGCAGCGATACGCAGATCGCGATCAGCGCGATCAGGCTGGCCGTGGCAATCATTCGAAGATCCTCTGCAGGCGTTGTTCGTAGCGCGATTTCATCGCCGCGACGGCTTCCTCAGGATCGGTGGTCTCCAGGCAATGCACCAGCAGCGAGCGACCATCGGCGCTGAGATCCGCGCTGACGGTGCCGGGCGTCATCGTGATGGTACCGGCAAAGGTCGCGATGGCTTCCGGGCTGCGCAGGTCGAGCGGCACCACCAGGTAGCGCGAACGCAGCGTGTGCCCGCGGCGGAACAGCACCAGGCGGGCGACCTGCAGGTTCGAAACCACGATGTCCCACAGCACCACCAGCACGTATTCCGCAATCGCCAGCGGCCGCCGCACGCGCGCGCGCCCGGGCCAGTACGCATTGGTGAGCCGTGCCACTGCAATGCCGAGCAGCAGCCCGAAGACCAGCGAGGCCCACGAGAAGTCATTGGCCAGCAGCATCCACACCACGGCCAGGGTCAGCGTCAGCAGCGGATGCGGGAACAGGCGGGACAACATCATTGCTCCTCCGCTTCATCTGCCGCCATCACGGCAGCCACATAACCGGCGGGAGTGAACAGCTGGCGGGCGGTGGCCTCCATGTGCGCCGTCAGCGGCCCGGCCAGCAGACTCATCATTCCGACCAGCGCCACCAGCACTGCGACCACCGCCAGCGGACGCCGGGTGGCCGGCGACGGCGGTTCCTCGTGCACCCTGCCGCCGGTCCAGAAGATGCGGATGCCGGTGCGTGCGAAGCCGACCAGCAGCAGCAGGCCACAGCCCAGGATCACCGCCCACACCGCTGCCATCGCGGCAGAGCCGCGCGCGGCATCGAGGATCAGCACCTTGCCGAGGAAGCCGGGCAGCGGCGGCAGGCCCACCATCGCCATGGCCAGCAGCAGGTACAACAATCCCATCGCCACCGGGTGGGTCAGGCGCAACCGCAGTCCTTCACCGCGCTGCTCGCGCAGCGGCAGCCCTGCCAGCAGGAACAGCGCGGCGCCGGTCAGCGTGGAATGCACGGTGTAGTACAGCGCCGCGGCCAGCCCCGCCTCGCCCTGCAACCCGATGGCGATCAGCAGCGTGCCCATCGACGCCACCACCGCATGGCAGATCATGTCGCCCAGATTGCGTCCTGCCAGCACGCCGATCGCCCCCAGCACCAGCGTCAGGAGGCCGCCGTAGAGGACCCACGGCCCGGCGATGCCGGCGAGTGCGCCCGCGCCCGCGCCGAACACCAGCGTGTACACCCGGATGATCGAGTAGGCGCCCACCTTGGTCATGATGGCAAACAGCGCCGCCGACGCCGGCGAGGTGGAGCCATAAGCCGGCGGCAGCCACCACTGCAACGGCACCATCGCCGACTTGATCGTGAACACGGCCAGCAACAGCAATGCACCCACCGCCAGCAGGGCCTGGTCGGCCGCGCCCACCTGCGGCACCTTGATGGCCAGGTCCGCCATGTTCAGCGTGCCGGTGGTCGCATAGAGGGTACCGGCCGCGAACAGGAACACGGTCGAGCCGACCAGGTTGATGGCGATGTAATGGAAGCCGGCGCGCAGCCGGCGCGGACCCTGCCCGTGCAGCATCAGCCCGTAGGAGGCGATCAGCAGCACTTCGAAGAACACGAACAGGTTGAACAGGTCACCGGTCAGGAACGCGCCATTCAGGCCCAGCAGCTGGAACTGGAACAGGGCATGGAAATGCCGCCCGCGCCGGTCCCATTCACCGATGACCCAGGCCAGCACCGCCAGCGCCAGCACCGCGGTCAGCAGCAGCATCGTTGCCGCGAGGCGGTCCAGCACCAGCACGATGCCGAAGGGCGCGGGCCAGTTGCCCAGCAGGTAGGTGCGCGACTCGCCGTCCGCCGCGACGAAGAACAGGCCGATGGCCACGGCCAGCTGCAGCAGGGTCGCCATGAAGCTGGCAACGCGCTGGCCGGCCAGGTTGCCGCGCAATGCCAGCACCAGCAGGGCCGCGGTCATCGATGGCACCGCCACCGGCATGATGATCCAGGCGCCGCTCATCGCGCGTCCTCATCCAGGGCAGGTTCCTCTTCCACGCCTGCGCCCAGCCCCACGTCATCGGTGCCGGTCTCGAGGAAGGAACGCAGCGACAGCACCACGATCAGCGCTGTCATGCCGAAGGTGATCACGATGGCGGTCAGCACCAGTGCCTGCGGCAGCGGATCGGTATATCCGGCGGCCCCTTCGGCAAGGATGGGCGGCTGGTTGATGCGCAGCCGGCCCATCGTGAACAGGAACACGTTCACCGCATAGGACAGGAAGGACAGCCCGACAATCACCGGGAAGGTCCGCCGCATCATGATCAGGTACAGGCCGACCATGGTCAGAGCGCCGATGGCGGTGGCCATCAGGAATTCCATGCTCATGCGCCGGCTCCTTCGCGCTCGGCGCGCTGGGAAGCCTGCTCGGCCCGCTCCTCGGTGCGCGACAGCGTGCCCAGCGACAGCAGGCAGGTGCCCACCACCACGAAGAACACCCCCAGGTCGAAGGCCATCGCCGAGGCCAGCTCCACCTCGCCGAACAGCGGCAGGTGGAAATAACCGAAGGTGCTGGTGAGGAAGGGCTGGCCGAACACCAGCGCGGCCAGGCCGGTCAGGCCGGCGATCAGCACGCCGCCACCGATCATCACATGCGCATCGAAACGCGCCCGCTTGTGCGCCCAGACATAACCGCTGGCCATGTACTGCATCAGGAAGGCGATCGCCACGATCAGACCGGCGATGAACCCGCCACCGGGCATGTTGTGACCGCGCAGCAGGATGTAGATGCCCACCACCAGCGACAGCGGCAGCAGCACGCGCGTCACCACCACCATCATCAGCGGATGGGGATCCCCGGCCTGCGGATCAAAACGCGTGCGCGCCAGCCGGCGGCCGGAGGCGCCATGCAGCGCGGTGTCGAGCAGCGCGAAGATGGTCAGTGCCGCGATCGACAGCACGATGATCTCGCCGAAGGTGTCGTAGCCGCGGAAATCCACCAGGATGACATTGACCACATTGGTGCCACCGCCGCCGGGCTTGGACTGGTCGATGAAGAAACCGGAGATGGTGTCGGCACCGCGCGTCATCACCGCATAGGCCAGCGCACCGATGCCCAGTCCCCCCAGTACGGCCAGCCCGCCCGCGCCCAGGCGGAATCCACGGCCCGGTTCCTTCGGCGTGGTCCGCGGCAGCAGGTTGATGGCCAGCAGCAGCAGGATGGTGGTGACCACCTCCACCGAGATCTGCGTGAGTGCGAGGTCCGGGGCGGAGAACTGCAGGAAGGCCAGCGACACCACCAGGCCGACGATGCTGGTGATGATCAATGCCATCAGCCGGTCATGGTGACGGACCACCACCAGGCCGCAGGCCACCAGCAGCAGCACCCAGGCGGTGATGGCCGGGATGCTGGCCGGCAAGGTGGGGCCGCCGCCGGAAAGTTCCGCTCCACCCGCCTGCCAGAAACCGCTCGCCGCCATCGCCAGGACGGCCAGCGTGGTGACGCCGAGGTAACGCGGCAGGCTGCCGTTGTCGAACCGGCGCAGCAGGCCGCGGGCGAAACGCACGCTGCCGGCGATGGTGGACTGGAACATCCGCATGGCTTGCGGACGCGGCAAGGCCAGGCGCAAGCGGTTCGCCGCTTCAACGCGCCACAGCAGCAGCAGGCCCCCCGCCAGCGCAATCGCGCTCATGCCCAGCGCCGGTGTGATGCCATGCCACAGCGCCAGGTGGAAGGATGGCAGTGCGCCACTGCCATGCGCGGCCTGCGACACGCTCTCCACCAGCGGCATGGCCAGCGCCGGCATCACGCCGACCAGCACCACCGGCACCACCAGCACCGCCACCGGCAGCCACATGCCGAACGGCGGGTCATGTGGCACCGGCCCCTCTTGCGTCCGCCGCTTGCCGAAGAACACATGGAACACCAGCCGCGCCGAGTACGCGGCCGACAGCAACGCGCCTGCGGTGGCCAGCACGGGCAGCAGCCATGCCAGGCCGGCATAGCGGGTATGCGCCGCCTGCTCCAGCATCATCTCCTTCGACAGGAAGCCGTTGAGCAGCGGCACGCCGGCCATCGAGGCCGCCGCGAGGATGGCCAGCGTCGCGGTCACCGGCATCAGCCGCCGCAATCCGCCCAGCCGGCGGATGTCGCGCGTGTGCGCCTCGTGGTCGATGATGCCGGCGCTCATGAACAGCGCCGCCTTGAAGGTGGCGTGGTTCAGTACATGGAACAGCGCCGCCACCAGCGCCAGCGGCGTGCCGAATCCCAGCAGCATGGTCAGCAGGCCCAGGTGGCTCACCGTCGAGAAAGCCAGCAGCGCCTTCAGGTCATCCTTGAACAGGGCGATCCAGGCGCCCACCAGCATGGTGACGAGGCCGGCCATCGTCACGATCAGGAACCACGCCTGCGTGCCGGCCAGCACCGGCCACAGCCGGGCGAG
>CAYNEX010000010.1:0-20548 GCA_964396335.1 uncultured Steroidobacteraceae bacterium | reverse complement strand
GCCGAATGCAGGTAGGCCGACACGGGCGTGGGCGCCGCCATGGCATGCGGCAGCCAGAAATGGAACGGGAACTGCGCCGACTTGGTGAACGCACCGGCCAGCACCAGCAGCAGCATCGGCAGGTACAGCGGCGAGGCGCGCACCACATCACCGCGGGTGAGCAGGGTCGAGAGCTCGTACGAGCCTGCGATGTGCCCCAGCAGCAGCACGCCACCGAGCAGCGCCAGGCCGCCGGCACCGGTGACCACCAATGCCATGCGTGCTCCGGCGCGTGATTCCGGCAGCTGGAACCAGTAACCGATCAGCAGGAAGGAGCTGATGCTGGTGAGCTCCCAGAACACCGCCAGCAGCAGCACGTTGTCGCTGAGCACGATGCCGAGCATCGAACCCTGGAACAGCAGCAGGTAGCAGAAGAACCGCCCCATCGGGTCGGTGCGATGCAGGTAGAAACGCGCGTACAGGATGACCAGCAGGCCGATGCCCAGGATCAGCGCGGCAAAGAACAGCCCCAGGCCATCAATGAAGAAGGAGAACGACAGGCCCGCCTGCGGCAGCCACGGCAGCGAGAAGCGCGGCACGCCGCCGGCGTGCACGGCCAGCCCCTCGGCCAGCAGCACCAGCAGGGCCAGTGCGCTGACTGCAGCGGTGGCAGCGGTGCAGAGGTTGCGGCCACCACGGATGGCCAGCAACGGGATGCAGGACCCCAGCAGGGGAATGAGGACGATGAGTGCCGGATTCATGCGGCGCGGTCAGGGCGCAATCTGGTGCATTGTTGTTCCGCGCGGCGGCCCGACCTGCGCAATCACCTGTCATCGCCGCGGAAGCGCGGCCGACACCCGTCGAGAATGTCTCATGGCGGCGGGGTGGCTGCAACCGACACCCCGCCTGCGACTCAGCCGCCCTTCAGCGCCTTGAGTTCCTTGAACATCTCTGTATGGCGGCGGAACACGCCGGTGGTGTAATAGGCCAGCAGCGGCAGCGTCGCGGCATCGACTCCGGCATCCTTCGCGAACCGCGCGATCAGCTCATCGGTGCCGGTGGTCAACTGCCCTTCCGCAAGCTCCGCGGCCGGGAAGCTCGGCTGCTGTCCAGCCGCCTGCATGCGCGCGCGCAGGGCCTGGTGGGTGTCATCCCCATCCTCGAACACCACGAACTCGAAGCGGTCCGCGATTCCAGCCTCGGTGAGGAAGATGCGCAGGCGCAGGCAATAGGGGCAGGTGTGTTTCAGGTAGATCTTCGGGCGCGTTGCGGTCATGGCATCTCCTCGATACATCGGTCCATTCTGCACGGTCGATAATCAGCAGGGTGTCGGCGATTGCCTACAGTCGCCACCAGCCCCGCCCTCTTCGTCGACCCGGCCCGCAATCCTATCGTGACGCACATCATCGGGGAGGGAGCCATGCCAGCCAGGTCGATGCCGGTCACCACGGCCGTCTCTGCAGCCTTCGGCCACATGCGTTGCGACAGGGACATGGCCGCCCTGCTCGAGGTGTACGACAGTCTCAGGCCGGTACGCTTCAATGCACGCACCGACGTGAGGACGGCAAGACAGGGCCCTTCGCTGGCCGATGCAGTCCGGCGCATGACCGCGTCCCTTCCCGGTCTTCCGGAAGGCCCGCAGGTCGCGACCCGCGACCTGTTCATCGAGGGCGCCGCGGGCCAGCTGCACGCGCGCGTCTATACCCCCGCGCATGACGAAAGACCCCTGCCGGTGGTGCTCTATTTCCATGACGGCGGCTGGGCAACCGGCAGCATCGACCAGGATGATGCGCAGGCCCGCGGCATTGCGGCGCATTCCGGCGCCACCGTCGTCTCGGTGGGTTATCGCCTCGCGCCGGAGCATCCCTTCCCGGCTTCCTGGGAAGACGCGATGGCGGCATACGAGTGGGTGCGCACACATGCCGCGTTGCTGCAGGGTGATGCGGAACGCATCGCGCTGGCCGGCGAAGGTTCCGGCGCCAATCTTGCGCTGGCCACCGCACTGAGCGCATCCGGACTCGGACTGCCGATGCCGGCACATCTGTTGGCCATCTGTCCGGTGGCCCAGACCGGCACCAACACGGCGTCCTATATCGAGCATGCCCTGGCGCGTCCGCTGGGACGCGCGAAGATGGCCTGGTGCTTCGACCGGCTGGTGCGCGACCCGCGGCAACTGAAGGACCCGCGCCTCAATCCCTGCCTTGCCGACCTGGCCGGCCTGCCACCGGTGACCCTGGTCAGCGCGCAACTGGATCCGCTGCGCGTCGACGCGCAGCGGCTGCACGATGCCCTGTACCGCGCCCGCGTGCCGGTGCAATGGCAGGAGTTCCAGGGCGTGAGCCACGGCTTCTTCGGCGCGGCCGCAGTGGTCGCCAGGGCGCGGCAGGCGCAGCAGTTTGCCGGCACGCGCCTGGCGGAAGCCCTGATTCGACCGGCACAGCCCGCGCACACCGGCCCGCTGCGCCAGCTGGCTGCGCTGGTGACACAGACCCTCGCCACCCCGTTTCGAACGCGGGCAACGGCTGCCGCGTTCCGGGGATCCTGACGCCTCTCCAGACCGGCCCCGGCGCGCGGGAATGCGGACTGCTACGATCCGCCCTCACCCGCTTGCAGGAGAGAGGCCATGGCGCAGTCCCCCACCCCGCGTGCTGCCGATGCGGCCGGCTACCGTCGCGTCTTTGAACTGCAGCGCGCGCACCAGTGGGAAGCCAAGGCCAGCACCGCTGCGCAGCGCCGCGAGAAGCTGGCGCGGCTGAAGGCGGCTGTCGAGGCCCATGCCGAGGAACTGGTGACAGCCGTCCGGCAGGACACCCGCAAGCCCGAGCAGGAAGTGCGCATCACCGAGGTGATGAACGTGCTCTCCAACATCGACCGCAACATCGCCAACGTCGAGGAATGGATGAAGCCGGTGGAGGTCACGCCTTCACTGAACCCGAACGACCGCGCGCGCATCGTGCACGAGGCCCGCGGCGTGTGCCTGATCCTGGGTCCGTGGAATTTCCCGTTCGGCCTGGTGATGGGTCCGCTGGCCGCCGCCATTGCCGCAGGCAACACCTGCATCGTGAAGCTCACCGACCTGTGCCCGGCTACCGCCCACGTGGCCGCGAAGATCGTGCAACAGGCCTTCGACGAGAAGGATGCCGTGGTGTTCGAAGGCGGCGTGGAAGTCGCCACCGCACTGCTCGAGCTGCCCTTCAACCATATCTTCTTCACCGGCAGCACGCGCGTGGGCAAGCTGGTGATGGCCGCGGCCGCGAAGCACCTGGCCAGCGTCACGCTGGAACTGGGCGGCAAGTCGCCGGTCATCGTCGATGCGGACGCGGACGTGAAGAAGATCGCCGCGGACCTCGCCTCGGCCAAACAGTTCAACGGCGGACAGGCCTGCATCAGCCCGGACTACGTGTTCGTCCGGCCGGAACAGAAGGACCTGCTGGTGGAGGAATTCCGCGCCCAGGTGCAGAAGAACCTGTATGCCGCGGACGGCAGCCTGCGCAAGGATCTGATCGCGCAGATCGTCAATGCGCAGAACTTCGCGCGCATCCAGCGCCTCTTCGACGACGCGGTGGCCAGAGGCGCCAAGGTGGCCGTCGGCGGCCGGCTCGAAGCCGAGGACCTCACGGTGCACCCCACCCTGCTGACCGATGTCACGCCGGACATGCTGATCATGCAGGAGGAGATCTTCGGACCCATCGTGCCGGTGATGACCTATCACAGCCTCGATGAGGTGGTGGCCTTTGTCTCCGGCCGCGACAAGCCGCTGGCGCTGTACATCTACAGCAACACGCCGGCGCATGTGGAGAGGATCCTGTCGCGCACCTCATCCGGCGGCGTGACGGTGAACGGCTTCTTCTCGCACTACCTCGAGAACCACCTGCCCTTCGGGGGCGTGAACCAGAGCGGCACGGGCAGCTACCACGGCGTGTTCGGGTTCAGGGCGTTCTCGCACGAGCGGGCGGTCTACCTGCAGTCGCCACCGAAGGTGGCGTAAGCCCGTCCCTTTAGGGTGGATCTCGCCTGTCCGGGCGGTAATGCGGCAGCGACCAGCCGAACAGCAGTGATCCGGCCCGCAGGCCGAGGCCGGCGACCACCGCCGCGATGACGGCATGTTCGCGCGGCAGGCCGAAGCGGTGGGACACGACAAACACCACCGCGGCGGCCACCGCCGCGGTGACATAGATCTCCTGCGAGAAGATGATCGAGCGGGCCTCGCCCAGCAGGTCGCGGATGATGCCGCCGAAGCAGGCCGTGATCACCCCCATTACCACCGCCACCAGTTCCGTGGTGCCGGCACTGATGGCACGTTCCGCGCCGACAGTGGCAAACAGCGCGAGCCCGACGGCGTCGGCCCACAGCAGCAGCCGCATGCGCGCGTGGATGCGGTCGGCGATGAAGAACACCAGCAGCGAGACCCCGATGCACACCGCAAGGTAATGCGGCCGTTCGATCCACAGCACCGGATGCACGTTCAGCAGCAGGTCGCGCAACGTGCCTCCGCCGATGCCGGTGACCGTTCCCAGCAGCACGAAGCCCACTGCATCCATCTGGTTGCGCGCGGCGACCAGCGCGCCGGTGATCGTGAAGGCCACGATCCCCAGCCAGTCCAGCACCGCGATGCCATTCTCGAACATGCGCGCCTCCCCGGTTCCCTCCTACAGTAGCAGGGGCCGGCCGGAGGCGCGCACGGCGGCTCAGCCGTTGCCCCGCACCAGAAGCTCGGCGATCTGCACGGCATTCAGCGCCGCGCCCTTCAGCAGCTGGTCACCCGCCACGAACAGCGCAACCGAACGTCCGCTCGGATCGCTGACATCCCGGCGGATGCGGCCGACCAGGATGTCATCCTGTCCGCTGGCCTCGTTCGGCATCGGGAAGTGGTTGCGCTCCGGATCATCCACCAGCTTCACGCCTGGCGCGCCAGCCATCAGCTCGCGCACCTGCTCCACGCTGATCGGCGCTTCGCATTCGAAGTTGACCGCCACGCAATGCGCACGCAGCACCGGGATGCGCACGCAGGTGGCGGAGATGCGGATGCTGGAATCACCGAAGATCTTGCCGGTCTCGCGCATGATCTTCACTTCCTCTTCGTTGTAGCCCGTCTCCGGGTCCACCTTCGAGTTGTGGCTGAAGGCATTGAAGGCATAGGGATGCGGCAGCACCTTCGGCTCGAAGGCGCGACCTTCCAGGTACGCGCGCGTGGATTCACGCAGCTCCTCCATCGCGGCAGCTCCGGCACCGGAAGCGGCCTGGTAGGTGGCCACCACCAGCCGGCGGATCGGATTGATGCGATGGATCGGCCACAGCGGCGTGATCGAGATGATGGTCGAACAATTCGGGTTGGCGATCACGCCCGAATGTTCGAAAGCGGCCTGCGGGTTGATCTCCGGCACCACCAGCGGCACGCCGGCATCGAGGCGGAAAGCCGAGGAGTTGTCGATCACCACCGCCCCGCTGTCGACGGCGGCCTTCGCAAAGCGCTTCGAGATGCCGCTGCCTGCGGAGAACAGCGCGATGTCGACGCCCTCGAAACTGCGTTCGGTGAGTTCCTGCACCGGGATCTGGCGCCCCTGGAAGGGCAGCGTCCGGCCGGCGGAACGGGCCGAGGCCAGCAACCTCAGGTCTGCCAGCGGGAACCGGCGCTGCTCCAGGCACTGGATCAGGTCGATGCCGACGGCACCGGTGGCGCCGACGATGGCCACCACGGGACGGGCGGGAACGGGACGATTGGCGGACATGGGAAACTCCTCGGGGGGTTGGAACCGGTTCTCGGATCCGCCAGCCACGAAGTGCCCCTGAAACGCACGAGGCCCCGTCGTTGCCGGCGGGGCCTCGTATGGATTGCTCGTTTGCCGAAACGACTAACGCGCAAAATCCTCCGAAACCCCGGTGGGCTTGCGGATGGCTTTCAGCGTTTTGGTCAGGGCGAACATGGGCGGCAAAGCTACGCGGTTGCAGGGCGACTGTAAAGGCACCCGCCGACCGGCTGGGATTACGCTCCCCGGGCCCGGCGGGCGTGGGCCACGAACCCTTCCAGGAAGGCCGCCAGGCGCTCCCGCAGCTTCTCGTCCACAAGGTTGCCATCGGCATCGAAAACGGTCGGCGCCCGGGAAACCATCAGGCGGCCGCCGGTCCACAGCTCGGTGCCCAGCGTGCGCAGCACCGCCAGCCAGGCGTTCTGCGACAGGATGGTGCCGAAGTTGCCGGGCGACGCGCCGATCAGCGCCGCGACCTTGCCGCCGAACACGCGCTTGATGTCGCTGTCCGGCCTGGATGCCCAGTCGATGGCGTTCTTGAACACACCGGGCATGCTGTTGTTGTACTCGGGGGTCACCAGCAGCAGCCCGTCGGCCGCGGCGATCTGCTCCTTCAGCTGCGTGACGGCCGGCGGAATGCCCTGCGCGGCTTCCACGTCCCCGTCATACAGCGGAATGCCCTGGATGGTGCCGATCTCCAGCGTCGAGCCCGCCGGCATCAGCGTGGCCGCGGCGCGCAGCAGCGCCGAGTTGTATGAAGCCTTCCGCAGGCTGCCGGACACTCCAACTATGCGCATTCCGTTCTCCTTGCCGTCACATTCACCCCGGCCGCTTCATCCTGAAGACCGCGTCCGGCGTGACTTCCAGATACACGTCGGTGCCGCCGGCGCGCAGGATGGGACGCGCGGCGGCCGTGTCGTAAACACCCTCGACCAGCAGGTGCCGCGCGATGTGCACACCCACCACTTCGCCGAACACCACCCAGTTGGGCATCGGCGCCTGATGCCGGTCGATCATCTGCACGATCTGTGTGACGCGACATTCAAAGGCCACCGGGCTTTCGGCCACGCGTGGCGCGGCCACCAGCCGCGATGGCACCGGCGTGAGCGCCGCGACGTCGAACTCGCTGACGTCGCGCCCGGCTGATCCCGCGGTGATGTTCATCTGCTCGGCCAGCGACCTGGTCGCGAGGTTCCAGACGAATTCGCCGGTGTCGCGCGCATTGCGCAGCGTGTCCTTCGTGCCGCTGCTGGAGAAGCCGATGATGGGCGGCTTGTAGGCGAAGGCATTGAAGAAACTGTAGGGCGCGAGATTGAAACGCCCGGCCCCATCGTGCGTGGAGATCCAGCCGATGGGCCGCGGCCCGACGATGGCATTGAAGGGGTCGTGCGGCAGCCCGTGGCCCCTGCCCGGCTCGTAGAAATGGAAACCGGATTCCATCAGCGCTTGAGACTCCGAAAGATGCCCCGGCCAGATTAACCCCGCATGGGCTGCAGTGCATCAAGGCCGGGGGAACCGCCCTTTTGGCGACTCACCGGTTACAAAACGGCCACATTCGCGGTTTCGCGATGGAGACACCTTGCCCCGGCCCGCAGGCAGGGGCGAGACTCGATGGCATGCGCTCCCCTGATTTCAATGCCGGCCGGCGCCGACTGCTGCAGTGCCTGGCCGCCGCGCCCGTGCTGCACGCCACCGGCATGCCGGCCCATGCCAATATCCCCTCGCCGCTGCGACTGGATGCGCACAAGCCCCGCGTGCTGTCCCTGGTCAGCACGCACACCGGCGAGCATGTCGATGACTGCTATTTCGAAGCCGGCAATTACCTGCGCGCCACGCTGACGAAATTCAACCATGTGCTGCGCGACCATCGCACCGGTGAAGTGGCGCCGATCGATCCGCTGCTGTTCGACCAGCTGCATGCGCTGGCCGCGCGCGCCGGCCGTGCCCCGCACTACCAGATCATCTCCGGCTATCGCTCGCCCGCCACCAACGAGAAGCTGCGCAAGGCCAGCACCGGCGTTGCCACCCGCAGCCTGCACATGGAAGGCCGCGCCATCGACGTGCGCCTGCCCGGCGTCAGCACCGCCAAGCTGCGTGATCTGGCGCTCGAGATGCAGGCCGGTGGTGTCGGTTATTACGCCAAGTCCGATTTCCTGCACCTGGACACGGGCCGGGTGCGTTCCTGGACGGGCTGATCAGCCGCCCTTTTCCAGCCCGTAAAGGTCTTCCAGGAACAACATGCTGCCGTCCTCGCGGGCGATGGCCGTGCCATACACGATGTAGACGCGGATCGGCTCGGCCAGGTCCACGCGCAGCGGCCGGGTGCCCGCCATCGCAGCCTCGATGCGCTCCCGGTCCCACGCCGGGTTGTCCTGCAACACCCATTCCGCCAGCCCGGCCGGATCGGCCACGCGGATGCAGCCATGGCTGAAGTCGCGCCGTGAGCGCGCGAACAGCGTGCGCGACGGCGTGTCGTGCAGGTACACATTGTGGGAATTCGGCAGCATGAACTTCACCGCGCCCAGCGCATTGCCGGGTCCGGGACGCTGGCGGACCCGCACGCTGCCCGCCGCCAGCTGGTCCAGCGCCGCCTCGCTGGCCGGCACGATGCGGCCTGCGCCATCGAGCAGCTCGTACTGGTTGCGCGCCAGGTAGTTCAGGTCGCGGCGTGCCGCCGGCAGGATCTCGTTGCGGGCGATGCTGCGCGGCACATCCCAATACGGCCGGAAGATCACATGCGTCATGTCGGCGGTGAACACCGGCGTGCGCATGTTGCGCACCGCGCGGCCCACCACCACGTCAATGGTGAGCATCTGCGACTCGGTCACTTCGAAGCCCGATACCGCATAAAGGCGGAAGCGCGGGATATTGATGAAAATGGCGCGAGGGTGCGGATTGGCCGGCAGGGCCCGCCAACTCTCCAGCGTCTGCTCGATCTGCCGCACGCGGGTCGACATCGGCGTGGTCAGCGCCCGCCAGGTCGCCGGGCCCAGCACACCATCGGTGTCGAGGCCATGACGCTCCTGGAAATGCCGCAGGGCCAGGACGAGGTTGTCGTCGAGGACTTCCTCCGGCTTCACAGCGGGCGTGGCGCCGGATGCGGGCGGCACAGCGCCCGGTGTGGTGACGCTCGTCATCGGCGGGGGAACGACCGTTGCGGCGCTGGCCGGCAGGTCACCCAGTTCCATCAGCAGCCGGCGCACCATCGGCATCGAAGCCCAGCTCTCGCCCGGCTTGATGGACTTGCGCGGCAGCGGCGGCAGGCCGGTCAGTTCCGGACGCGCGGCCAGGTCGCGGTATTTCTCCAGCGCCTGTTCGAGCAGCAGGTAATGCGGCATCTCGCGCGGCGACATGCCTCCCCCGTCCTGGTTGCGTGCCACCTGGACGGCCGGTGCGGCGGCACTGGCGGGCAGGGATGCGGCAGCCAGGGCGATCGCGGCCGGAATCAACGCGAAAAGGGCCAGCCAGCCACGCCTGGAAATGCGCCCTGCATGCTGCACGACAAGAACTCCTGCCAACCGGTCTGAATCCACAGACCGCGGCGGATGCGGCCTGTTCCCTGCTTGCGTCCTTCGGCGGGCGGAGAAGCAGGGATCCGTAGATTACAGGCGGCAGCAGCGCCGGTCAGCGGGAATCAGAACCGCCAGTTCAACTCGGCCAGCGCGTAGTGCTGCCAGGCGAAGGTGTAGACCTTGTCGTTGTCCGCGCCACCCTCCAGCGTGCGATAGCCCAGGCCCATCGAGAGGCGCCTGCCGACCGCGTAACGCGCCTTCACGGCCACGTCGAAAGCGCGGCCCTGTGGTGCCCACAGGCCGTCGGCATCGACAACCAGCGTCCACCGGTCGGTCAGGCGGCGATAGCCCAGCACATTGAGCAACGGCACCACGCCGGTATTGTCATAACCTTCCACCAGTGCGCCCTGGCGCAGGCGGATATTCGCGTCGCGCACCTTCACCGTCGCCCCGCCCCACCATGTCCAGTTGGTGCCCTCGTGGAAGCGGTAGCGATAGGTCAGCCGGTAGGAATCAAAGCGGTAGTGCACTTCGGTCGGCACGCCGGCCGCAAAGGTCTCGCCATCGAACTGCAGCGGCTGGCCGGGTGTGCCTGTGCGGGTGAGGGAATACGGCGCATACAGTGCGCGCAGCTGGTGCTTCTCGCCGAGCTGCCAGCTGCCATCGATGCGCAGGTACTCCTTGCCGCCGCCACCCTGCAGTTCGCGCAGCGAGAAGCGCGTGCCGTCGCCGGAATTGGGGATGCGCGCGGTATTGCGTGATTGCCAGACGCCACCGCCTTCCAGCGTCAGCTCCGTGCGCGGTTCCGCGGCAGAGGCCGACACCAGGCCGATGGATGCAAGGATGAACGCCGGCAGGGAAACAGCACGCATGAAGGCCTCCGCGGAAAATTCGCAGCAGCCTACCGTTGCGCGCGTCCGGATCATGTAGGCGCGCGCCGCGTCATGGCGCGTACGGGTCGAAGTCAAGGGGCTCGCACCAGGCCGGCCCGCCGGGCCGCCGTGGCGACCCGCCGCATGCCCCGCTGCAACTGCACGGCCGCCTCACGCGGCATGGACTGCAGCACCTTCTCCGCATCATGGACGCTCGCGCCTTCGCACCAGGCGAAGGCCACGCGGTTGCTCTGGCGGACCTCCTCCACCAGCAGCGCCCTGCCCTCGAAGACATCGCGCAGGCGTGCGAAATGCGACGCGTGGTCGTCGCAGTAGAGGTTGCTGGCCAGCACGCCGGCGGGCGTGAGCGCATTGCGGCAGGCAAGGTGGAACTCCCTGGTGCCGAGCGCCGCGGGAATGCCGGTGGCATCGTAGGCATCCACCAGCATCAGGTCGTAGCGCCCCGGGTACTGCGGCAGGAAGGCGGCGGCATCCACGTTCAGCACCGACAGGCGCGCATCATCGGCTGGCACTCGGAACTGCTCACGCAGCGCCAGCACCTTCGCGCTGATCTCCAGCGCCTCGATGCCGGCCTGCGGGAAATGGCGATACAGGAACTTCACCTGCGAACCACCGCCCAGCCCCACGACGCCGACGCGCGACGGCGCGGGCTGCCACAGCAACGCCGCCAGCATGGTGCGGGTGTAATCCACCACCAGCCAGTCCGGGTCCTTGCGGCGCATGCGGCTCTGGGCCACGCCCCGGGCGAATCGCAGGTCCACCGTGCCGTCGGGTCCGGCGGCCAGCCAGGCCTCGCCGCCGCGTGCCCCGCCCAGCCAGCCGGGCAACCACTGCCGCCAGTGCCGCATCATGAAGCCGGGACGGCCTCCTGCAGCCCGGCCGCCCATTGCGGCAATGGCGCGGTGAAATGCAACGGCTCACCGCTGACCGGGTGGGCGAAGTTGATCTGCCACGCATGCAGGCACAGTGGCGGTTCATCCACATCCAGCGTCTGCCTCTGCGCGGCGGGATCGCCGCTGCCGTATGCCGCATCGCCCACCACCGGATGGCCGAGGAAGGCGCAATGGATGCGGATCTGGTTGGTGCGACCCGTCAGAGGCTGCGCCTCGAGCAGGCTGGTACCGTCGGCATGACGCCGCAGCACCATGAACTGCGTGATGGCGACATCACCGGCCTGCGCATCCACCTCGCGCGTGCCGCTGGCCAGCACCTGCCGGCCGATGGGCGCGTCACAGCGGAACTGGTCTTCGTCCGGATGGCCGTGCACACGCACCAGGTAGCGCTTGCCGACGCGGCCCTGCGCGAACTGCACCTGCAGGCGGCCGGCGAAATGCCGGCTGCGCGCGACCACCACAAGGCCGGTGGTGTTGGCGTCGAGGCGGTGCGCCGGCCTGGGCTTCTGCGGTCGATAGACCGTGTTCAGGATCTGTTGCAGCGTGTTGCGCGTGTAGCGTCCGCCCGCATGCATCGGCAATGGCGCAGGCTTGTCGAGCACCACCAGCGCCTCGTCCTCGTAAAGCACCGTCACATCCGCATTCACCGGCGGTTCGGCGGTGAATGGCAGGCGGTGCAGCAGGCGCTGCCCGGCGCGCACCACATCGGTCGCGGCCAGCACCTCACGGCGGGCATCAAGCACCTGCCCGTTGCGGAATTCGTCTTCCCAGTAGCGCTCCGGCAGATGGTCGACGAGCCCACGGAAGGTTTCGAGCGCGGTCCTTCCATCAAAGGACTGCGGCACGCGCAGCGGCCGGAAGGTTTCGGCCGGCATGCTGCCCGGCAGAGGGTCGGTGGCTGCACGGATGGCCGCATTGCGCTGCTGCAGCGCTTCGGCGGCGCGCGCCGCATCGTCCTTGAAACACCAGGGACAGGAACGGCCCGGCACATAACGCGTGTCGCGCTGCTCTTCGGCCGTGAGCGGTGACAGGCAGTTGAAACACTGCGCCGATTCGGTCTCGTGCAGCGTCGGGTCCACACCCACACGCTGGTCGAACACAAAACATTCGCCGCGATAATGCGCGCCGCCGCACTCCTCGAAGTATTTCAGGATGCCCCCATCCAGCTGCAGCACATTGCGGAAGCCCTGCGATTCCATGTAGGGGCCGGCCTTCTCGCAGCGGATGCCGCCGGTGCAGAACATCACGATGGTCTGCTCCTTGAGCTGCTCCGGAAGGCGCGCCACCGCCGCGGGGAAGTCGCGGAAATGGTTCACGCCGGCAGGCAGGGCATTCTCGAAGGTTCCGAGCTTCACTTCATAGTCGTTGCGCGTGTCCAGCAGCGTCAGCGGCCGACCTTCATCCAGCCATTGTTTCAGCTGGCGCGGCGCCAGTTTCGGCGAGGTACGCCGCGCCGGATCGATGCCCGGCACACCGAAGGCGATGATCTCCTTCTTGATGCGCACCAGCATGCGACGGAAAGGCTGGTCGGCGGTGTAGCTGTACTTGGCTTCCAGCGATTCCAGCCCGCGAATCGCCCGCAGCCTGGCCAGCAGCGCTTCCACGGCTTCGCCGGCACCGGAAACAAACAGGTTGATGCCTTCGGTGCTGAGCAGGATGGTGCCGCGCAATTGCTGCGCACGGCAGAAGGCCAGCAGGTCGGCGCGCAGCTCCGTCAGCCCTTCCAGGGCTGCAAAACGGTAAGCCGCGATGTTCGTGATGGGAAGTTCCGGGCTCGGGCCGGATCCGGATACAGCGTGCACGGCGCAATGATAGTGCACCCGGCCGGCCGCGCCGCTGGCTGCGCACCGGCGAATGGCGGAAAATGACCGCATGCCCCCCGCCTCCCCCTCGCCCGCCCGGGCCACCTCCCGGGAATGGATCGGGCTTGCCGTTCTGACTCTGCCCTGCCTGGTCTACGCGATGGACCTGACGGTGCTGAACCTCGCCGTGCCGCAGCTCACGCAGCAGCTGCGCCCCTCGGCAGCGCAGCTGCTGTGGATGCTCGATATCTATGGCTTCCTGGTGGCCGGCGCACTGGTGACCATGGGCACGCTGGGCGATCGCATCGGCCGGCGCCGCCTGCTGATGATCGGTGCGCTGGTGTTTGCCGCGGCCTCGCTGCTGGCAGCGTTCGCGCAGACCGCCACGCAGCTGATCATCGCCCGCGCCATCCTCGGCCTGGCCGGTGCCACGCTGGCGCCCTCCACGCTCTCGCTGATCCGCAACATGTTCCGCGACGAAACCCAGCGGCGCACCGGCATCGCGGTCTGGATGGCCAGCTTTTCGGCCGGCACCGCGCTGGGCCCGGTGCTGGGCGGACTGCTGCTGGAGCATTTCTGGTGGGGATCGGTGTTCCTGGTGAATGTTCCGGTGATGCTGTTGCTGCTGGCCACCGGGCCCTTCCTGCTGCCGGAATTCCGCGATCCGGATCCGGGCCGGCTCGATCCGGCCAGCGCCGCACTGTCGCTGGCGGCCGTGCTGGCGATCATCTATGGCGTGAAGGAGATCGCCACCGACGGCGGGGATCCCGCCGCGCTGGCTGCACTGCTGATCGGCCTGGCACTCGCCGCGGTGTTCCTGCGCCGCCAGCGCAAGCTCGCCCATCCCTTCGTCGACCTGTCGCTGTTCAAGCGGCCGGCATTCCGCATCGCGCTGCTGGTGAACGCCTCCGGCGCATTCTTCATCGGCGGCGTCTACCTGTTCTTCGCGCAGTTCCTGCAGCTGGTGCTGGGTTTCTCGCCGTGGATCGCCGGCCTGTGGTCGCTGCCTTCGGCGCTGGCCTTCATCGCCGCATCCGGCGTGGTGCCGCTGCTGGCCGGCCGCTGGTCGCCGCGCAAGCTGATGACCATCGGCCTGGCCGTTGCGGCGCTGGGCCTGCTCGCGATCCAGTTGGTCGGCGTGCATGGCCCGGTGATCGTGCTGGTGGGTGCGATGACGGTGATGTCGTTCGGCTTCACGCCGGTGGCCTCGCTGACCACCGACATCATCGTGACCTCGGCGCCGCCGGAACGGGCCGGTGCCGCGGCAGCGCTGTCCGAGACCGCCTTCGAACTCGGTGCCGCGCTGGGCATCGCGCTGCTGGGCAGCCTGGGCGCCGCGATCTATCGCGCGCGACTGGTGCTGCCGGCGAATGCTGATGCCGCGGCATTGCAGCCCGCGGCCGGTACGCTGGGCGGCGTGGTCGCCGCGGCAGAGGAATCCCCGGCCCTCGCCTCCACGCTGCTGCCGATCGCCCGCCAGGCGTTCACCGACGCGATGCTCAGCGCGGCCGCGATCGGCACCTTCAGCCTGCTGGTGCTGGCCTTCCTGGTGCAGCGCCGCCTGAAGGGAGTCGCCGGATGAGCATCCGCGTTCCCCACGACGCGCTGTCGGCCGAAGCGCTGCAAGGCGTGCTGGAGAGTTTCGTGCTGCGTGAAGGCACGGACTATGGCGAGGTGGAATGGAGCTTCGAGCAGAAGGTGGCGCAGCTGCGCGCGGCGGTCGAGCGCGGCGAGGCCCACATCATCTTCGACCCGGAGACCGATACGGTCACCATCCTGCCGGCACCGTAGGCCTGCCGCGCAAAGAGGAAGGCCCGCTTCAAGCGGGCCTCCTGTTGCTTACTTCTTCTGGTTCTTTTCGCGTTCCACCCACGGGTCGGGCGAAGCCGGCCCCACCACCGCCAGCGCATAGTCCACCCGGCCATTGCTCATCTTGAAGACGTGCACGTCGGCCAGGTTGCCGGCGAAGTGCGCGAAGGCAGCCACCTGGCCCGCCTCGACGTCCACCAGCGGCACACGCGGAACCGGGTGCTTGATCACCAGGCCCTTCGGCGAGCAGTTGTGCGTCGGCGTGGTCTTGATGCCGTTCTCCCAGCGGTCGCAGCGCGCCGCGAACGGCGTGTTGACCATCGGCTGGTCGGAGAACATCTCGAAGTAATCGATCGCCGCGGCGGTCATCAGCGCGCGCGAGGAACGCTCGTCCGGCGGCAGGATGTTCTCCCAGTCCAGGTACTTGGTTTCCAACACCACCTGCGGGCCGTACATGAACTCGTTCTCGCGGCCGAGCACATGTTCGATCTCGGTGATCGCGCCGCCCTCTTCGGTCTGCAGGCGGATGGCCGCGTGGATCAGGCGGTCGTTCTCGTTGATCACGCCGAACGCCACGGCGCCGCAGCGCTCGGTATCGAGCAGGTAGTTCAGCTCACCCCAGGTGCCGGCACCCTTCCACAGCGTGCTTTCGCCCGGCTTCAGCTCGATGCCGTTCTCGGTGAACATCACCTTCGCCGAGATGTTCACGCGCTTCGGATCATGCGCCGCCAGGGCGGCCGAATAGTCATCGACCAGCGTCTTCAGCGAAGCGCGCGGGCACTTTGTGCCGGGCGGCTCGACCGGATAGTTGCGACGTGCCTGGCCCGGCGCACCGCCCGCCAGCGGACCTGCACCACCGCCGGGAGGCGGACCACCAGGACCCGCTCCGGGGCCGGGGCCGGGACCGGTGGGTGCAGCGGCCTGTGCTGCGGCAATGCCAAGGAATGCCGCGCAGGCTGCGGCCAGGATCGTGCTCTTCATGGATTCCCCCCTGGAAAAAGTCTGGGCGCAACCTACTGCGGCAGCGGACGGGGGTCAACAAGGACCCCGTCCCTGTGGTCACTGGAAGTTCTTCGACACCGTGACTGCCCACTCGCGCGGCCGGCCCGGCGTACCCACGCGCCCGGCGGCCGGGGCCCCGGTCCGCAAGGTGGCCGTACCCTTCTGCTGCCAGTAGAACTTGTCGAAGGCGTTCAGCACCGAAAAGGCCACCTGCCAGTCACTGTCGGCCGGCTCGAAGCTCAGCCGCGCATTCACCAGTCCGTAGCCGCCATTGCGATCGTCCGGATCCCGCTGCGGCAGGCTCGCCGTGCCATTGGTGCGATAGGACTGGAACGACCAGTCCACGCGCGGCGTGATGCGCGCGCCATTGGCCAGTGCGAAGCCGTACTGCAGGCCGGCGTTGAAGTTCCACTTCGGCTGCAGCACCGCGGAAGGATGGCGATAGTTCACCGCGGTGGGATCCTTCTGGTCCCCCTTGAACTCGTTGTAGCCGGCGGCGACGTTGATCATCATCTCGCGCACCGGGTACAGCGACAGCTCGGTCTCGAAGCCCTTCACTTCGCCGGGAGCCTGCATGTAATAGAACCAGCTGGTGCCGTTGCGGGCCGTGCCGGCGTCGGGCGGCAGGTCTCCCGCGGGCGTTCCGGCCGGACACGGATCGGCGGGTCCCAATCCGAAGATGGGCTGGCCCGGATCCACGCCATTGCCGACGATGGTGCACTGGCGCGCGGTGACCTGCGTCAGGCGCTTGGCATAGTCCATGAAGAACACCGCCGAGTTCAGGCGCAGGCGCCGGTCGAACAGCTCGAGCTTGGCGCCGATCTCGTAGTTGCGCACCTCCTCACCTTCCAGCGGCTGCAGCTGTTCGGGCGTGAAGATGCGCGGGGTGACGCCGGCGGAGGTGAAACCGTCCGAGACCGACAGGTACGTGAACAGGTTGTCGGTGGCCTGGAAGTCGAGGCCCACCTTGAAGCTGACATGGTCGCTGCTGAATCCCAGCGCTTCCGGCGCCACATACTGGCCCGGACCATAGTGGCGGAACCAGTTGGTCTTCGATTCATCCGAGTACCGCAGGCCCGCGGAGAACGCCAGCCGGTCGGTGATCTTGAAGTTGCCATGCGCGAATGCCGAGGTGTTCTCGGTGGTGTAGAGATCATCGGCAGTGAAGCGCAGGTTGAAGGTCACGAAGTTCGCCAGGTAGTAGGAGCGGCTGCGCGAGTCGTAATAGAACGCACCCAGCGTCCAGTCGAGGCGGTCATTGATGGCCAGTCCGGAAAGCTGCGCCTCGGCCTGGAACTGCCGATGCTCCTGCAGGCTCGGCGTCTGCAGCAGTTCGAACGGCGTCAGGTCGCTGTCATTGATCCAGGTGGTGTCATAGGTGCGGTAGCCGGTGATGAACTTCAGGTGCATGCGATCGGTGAAGTCATAATCCGCGGTACCGGAAACACCCCAGGCATGCAGGCGCACGTCCGGGTCGTAGGAAGTGCCATCGACGATGTTGCCGTAGGTGGCGAAGTTCGTATAAGGATCGGGCGACACCATCGCCCTTTCCATCTCGGTGATGTTCAGCCCCCAGCGATTGAGGATGGTGGCGGCGTAGCCGGTGTCATTGCGCGCCGTGAGCTGCGCTTCCACCGGCGGGTCGGCGATCTGCGTGGAGTAGTCCGCGGCGAGGTTGAGCTCCAGCCGGTCGCTGGCCAGATAGCGCAACTGGCCGCGCGTGCCGATGGATTCAGACCCGCCGAGGCTGCCGAGCTTGCAGCCCTCGCGCGGATCGAGCGTCTGCGGAAAGGCGATGTCCGCGGGACTGCCGGGCGCCACGGCCACACCGCCTGCCCCGATGCCATCGCCGATGCCTGCCAGCTCCGGCGTGCCGCGACGGATCATCTCGCAGGTGTAGTCCAGCCGCTGGCCGAAGCCGTCCTGCCGGCGCGCGATGCCGGACACGCGCGCGAACAGCTTGTCGGGCACCAGGGTGAAATTGGCCACGCCCTTCAGGTCGATGCGGTTGCGCGAACCATAGGTGGCGTCCAGCGAACTGCCCGACTGTCCGTCCGGCTTGCGTGAGATCAGGCGCACCGCGCCGCCCATGGTGTTGATGCCGAACAGCGTGCCCTGCGGTCCGCGCAGCACTTCGACCCGCTCCAGGTCGAGCAGGTCCATGGTCGAGCCGGTCAGCGTGCCGTGGTAGATGTCATCGATGTAGATGCCCACCGCGGGCTCGAAGGCATAGCTGAAATCACCCTGGATCAGGCCACGCATGCCGATGGTCTGGGTGGGACCGAAATTGCTGACCGACTGGCGGATGAAGGCATTGGGCACCGTCGCACCCAGGTCGCTGACATTCACCACGCTGCGGGCTTCCAGGTCCTCTTCGGAGAAAGCCGAAATGGCGATGGGCGTGGACTGCAGGTTCTCCTCCCGGAAACGCGCCGTCACCACGACTTCTTCGAGCACTTCCTGGGTTGAGCTGCTGGTCTGTGAGAACCCTGCCGGTGCGTGCAGGGCCGCGGCCACGGCGGCTGCAATCAGCGAGAGACGGCGATGCGATCCACGACAACGCGACATGGCATACCCCCCGGATTGTTGTTGCAGGGACGATGAGTCCCTGTTTCACAATGGCACGCATGACTGCCTGCGGCAAGCTTTGCCACAGGAGTCAATCCGAAGGCGGTGCCCGCACCGTCAGGCGCTGCAACCCGCACATGCCCGCTGTCAGCGCAGCGCTGCCGCGATCGCCGTGGCCACCGGACATGATGCGGCCCGCAGGTCCGGCAGCCAGTGGTCCACCATCGGCAGCACCGGCGGCTGCGCAAGGAAGCGGGGCCGCGTGCCGGCATGCGGCTGGGCCGCGTGCACGAGGAAGGGATGACACAGGTAGACAGTCCCCGCACGGCCGGTGGCCAGCACCTGTCGATGCTCCGGAAGCCCGGCGAACACCGGCAGCAGTTCACGCAGGCTCAGGCCCTGCTCACCGGCCGGTGCGAGCGCCCGCGCGATGTCGCGATGGGAGCCGGCACGGATCCGGGTCGGCGCATCCTGGTCCGGGACATCCGAGAACAGCATCAGCATCAGCAATGCCCGTCCACGCGAATGCACATTGGCACGCCAGCTCAGGAAATCCGCGGCATCACCGCCGTAACTGACATCGATGTGCCAGCCCGTGTCGCCGGGATCGGTGGCCGATGGAAACCGGACCGGCACGGTGCCGACGGCCCTGCAGGCGCGCCAGTTGCCCGCGCCTGCCAGCTGATCAAACGCCTCGACCAGCTTCGGCGAGTTCGCGGCGGCAACGATGTCCGGCTGCGTGTACAGGCCAAGTCGCACCACCGGCGCGGACCATGTCGTCGCATCTTCCGGGTCGATCCCCTGTCGAAGCAGGTCGTCCCGGAAGATGCGCAGCGCAGCCTCGGCTGTGGAACGGGAAAAAGCCTCGTCGATGCGGACGAAGCCATCTTCAATGAATGACCGGATTTCTTCTGGAGTCACGAATGCCTTTCCCGCTGGCCTGATCCCGGCGGTGGCCCACGCCCCGGGACGCCCGGATGGCAGGCCGCGCCATGCTTTGGGCTATAGTCATTCCCCCGCAGCCATCGCATGTCAATCGGCTTGCGGATGACGAACAAAACTCGGGGGAAAAATTGACTGTCTCTTCGGATGTAGCCGCCGCGCGCGGCCGGAACGCCCTGCTGCCTCTGTTTCTTGTCAGCGGCTGCGCCGCGCTGATCTATGAGGTGGTCTGGTACCAGTCGCTGGCGCTGGTGATCGGCAGCAGTGCCGTCTCGATGGCCGTGGTGCTGGCCACCTACATGGGCGGCATGGGCCTTGGCAGCCTGGTGTACCTGCGCTGGAAGGGACGCTTCGGCCATCCACTGCGCATCTATGCCCAGCTGGAACTGCTGATCGCAGTGTTCGCGCTGCTGGTTCTGTATGTGCTGCCCTGGGCGGGCGGTCTGTATACCGCCATGGGCGGCGGCGGTTTCACCGGCATCCTGCTGCGCGGCCTGTTCTGCGCGCTGTTCCTGCTTCCTCCGACCATGGCGATGGGCGCCACGCTGCCGGCGGCAGCCGGCTGGTTGCGGGCCACTCCCGAGGGCGTCAGCCGCGCCGGCTTCTACTACTCCGCCAACATCGCCGGCGGGGTGATCGGCTGCCTCACGGCCGGTTTCTTCCTGCTGCGCATCTATGACATCCACACCGCCACCTACGTCGGCGTGGCGCTGAACGTGATCGTTGGCGGTGCCGCCTGGATGCTGTCGCGGGTCACACCGGATGTCACCGAGGAAACCGCAGCCATGCAGCCGGCGGAAAGCCCGGCGGGCGCAAGGACCTCACCCTGGCTGGGCGCCAATTTCGCGGTGTTCGTCTCGATCGGACTCAGCGGCGCCTGCGCGCTGGGCGCGCAGGTGATCTGGACCCGCAACCTGGCGCTGCTGCTCGGCGGCACCGTCTACACCTTCTCGCTGATCCTCGGCACCGTGCTGCTGGGACTCGGCATCGGCAGCAGCTTCGGCTCGTCACTCGCACGCAGCGTGCGCGACGCGCGGCTGGCGCTGGCGGTCTGCCAGGTCGTGGTGGTCATCGGCCTTGCATGGGCCGCCTGGATGATCAGCCACAACCTGCCCTACTGGCCGATCAATCCCGGCAACGCACCGGCGCCGTGGTACCTGCACCAGCTGGACTTCCTGCGCAGCTTCCTGGTGGCGCTGCCGGCGTCGCTGGCCTGGGGCGCCAGCTTCCCGCTGGCGGTTGCCGCCGTGGCCGATGGCCGCGGCAACAGCAGCGCCGCGGTGGCGCGCGTGTATGCCGCCAACACGGCCGGTGCCATCGCCGGCGCGCTGGCCTCCGGACTGGTCCTGGTCGCCTGGCTGGGCACGCAGCAGACACAGCGCCTGATGATGGTGCTGGCGC
>CAYNEX010000009.1:17187-38331 GCA_964396335.1 uncultured Steroidobacteraceae bacterium | reverse complement strand
CGCCAGCGCCGCACCACCTCGCGCGTCATCCGCATCGGGCCGATGGTGTTCACCTCGAAGGTGTGGCGCAGGGCGTCGATGGGCACTTCATGGAAGGGGCCGTAGTGGCCGGTGATGCCGGCGTTGTTGACCAGCATCGTGACGGGGCCGAACTTCGCCTCCGCGGCATCGAGCAGGCTCAACGGCGAGCGTTCATCGATGGCGTCTGCCTGCACACCGATGACTTCGCCGCCGCTGGCGGACAGTGTCTCGCACAACGCGTCGGCTGCGGCGCTGTCACGCCGGTAGCTGAAGCACACCTTCGCGCCGGCCGCGACCCCCTGCCGTACGATGGCCGCGCCGATGCCGCGGCTGCCGCCGGTGACCACGAGCACATGTCCGTGAAGATCAACCAAGTGCGGCGACTCCCTGTTCGGCGCGGGCCAGGGTGGCGGCGCCCTCGGCCGCCTCGGATGCAATCCAATCCGCCACCGCGCGCACCTCGCTGCGCGGTGATTCCTGCGCGCGCACCAGCCAGTAGGCATGCGCGCTGGATGACAACTCGGCCGGCGGCGACAGGAACACCAGCCGCCCCTGTTCGACCAGCGGGCGGATCAGGTCGGCGCGCCCCAGTGCCACGCCCTGGCCTTCCAGTGCGGCCTGGATGACGAGGTCATACTGGTTGAAGTGCAGCCGGTGGCGGATGCGCGCACCGCTCCAGCCCTGCGCATCCAGCCAGGTCTGCCAGTGCAGCCACGGTGCGCGCGCGTCGTCGAAATCCAGCAAGGTCAGGCCGACCAGTGAAGCCGGCGAGGTCAGTGCCTTCAGTCGCAGCGACGGCGCGGCCACCGGTGCCACCGCATCACCGAACAGGCGCTGGGAACCGCGCGGCGCACGGGTCGCATTGGTGTAGCGGATCGCAAGATCGATGCCCTCGCTTTCCAGGTCCACCACCAGGTTGTTCACCGACACGCGCACGTCGATGCGCGGATGGCGCTTCTGCAGGCGGCCAAGCCGCGGCAGCAGCCACAGTCCGGCAAACGCGGCGGTGACGCTGATGGTCACGGGACGCAGCCGCCCGCGATCGCGCAACCCGCCCACCACATCCTGCAGTTGCTGGATGGCGCCATTGGCGCTGCGGAACAGGCGTTCGCCCTCCGGGGTGAGTTCGATGCGGCGATGGCCGCGCACCAGCAAGCGGACTCCAAGCTGCTCCTCCAGGGTCTGGACCTGCCGGCTCACGGCCGACTGTGTCAGGCACAGGTCCGCCGCGGCGAGCGTGATGCTCATGCGGCGTCCCACCGCCACGAATCCCTTCAGTAAGTCGAGCGAGGGCAGCCTTGCAAGGTCCATTGACATTCCCCGGGCTCATGCGAAATCACGGCACGATGCACCAAGGATAACGGCGCGGCAGGCTCCGGGAGATGCCCGGGGCGTGCGCAGGGAGCATCAACTCATGCCTGAAACAACCACGGAATGGCGCCTGGTGGGCCGGCGCAGCTCGCTGTTCGTCCGCATTCCCCTGTGGTTTGCGGATGCACTGGATGTGCCGGTCGGATTCGAGCCGGTCATGGACATGCGCCGCACCGACCTTGCAACCTATGCCGGCAATCCGGCGTTGAAGGTGCCGGTACTGTGCATCGGCGAACAGCGGCTCTTCGGTGCGGCCCACATCGCGCGCCGCATTGCCGCCGCTGCGACAGTTGAAGCGCGCAACGGCATCGTCTGGCCGGAAGACCTGCATGACCCGCTGCTGATGAATGCACAGGAGCTGGTCTCGCATTGCAGTGGCGCGCAGGTGCAGCTGGTGATGGGACCGCAGGTTTGCGGCCTGGCCGAAGACAACCTGTACTTCGTGAAGGCGCGCGCCGGGTTGCTCGGCTCGCTGCAATGGCTGGAGGATCACCTGGAGCAGATCCTCGCTTCGCTGCCTGCCTCGCGCTCGCTCAGTTACCTCGAGGTGAGCCTGTTCTGCATGCTGGACCATCTCTCCTTCCGCAGGACGGTGGAGCTGCCGGAGGCCTGCACTCGCCTGCATGCATTCCTGAAGCAATACGGCACGAGCGGGCCCGCGCTGAACACGGCCTATCGTTACGACCGCTGACCGGGCGACAACCGCGGAACAAGAAAGTGTAGGAAGAGGCTGACAGCCGGCGACTCACGCGCAAGGCCGCAGCGCTGCCGACGCGTGAGATTCAGTCATCGCAGTTGTTCGGATCCGGCACCGAAGAGCGCGGCGTCCTGCCCGCCATCATGTCATCGAACAGCCCACCGTTCGCGGGCGGCGGCTCCCATCCCAGTGTCAGCGCGCCACTGCCGGTGGGTTTTGAATCCTTCTTCCACTTGAAGCTCGACTCGCGTGGCTGGCACGACTGGCGCACTTTCGGACCGGGTGGCTGGGCCTTCGGTTCCGGTCCGGCGAGTGCGTCCACGTAACGCTGTGCGTGCTCCGCGGCTCTGGCAAACCAGTCCACATCGCCCGGTTCAGCGGGTGTTTCTTCGCTCGCAACCTCGGGTGCGGGCAACGTGATCGCCGTGGCGGGACGCGGCATCTCGACCGGCGGCGGCCGTCTTTCCGGTTCCCTTCGTGGCGCTTCGCCTGCGGGCGCCGGCGCTTCAGGTGATGGTGCCGGTTCGGTTTCGACCGGCCGGGGCAGGGGCGGCAATGTGATCGCAATGCTCACCGGTTCACGCGGCGGGGCCGTGACCCGCGCCGCCATGCGCGGATCGCTGAGCAGCCAGATGAGGGCCAGCGCATGCGCGGCCAGGGTCAGCAGCGCAGCCCGGACTCTCCCCTTCCCGGTGGTTCCCCGCCATCCGTGCATAACCCAGTGTAGGACGCCGCCGACTGGATGGCGCCTGTAGCGGGGATTACTTTTCTTTAAACGCCGCCTGGCAAGGCGCGTGGAGGGATGGGGATGATCTCAGTTGCAAGGCATTGCCTCGGTTCGGGGCTGGCAATGATCGGTCTGCTGGCCGCGGCTTCCGCCGTTGCGCAGGAAGCTTCGGGCGACACCTATTTCGGGGTCGGCATCGGCCGCATTTCACCGGATGGCAGCGCACGCGATGCCGAGGAAGGCTTCGGCGCGCAGCTGTTGTTCGGCTGGCAGCTGGGCCGGTATTTCAACGCCGAAGTCGCCGCCAACTTCGCCACGCTCGAGGACAAGAAGCGCGCGCCGGCGCTGATCGATTTCTTCCGCGGTGATGATGGCCAGGGCAGCACCTCGCGACTCGGACTGGGTGGCGACATCCTGTGGGTGCCGGGCAAGGGCTGGTCGCCGTTTGTCGTCGCCGGCCTCGGCGCGGCCTACAACAAGGGTGACCCCAACGACAAAAGCGGCGTCGATCTCTACTTCAACTACGGGGTCGGCCTGTTCAGCGCGCCGCTGGGTTCCTACGGCGTGCGCCTGCGCGCCGAGTGGCGCAAGGTCCACGATGGCTACGTCGACAAGCCGAAGGACAGCTACCTGTTGCTGGGTGTCAACTTCCCGCTGCGCCGGGGGTCGGATGGCAGCGCCGCGCGCCCGGGCACATCGCGCACGCCGACGACGACTTCGGCACCGGCCGCTCCGCCGCCTGCAGTCGCCCCGCCGCCGGCGATGCCGCTGATCCCGCAGGTCGATGACGACGGCGACGGCATCTTCAATGCCCAGGACCGCTGCCCGGATACGCTGGCCGGCCTGCGCGTCGACCAGTACGGCTGTGCGATGGAGGGCGCGCTGGCGAACGTGCCCGGTGTGCGTTTCGTGACCGGCTCCGCCCGCTTTGATGCCTCTTCGACGCCGGCGCTGTTCCGCCTGGTCGCCGCGATGGAAGGCCAGCCTTCGATGCGCATCGAACTGCGCGGCCACACCGACGCGGTGGGCAGTGACCTGGTGAACATGCAGCTGTCCGAACAGCGCGCCGCGGCGATCGCGCGCTTCCTGGAAGGCGAGGGCATCGAGGAATGGCGCCTGTCGGTGACCGGCTTCGGCGCCACGCGGCCGGTGGCGGACAACGCCACCGAACAGGGCCGCGAACTCAATCGCCGCGTCGAGGTGCGGGTGCTGGCGCCCTGAGGCTCAGTCGAACTTGCGGCGATCGCCATCGGGCGGCGGATCGCTCTTCTTCAGGCTGACGATGGGGCAGCGCTCGCGTTCGTTCGGCACGATCACATAGCTGAAGCGGTCGATGCGGTCGCTGTTGCCGATGTCGAAGCCCAGCCGGATGGCGCTGTCGATGCCCTGGCAGGGCGCCATGAAACGCGCGTAGTACCAGTCACCGCGGCCGCTTTCGATCCACAGGCCCTCGCGGCCATTTGCCTGCCAGCTGGTCACCGACGAGCGCTGGTTGGCGAACGGGATGAAACTTTCCTCGCGATCGAGCGAGGTGCCATCGGGTTCGGTGGTTTCGGTGGTCTGGCAGGCCTGCAGCAGGACAGCGCCCGTTGCCAGGACCAGGATGGGGAATCTTGCAGCTTTCATCGATGCCTCCTGATCAGCGCAGTCCCCTGCGCGGCCGGATCTGCACTTCCTTGCGGGAGAAGTCGATCACCAGCGTATCGGTCAGTCCGAGGATGTCCATGCCGACCAGCAGCGCCGGGGTGTCGGCCAGGTCCCACCGGCTGAAGATGTGCAGGTCACTGAAGGTGACATGCGCGTCCAGCACCTTCAAGCCGCCCATCGTGATCGAGGAGACGCGTGCGCCGATGCCGGTCTGCGTGGCGCCGGTGGCGCCGTGGATCTCGTCCTCGCCGATGGAATGGCGGCGCACATGCCGGCGCAGCGCCACCCGCAGGGCTTCATTGCCGACAGTGGCCTGCGCGCCGGTGTCGATGATGGCACGCACCGGCACACCGGCGACTTCGCCTTCGGCCAGCACCAGGTTGGTGTCCTTGCGCAGCATCGGCACCACCACGAAGTCGCGCGGCGGGCGTTGTCCGCGCGAGCGGCGGATGTCGACGTAGTCGGAGCGGAAATCGATGTAGATGCGACGGTCCTGCATGCCGTCCATGCCCAGCAGGCCCTCGGCGCCGCCGAAGACATCCGCCACCACCGGCAGCAGCGCCGACTGCAGCCACAGGTCGCCGACCCGCAGGGTCTCGATCTCGACGGTGGGCGAGATGGCCGTGCCGGTGGCGCCATGCACGCGCACCGGTGGCGTGCGATCAAGTGGAATGCCGAGCCGCGTGGCGACCTGCGGCACGATGGCCGAACGCTGCGCGCCGGTGTCGAGCACCAGCCGGAACGGTCCGGCGCCGTCCAGGTAGACCGGCACCCACACACGGCCGATGCGATCGCGCGTGGTCGGTGCCGCGTAGATCGGCTCCGGCGCGGTGACGACGATTTCCTGCAGTTCCTCCTGCGCCGCATCGGCGCCCGCCCCGGGCTGGATATCCGCCGGATTGGTCGGGGCACCGGGAGGAAACAGCCCCAGCGCGGCGAAGACGAGCATCCACCTGCGCATCGCAACCCCCCGGCAGCCGATGGGCTACCACATCAGGTCATCGGGAACGACGTAGTCCTTGTACGGATCATCTTCCGCCGGCTTCGCGTCCGGCCGGTTCAGGTGCAGCAGGGCCTTCTCGACCCGCTTGCCGATCTCCTCGCCGATGTCCGCCGGCACGAAGGCGAAGCGGCCCTCGCAGCGGACGATGGCGATCTGGCCGGCGACCAGCTTCGCGCGCAGCTCGGGATTGACCTCGATGCGGCGGATCTGCGCGCCATCCTGGAAGTTGTAGAAATCCTCGGTTTCGACACGCGGAATCTGGTGCGCGGCCACCAGCTGCTTGATCTCGGCATATTTCGCGCGGCGCTCGAGCTTTTCCTGCTTGCGGCGGTTGGCCTCCGCGTCGCGCGCGGCCTTTTCCGCGGCCGCCTTCCGGGCGGCCAGCTGCGCGGGAGTGGGTCCCGGCGGCTTCTGGTTCTTGCCCCGCGGGGCCTTGAAGTTCTGCTGGCGCTTTTCGCGCTCGACGCGCTGCACCTGCTGCTCGGTCACCAGACCGGCCTTGAGAAGCTGGTCGCGCAATGAAAGGCTCATGCCCGCATTCTAGCCCCCGGGCCGCATCGGGTACGATAGCGGCATCCACTGGAGTACTGACCATGCAGCGAATTTCCTGCGCCCTGGGTGTCCTGTCCCTGGCGTTTGCACCCCTGGCACTGGCCGTGCCGGACGAGAACGGAGCGCTGGTCGATCCGAACGCGGCCGCGGAAAGCATTGCCTCGGACGCCGAGATGACCGCGCGCCTGAACTACAACGTGGGGTTCGAGGACTTCGAGAAGGCCACCCGCCTGGAACTGCAGGTGGGCACGAAGAAGGGCGCCGAGCTGCGCGCGCTCGAAGCCGAGGTGCGCAAGGGCTTCAACAGCGCGCGCGAGCGTTTCCGGGCCGCGCTCGAGGCCGACCCGAACATGAAGGAGGCGTGGAACATGGTGGGTTACACCAGCCGCCGCCTGGGTGATTACGAGGAATCGCTGATCGCCTACGATCGCGCGCTGGCGCTGGCCCCGGACTATCCCGAGGCCATTGAATACCGCGCCGAACTGTTCGTGCTCACCGGCCGTTTCGACGAGGTCAAGGACGCCTATGCCTCGCTGCAGAAGTCCTCGCCCTCCTATGCCGAGACGCTGAAGAACGCCATCCTCGACTGGTCGAAGGACAAGAACGCACCGGGCGCGAAGGCGCCGGGCCGGGACGCGTTCGTGGCCTGGGCGAAGGCGCTCTAGAACAGCGGCAGCAGGCGCTCGGCGGCCGCCGAGCCCGACAGCCAGGCGCCATGGAGGGTGCCGAAGTAGCGCACCGAGCAGGCCTCGCCGGCGATATGCAGGCGCTCGCTGACCGGTTCCGCGAGGCGCATCCGACAGTCCGCCTTGCCCGGTTGTGCGGCGGAATAAGACCCGAGCGAGCACGGATCGCTCCCCCAGGCCGTGGCCAGCGCGCCATCCAGTTCGGCCAGCGCCGAAGTGCCGAACAGGCGCCGCAGCTCATCGCGCGCGAAGGTCACCAGCTCGCCGCGCTTCTCCAGTTCACAGGACAGCTCGCCGCCGAAGTAGGCCATCAGCAGTGGCCGGCCGCCCGGATGTGATTCCCAGCTGCAGGTGCGCGCGGTGTCGGCCGAGCCGATGAAGTGGCGCGGCAGGCCGTCGGCGAAGTGGCTGTCCTCGCGCAGCCGGAAGAACACCTTGTTGCACACACCCAGCGGCAGCGCCTCGAGCGCCTCGCGATGGCTGGCCGGCAGCGGTGGATCAAAGCGGATGCCGCCCCGCGCCAGCACGGTGGTGGGCAGCGTGATGATGGCTGCTGCCGCGGTCAGCGTGCCCTCGGTGCTGTGCACGCGGACCTGCGCGCTGCCCCATTCGATCGCGGTCACGCGCGCGCCCAGCGAGACCGGAAGGTCGAGCGCCGCGCCGGCCACCACCGCGCCCAGACCCTCGCGCACCGACCAGTTCTGGTCCGAATCGGCATAGCGGTGCAGGTCCATGGTGGAGACCGCATGGCTTTCCATGCCCACCGCCCAGGTCATCACCGCATCGAAGCGGGGGCGGAAGGCGTCGTTCGGCACCACCTCCGACACCGCTACATCGCGTCCGGACGTGGCGGCCGCGCTGATGGCTTCCTCATAGCGGCGGTAACTGTCGCCGGCCAGCGCGCGTTCGGCGGGCGAGGGGGCGCGTCCGCCAACCCAGGCGTCCGGGCCCCAGCCCGGCGGCCGGCGGTCGATGGTGAAGCCGTCCTGCTCGGCCAACTTCGTCCAGACATTCTCGTCGGCAAAGTGCAGCCAGGCGGCGCCGATGTCGGCGGGCGCACCCAGCGACAGGTCCAGTGCACAGCGACCACCGACACGATTGCGGGCTTCCAGTACCACCACGCTGCGGCCGGCCGCGCGCAGGCGCCGAGCCGCGCCGATGCCGGCCGCACCCGCGCCGACAATGACTACATCAACGTCCGTCATGGCCGGCCAGTCTACTTGCTACCATTTGCGGTCATGAAGCGGCTCGACAGCCTGTTCTCCAACAACCGTCGCTGGGCTCTCGAGCAGGTCCGGCAGGACCCGGAGTTCTTCTCGCGCCTGGTGGCGCAGCAGTCCCCGAAGTACCTGTGGATCGGCTGCGCCGACAGCCGCGTGCCGGCCAACGAGATCGTCGACCTGGCGCCGGGCGAGCTGTTCGTCCATCGCAATGTCGCCAACCTGGTGGTGCACACCGACCTGAACTGCCTGTCGGTGCTGCAGTTCGCCGTCGATGTGCTGAAGGTCGAGGTCATCATGGTGACCGGCCATTATGGCTGCGGTGGCGTGGCAGCGGCCCTGAACTCGCTTTCGGTCGGCCTGGTCGACAACTGGCTGCGGCATGTGCAGGACATCC
Organism: uncultured Steroidobacteraceae bacterium; assembly: GCA_964396335.1. Lineage (GTDB taxonomy): Bacteria > Pseudomonadota > Gammaproteobacteria > Steroidobacterales > Steroidobacteraceae > ZC4RG30. The sequence continues at coordinate 30,010 of CAYNEX010000009.1, read as the reverse complement.
GCGACCGGCATCCGGCCACGCTGGCGGCGGCGGGTCCGGACGCGCTTGATCGCCTGTGCGAGCTGAACGTGCTGGAGCAGGCGCTGAATGTCTGCCGCACCACCGTGGTCCGCGATGCCTGGGACCGCGGCCAGAACCTGTCGGTGCACGGCCTGATCTATTCGGTGGGCGATGGCCTGCTGCGCGACCTGAACTTCCGCGCCGGCGCGAACAGCAACCTGAGGCAGACCTTCGAGGCCGCGGTGGCCTCGCTGCCGCCGGCACATCCGCTGACCTACTAAATGATTCTGGCGGGCCGGCCAATGAAAAAGGGCGCCTTGCGGCGCCCTTTTCCCGTCAATGCGCGGTGGTCACCGCCGCATCGCCCTGCGCATGACTGGAGCGGAAGCGGCGGATGAAGCGCCGCACCTTGTGCTCGAAGTCATCCATCAGGGTGTAGAGCACCGGCACCACGAACAGCGACAGCGCCGTGGAGGCCAGCAGGCCGCCGATCACCGCCGCGCCCATCGGCGCGCGGAAGCTCGCATCGCCATGCAGGCCGATGGTGATCGGCACCATGCCCGCGGTCATCGCGATGGTGGTCATGATGATCGGGCGGGCGCGCTTGCTGCACGCGTCGATGATGGCGTCATGCCGTGACAGGCCATGTTCGCGCCGCGCCATCACGATGTACTCCACCAGCAGGATGGAGTTCTTCGTGACGATGCCCATCAGCGTCAGAAGGCCGATCAGCGCCGGCATCGACAGTTCCATGTTGAACAGGAACAGCGCCACCATCGCGCCACCGGCCGAGGGCGGCAGCGCCGACAGGATGGTGACCGGCTGGACCACGTCGTGGAACAGCAGCACCAGCAGCGCGTAGATGCACAGGATGCCGATGGCCATCGCCAGGATGAAGCCGGTGAAGATGTCGCGCATGATCTCGGCCTCGCCGGATTCCAGCGGACGCACGCCTTCGGGCAGGTTCACCATCGAGGGCAGCGAGTTCATCTTCTGCGTGGCTTCGTCCAGCGGCATGGTGCCGCGGTCGGCGCGGATCGTGATCGAGCGGCTGCGGTTGTAGCGGTCGATCTGCGACGGGCCGGCGCCGAGGCTCACTTCCGCCACGTTCATCAGCGGCACCGGGCCGAAGCGCGACGGCACCTGCAGCAGCTTGATCTGGTCGATGTCGGCGCGCGCCTCGTCGTTCAGGCGCACGCGGATCGGGATCTGCCGGTCGGGCAGGTTCAGCTTCGAGAGATTGTTGGTGATGTCACCGCTGGTCGCGATGCGCGTGGCCTGGCTGATCGCCGCGGTGGTCACGCCCAGTTCGGCCGCGCGGTCGGCCAGCGGACGGATCACCAGTTCCGGCTGCAGCAGGCTGGCGCTGGTGGTCACGTTGGAGAAACCCGGCACCTGGCGCAGTTCACGCTCGATGTTGGCGGCGGCGGAGGCCAGGATGGCCGAGTCGTCGCCGGTGAGCTGGATCTCCACCGGGCCGCCGCCCGGGCTGCCGCCGCCACCGGCCTGGATGCGCACGCCGGGCAGCGTGCGCAGGTCGGCGATCATCTTCTGCTGCAGTTCCTGCTGCGTCAGGTCGCGCTCCTTGCGATCGGTCAGCGTCACGAAGGTGTTGGCGCTGGTGGGCGAGAGCGTGGTGGTCACGCGCTGCACTTCCGGATACTTCTGCAGGCGGTCGAGCACCTCGCGGGCCACGGCGCGCGACTCGTCCATGGTCGAGCCCGGCGGCAGCGAGACGTTCAGGTTCACGTAACCGTAGTCGCCCGCGGGCGAGAAGCCCTTGGGCAGCACGATGGCCAGCGCCAGCGCCGCCACCATCACCACGGTGGAGACCGCGATGGTGGTCTTGCGATGCGCCAGCACCCAGTTGACCTTCTCCAGGTAACCGGCCTTGAAGCGGCCGGTGCCCTCCAGTTCGGCATCGGGCTTCATCAGGCGCGAGGCCATCAGCGGCGTGAGCATGCGCGCCACCAGCAGCGAGAACAGCACCGCCACCGCGGCGGTGAAGCCGAAGGGCTTGAAGAACTCGCCCGGGATGCCGTCCATGAACGCCACCGGGATGAACACCGCGCACAGCGTCAGCGAGGTCGCGATCACGGCCAGGCCGATCTCGATGGCGGCATCGGCGGCCGCCTGCATCGGCGGTTTGCCCATGCGCAGGTGCCGGACGTTGTTCTCGACCTCCACGATGGCGTCGTCCACCAGCATGCCCACCACCAGCGACAGCGCCAGCATGGTCAGGGTGTTCATCGAGAAACCGAACAGGTGCAGCGCCCAGAAGGTGGGCAGCACCGACAGCGGCAGCGCGATGGCCGAGATGATGGTGGCGCGGAAGTCGCGCAGGAAGAACCACACCACCACGATGGCGAGGAACGCGCCCTCGAAGAGCATCGTCATCGAGGCGTGGAACTCGTCGCGGATCGCCATGTCCTCGACCGCGTTGATCTCGGCGATCTGGATGTGCGGGTATTTCTTCTTCAGCTGCTCGACGGCCTCGCGCACGCCATCCGCCACCTGCACGGCGCCTTCGCCCCAGGCGCGGTACACCTGGAAGCCGATCACCGGCTTGCCGTCCATCAGCACTTCCTGGCGCACCTCGGCGGCCTGGTCGCGCACATCGGCAATGGCGTCGAGGCGCACGTTGCGGCCGTCGCCCAGCGAGATCGGCAGCGCGGCCAGTTCCTGCACCGAGGAGATGGTGCCGAGCGTGCGCACGCTCTGCTCCTGCGCGCCGATGCGGGTCTCGCCGCCGGGCAGTTCCACCTGGGTGCGCAGCAGCTGGCTGGAGACATCACCGGCAGTGACGCCCAGCGCGGCCATGCGGTCCGGGTCGAGGTCGACGCGCACTTCGCGTTCGATGCCGCCGACGCGGCTGACCTGGCCGACGCCATCGACGCCGCTGATCTCGCGCATCACGTTCAGGTCGACGAACCAGGACAGCTCGGTGTCCGAGAGCCGGTCCGAGGCGACGGCAAAGGTGAGCACCGCGTTGCCGGCCGTGGTGGCGCGGCTGATGTAGGGCTCGGTGGCGTCCAGCGGCAGGTCGGGACGGATGCGCGACACCGCGTCGCGCACGTCGTCCATGGCCTGCGACAGGTCGGTGCCGAACTGGAACTCGATCATCGTCTGCGAGCTGCCGGTGCGCACCGTGGAGGTGATGTCCTCGATGCCGACGATGTTCGAGACGGCGTCCTCGACCTTGCGCGTGACCTCCGTCTCCATCTGGGAGGGCGGCACGCCTGCGTAGCTGACGTTGACGATGATGAAGGGGAAGGCGATGTCGGGCTGGTCCTGGATGGCCAGTCGCGGGAACGCGTACAGGCCGCCCAGGCACAGCACGATGAACATCATCAGCACCGGAACCGGGTTCCGGATCGACCAGGTGACGAAATTCATCGCGCGTCCTGTGCGGTCTCGTTGGCGGCGACGGCGTTGGCCACGTCCACCTTGTCACCATCCTTCAGGAAGCCGGCGCCCTTCACGGCGATGATGTCGCCGGCGACCACGCCCGAGGACACTTCGATCATGTCGCCATGCACGCCGGCCTGCTCGACGCGGCGGCGTTCGACCACGTTGTCGGGGCCGAGCACGTACACATAGCTGTAACCATCGACCACCACCACGCTCGACACCGGCACCAGCAGGCCCGCGCCCGAACCGGCGGCGATCTCGCCGCGCGCGAACATGCCGGGCAGCGCCTTGCCGCCGGTGATGTCGACATACACCAGGCCGGTGCGCGTGTTGGTCTGCACCGTCGGTGCCACCATGCGCACGCGGCCGTCCAGCGTCGCGCCGTCGGCCGTGGTGATCTTCGCGGCCTGGCCGGCGCGCACGCGCGACAGCTGCGACTCGGGCACCTCGGCGCGCCATTCGACGCGGTCCTGGCGCAGCATGCGCAGCATCTCGGTGCCGGCCTGCGCGATCTGGCCCACCGACACGGTGCGCGCGGTGATGGTGCCGTCATCCGGCGCCACCACGGTGCCGTAGCGCAGGCGCAGTTCGGCGGTCTCCAGGTCGGCGCGCGCGGTTTCGACGCGGGCCACGGCGGCCACATGTTCGGCGCGCAGGCGATCGAGGTCGGCCTGCGACAGCGCGCCGGACGCGGCCACCGACTCGCCCCGACGCAGCGCCGCGGCGGCGTTCTCGAGCGAGGCCTCGGCGCTGCGCAGCGCCGCGCGACGCGACGACACATCGGCCTGCAGCAGGTCATTGGACATGCGCACCAGCACCTGGCCCTTGCGCACGCGCGAACCCACGTCGACCAGCACTTCGGCCACGCGATAACCGCCGACCTCGGAGCTGATGGTCACTTCCTGCCAGGGGTAGACCGAACCGGTTGCCGGCACGGTGCGCACCAGTTCCTGGCTGATGACCGGAGCCGTGGTGACGGTGAGTGCCGCGGCGGTCGGTGCGTCACCATCGGCGGCTGCACCATCGGGAGGTGCGCCACGGCCGCAGGCAGTGATCAGCAATGCCGAAACAAGGACGACAGGGAAAAGGAAGGTTGGACCCATGCGGAAGCGCATGGAGGAAGTCGAATGACGCATGGGATGGAGCTTGTCCGATATCAGGTGACTGATAGAATATCAGCCTCCTTATTTTACGTGAGCGCTCGCGCCAGCGTCCATCATGACGAGCCCGCCGAAATCCACCGCGCGTGCACCCGAAGAGCAGATCGGCTACCTGCTGAAGCGGTTGATGCATCAATTCCGCCATCAGGTGGAAGAGCGGCTGCGCCGGGAATGTGACATGTCGCTGGCCCACCTGGTGACCCTCGACCAGCTGCAGCAGGAACCCGGCGTGGCCGGGGCCCGCCTGGCGCGGCGCCTGCTGGTGACCGCGCAGACCATGACGGGCCTGCTGCGCCGCCTCGAAGAGGAGGGCGCCATCGAGCGCCGCGCCGACCCGCACAACCGCCGTGCCGACCGCTGGTACCTGCTGCCGGCGGGGGTGGAGCGCCTGGACGCCGCGCGCGCCGCCGGCGTGCCGGTGATGACCAACATGCTTTCGCTCCTCGACGAGCGCGAGGTCGGGGAACTGCGCGACTACCTCGAGCGCTGCGTCGAAGGCCTGGAACAGGGCGCGACCATCCAGCGCGAGACCGAGGCCACCACCCGTCGCACTCGCACCGAGCCGCGCACGGCTCCATGACCGCCACCCTTTCACACCTCTTCATCTATCCCATCAAGTCCGCCGCGGGCATTGCCTGCGACGAAGTCATGCTCGGCGATCGCGGGCCGCTGCATGACCGCGACTGGATGGTGGTGGATGAGACCGGCCGTTTCCTGACGCAGCGTGACGAGCCGCGGCTGGCGCTGCTGAAAGTGGCGATCGCCGATGGCGGGCTGCACCTGTCGAACCCGCAGGGCGCGGGACCGGTGCTGGCGCTGGATCATCAAGGCGACATCCGCGAGGTCATCTGCTGGCGCGCGCAATGCGCCGCCTTCGATGCCGGCGATGAGGCCGCGACCTTCCTTTCGGACTGGCTGGGCCGCCCGCTGCGGCTGGTGCGCTTCGACGGCCGCCGTCCACGCCTGTCGAATCCGGACTGGACCGAAGGCCACGCGGTGCAGACCGCGTTCACCGATGGTTACCCGATGCTGGTGCTGTCGCAGGCCTCGATCGATGACCTGGCGGCGCGCGCCGGCAAACCGCTGGAGGTGGAGCGCTTCCGCGCCAACCTCATCCTGGGTGGCGTGGCGCCCTATGCAGAAGATGAAGCCGCGGCACTGGATGCCGGCGGCACGCGCCTGGCGCTGACCAAGGCCTGCACGCGCTGCGTGGTCACCACGATCGATCCGGCGCGCGGCGAGCGCGATGGCGACGAACCGCTGCGCACGCTGAAGGCCTACCGCTTCGACGCGAAGATGCGCGGCGTGGTGTTCGGCCGCAATGCCTATGCCCTGTCCGCCGTGGGGGCGCGCCTGACCCGCGGCATGCCGGTTACCTTGCTTCCTGCCTGAGCCGCTAGAATCCGCCACCCATGATAGAACGCACCGTCGAACGCCTGTTCTTCGCCAGCCGCTGGCTGCTGGCGCCCATCTACCTCGGCCTGTCGGTGGCACTGGTGGTGCTGGGCATCCAGTTCTTCGTCGAGCTGTACCACGCCTTCCACATGGTGCTGGAGCCGGAACACAGCGAAGCCGACATCGTGCTGACGCTGCTGGCGCTGGTGGACCTGTCGCTGGTCGCCGGCCTGATCGTGATGGTGATGTTCAGCGGCTACGAGAACTTCGTCTCGAAGCTCGAGGTGAACGAGAACGGCGGCGGCGAGAAGCTCGACTGGCTGGGCAAGCTCGATGCCGGCACGCTGAAGCTGAAGGTGGCCGCGTCGATCGTCGCCATCTCTTCCATCCACCTGCTGCGCAAGTTCATGGAAGTGCAGGACACCGCCAAGGACGACCTCATGTGGTATGTGATCATCCACATGACCTTCGTGACCTCGGCGCTGCTGATGGGCATCCTCGACCGCATCACCGGCAAGGCGCACGCCGGGCACTGATCCGGTGCGTGCGGCGGTGATTACACCGCCTTGGCGAGCAGCGTCCTGAGCACGCCGACCAGCGCGACCGGCTGGCTCACCGGCAGGTGGTGGTGGCTGGCCGGCAGGCCGATCACCGAACGCACATCCGGCAGGCAGGTCCGCAGCAGCACGGCGCGCTCCGGCGTCACCACGCGGCTCTCCTCGCCATAAACGAAGTCCACCGGCATGCGCAGGCCGCGCAGCTCCTTCGCATCGTCGATGGTTTCCGGGCTGCTGCCGCGCTGCTGGAACACCTTCGTGACGTTCTCGTCGAACTTCCAGGTCCACTGGCCATCCGCCTCCTGGCGGACCGACATGCGGCCCATGTGGTCCAGCCCCAGCGCCGGGGCCGGCTCCAGCGGACGCAGCAGGAAACGCCGCAGGATGGTGGCCTGGTCCGGATAACGCTTCTTCGGTCGCCATTCCTCATCGAAACCGCGCACCGGGTCCTGCGGGGTGCCCAGCCGCGAATCGACCACGATGGCGCGCGTGAACAGGTCCGGGCGCGCATGGCAGGCATACAGCAGCGCGCGGCCACCGAAGCTGTGGCCGATGCCGACGCAGCTGCGGATGCCGAGGGCATCCAGGAACGCGGTGACCTCCTTGAAGAACTGCGCATAGCTGTATTCCGGGCGCGTGCCCGAATCGCCCATGCCGCCGAAGTCCGGCGCAACCACGCGGTACTGCGTCGCCAGCCAGGGCGCGACGAAGTCCCACCAGTGCGCATGCGCCAGGTAGCCATGCAGAAGCAGCAGCACGGGCGCGTCCTGCGGGCCCTCCCATTCCAGGTAATGGATGCGGATGCCGGCGGCATCCACGTGGCGTGATGTGCCGGGCCGCTCGAGGGAGCTGGCCACGAACTGCTCGAAGCCGGACAGCAGGGGATCGATCAAGTCGCGATTCCAGTCATCAGGGGAGCGGCAAGTTTGCCACGGTTGCCGCGATGCGGCCGGGGGAGTAGGACGCCGCCGCCATGGCCGCGGGCGCTGTTCCGGCATCGAGCAGGAGGGGCGGGGTCGAGACTCGGCCAACCCCCTCACCACCCAACGGGGGACGAACCAGAAGGAGGGCTACATGACCACAGCCACGGGACACACCAGCGCCATCCTCGCCACGCGCGTGGCGGGCACCAAGGTGCGTGATTCGGCCGGCAACCACGTCGGCGAGATCAAGGACATCGTGCTCGACAAGTTGTCGAACAACATCATGTTCGCCGTCGTCAGCTTCGGTGGTGTGCTCGGCCTGGGCGAGAAATACCACCCGCTGCCCTGGGGCGAGCTGGACTATGACCCGGCGCAGAACTGCTATGTGATCTCCCGCACGAGGGAGCAGCTGGAATCGGCTCCGGCGGATTCGCTCGAGCAGCTCACCGCCAATGACGGGATGGCCTATCGCGACCGCGCGTTCGAGTACTACAAGACCCCCCGCTACTGGCAGTAGCCGGTAGGTCGCGATGGACCAGCGGCGGCGCGCAAGCGCCGCCGTTCCCGTGCCGCATGTCCCGGCGTTGACGAGGCCGGCCGGAAATAGTGTAGTGGCCGCAATGACGTCGCCACGCCTGTTCGGGCCGCTGCTGGCCCTGCTCACCCTTCCCCTGATCACCGGTGCCGCTGACGCGCCGACCGGCCCGGCCCAGCCGCAGGCGCCCGTTGTGGTCGATGGTCCGCGCCTGGTGCCGACGCCGCGCGCGAAGGCGCTGCCGGTCAGCGCCACCAACCGGCCCTTCCTCGCCGCCTCGCGTGCACGCCAGCCGGTGGACCTGGCCACGGTGGGTTACAGCGAGACGGAATATTTCGTGCGCGGTTTCGCCAACATCTATGACTGGTGGGGATCACCGCAGGATGCCGGCGTTGCGATCCGCCAGCCGCGTGTGCCCTATACCACGCGCATCCTGGTGCGGCGGCCGCGCGATGCGGCCCGTGCCAGCGGCCGCGTGGTGGTCGAACTGCTGAACCCCACCGGCCTGTACGACTTTGCACCGCTGTGGGGCTTCTCGTGGCAGCACTTCACGCGCAATGGCGACGTGTGGGTGGGGGTCACCGTGAAGCCGGTGGCGGCCGCCACGCTGAAGACCTATGACCCGGTGCGGTACGCGGACCTGAGCTTCGCGTACACGCAGTCGAGCGAGTGCACGCCGACGCCGACGCGCGCCGGCCTGCCGGGCGCCAATGACAACCGCAACAATCCGCCCGATGCCGAGAACGGCCTTGCATGGGACATCACCGCACAGGTGGGCGCGCTGCTGCGCAGTTCCAGCAAGGAGAACCCGCTGCTGGATATTTCGCCGAAGCATCTCATCGCCGCCGGTTATTCGCAGACGGGCGGTTATCTCGTCACCTTCGCCAATGCGCTGCACCGCGTGCTGCGCCTCGGCAATGGCGAGCCGGTGTTCGATGGTTACCTGAATGCCGCAGGTTCGAATGCCACGCCGATCAACCAGTGCGCCGCGCCGCTGCCCGACGATGACCCGCGCCGCGTGGTGATGCCGCGCGATGTGCCCTTCATCACCGCGATGACCGAGTCGGATTTCAACCGCCGGCCACAGGCGCGCCGCGCGGACAGCGACGAGCCGCGCGACTTCTATCGCCTGTTCGAGATCACCGGCAGTGGCCATGCGGGTCCGTTCGCCGCGGGCGTGCCGTCGGATGCGGACCTGAAGATCGCCGGTTTCAATCCGCCGGGATCAGGCCTTTGCGTCGAAGACGATGGCGATTTCCCGGTGGGCCTGGCTTTCAATGCCATCTGGCAGCAGTACGCGGAATACCTGGGCCAGGGCCTGCCGTTCGCCAGCGTGCCGCGCATCGAGACCGACGCGCAGCACCAGGCGGTGCGCGATGAGCTGGGCAATGCGCTGGGTGGCTGGCGCCTGCCGCAGATCGAAGTGCCGCTGGCCGCCTACAAGGGCAGCGGCACGCCGCGCGAGGACACGGACCGCGCGCGCACGGCCTGCGGCCTCACCGGTGTGATGCAACCCTTCAGCGCGGCACAACTGAAGGAGCTGTACGGCTCGCGCACGGCATATCTGGAACGATTCCGCGCCGCCATCGATGCGGCCGTGGCCGAGCGGCGCCTGACCGAAGGCGACGCCACGTCGTTGAAGGCTACGGCTGCCCGGGCAGTGCCTGCTTTCTGATCCCTTCACGTGCCATCACATGTGTGATGGCGCGAAGCCGAGTCGTTGGGGCAGAATCCGCCTACAACGAACCGGGGGTGTCATGAAGAAGAGCTCGCTGCTTTCCCTGGCCGGGGCCGTGCTGGCTCTGGCTGCCATCAACGCGCATGCCGCCGCGGCCTCCTGCGACCGGGCCTGCCTCGAGGGCATGGTCGAGCGCTACTTCGACGCGGTCATCGCCAACAATCCTTCCGCCGTGCCGCTGTCGCCGAATGTGCGTTTCACCGAGGACGGCCAGCGCCTGCTGATCGGTGACGGCCTGTGGAACACCGCCAAGGGCAAGGGCAGGTACCGGCTGTTCGTGACCGATGTGCCGGCCGGTTCGGTGGCCGTGCTCGCCACCATCCAGGAAGACCATCGCGATGCCGACAACTTCAATGGCTCGCTGATCGCGCTGCGCCTGCGGGTGCAGAACATGCAGATCACCGAGATCGAGCAGATCGTGTTCCGTTTCCCCAACGAGACCGGCGAGGCGCACAACCGCACCTACGGCCGCGTCGATTCGATGGCCACGCATCCCAGCTACCTGCAGGCCATGCCGGCCAACCAGCGCCTGTCGCGCAGCGAGCTGGTGATCCAGGGCAACAAGTACTTCACCGGCCTGCAGAAGAATGACGGCAAGGGCGACTATCCGTTCACGCCGGACTGCCTGCGCCACGAGAACGGCGGCCAGGCCACGCTGGCGCCGACGCCGCCGGGCCAGACCCGTCCCGATCCGCGCACTGCCACCGGTTATTCGGGCCAGTGGACCTGCACCGAGCAGTTCGAGTCGGGCCTGATGTACTTCGTCAACCGCATCCGCGATCGCCGCTTCGTGGCCATCGACCAGGAGCGCGGCATCGTGTTCGCGTTCGCCTTCTTCGACCACTCCGGTGGCGAGACGCGCAAGTTCAAGTCCGCCGATGGCCGCGACATCGTGGCCGGCCCGGTGCAGCCGCACACCTGGCAGATCGCCGAGGTGTTCAAGATCGACGCGCAGGGCAACATCAGCAAGATCGACGCCTTCCTGCAGCGCAGCCCCTATGGCATGAACTCCGGCTGGAGCACCTGGGAGCAGGGCATGAGTGACCAGTACCGCGACGTCACCTTCGAGGTGCCCGCGGGAATCTGACGGTTTCGGGGGGGAAGCAAGGGATGGGACAAGAAGAAAATGCCGCTACCATCCCGGCGGACAGGAATGCGGCGGCGGAGCCACGCGTGAAGACGTGGTCCGCCGCCGACGACCTGTACTGAAATCCCCCGCGCGGGCCAGGCCCGCTTCGCGATGAGGCCGGCTCAGGCCGGCAGCGCGGCGATCGCTTCCACTTCGATCAGCATCTCCGGCAGCGCCAGCCCCGGCACCGGAATCAATGTTGCGGCCGGATGATGCGCGCCGAACAGGCGGCGCTGCTCCTCCTGCATGATGCGCAGCTTGTCCATGTCGTGGTCGACGATCAGCACGGTGATTTTGGCCACGTCGGCGGGCGTCGCGCCGGCGGCCGCCAGCCCCAGGCCGACATTGCGGAAGGCAGATGCCGCCTGGGTGCGGAAATCCTTCGAGAAGCTGCCATCCGGCTCGTCCCCGCCCTGCCCGGACAGGAACACCAGCTTCGAGCCGCCCGGCACGATGGCCAGCTGCGAATAGGCATTCGGTGATGAGTCGTACAGTGAAGGCGGGTTCAGCAGGGTCAGGCGCGGCGTTGACATGTCAGGCCAATGCTCCGGATCGGTGCGGTAGTAGGATTCGAGCATAACAGTCCCGGATCGGGGAACGTGGAGCAGGGCATGCGCAAGCAGTTGCAGTGGTGGTGTGTGGGACTGGCGGGCCTGATGCTGGCCCTGTCGGCGTGCAAGTCGAAGCCGGGCAAGCTCGATGATGCGGCCGCCAATGCGTGGGCCAGCGTGCTGGTCGGCCACACCAGCGGACTGGTGCCCCGGCGCAGCGAGATCCGCGTGCTGTTTGCCAGCGATCTCACTGCCGAGGGCGCACTGGGCAGCAGCACCTTGAAGGTGGAGCCGGCGGTGGCCGGCGAGCTGGCCTTGCGCAGTCCGCGCGAGCTGGTGCTGGTGCCTTCCGGCGAGCTCACTCCCGGCCGTGAATACCGCGTCACGCTGGGCGGCAAGGGACTGAACGGCCTGCCGCAGGACCTGCCGCCCTACCAGTTCAGCTTCCACGTGCAGACGCCGCAGTACGACCTGCAGCTCTCCGACCTGGAATCGGACCCGGCCGATGACCGCCGCATGATCCTGCGCGGCGTGCTGGCCACCGCCGATGCGGAACGCTCCGAGGCGGTCGAGAGCATGCTGCGCGCCAGTTACCGGGGCTCGGCGCTGGAACCGACCTGGATGCATTCGGGAGACGGCCGCGAGCACCAGTTCGCGCTGTCGGGCCTGGAGCGGCAGGGCAGCGCGCAGGAACTGCGCCTGACGCTGGCCGGCAATCCCATCGGTGCCGGACGCGGCGAAGAGCGCACGGTGTCCGTGCCGGCACTGGGGCAGTTCGTCGTGATCAGCGCGACGGCGCTCGAAGAGGACGGCCGCAAGCAGGTCCAGGTGTCGTTCTCCGATGCGCTGGATGAGAACCAGAACACACGCGGCCTGGTGAACCTGTCGTCGGGCGAATTCACCACGCGCATCGAGGGCAACCGGCTGATCGTCTATCCGAACGAGGAGGCGGCCGGCAATGTCACCGTGACGGTGGAGCCGGGCATCCGCAACCGGCGCGGCGAGCGGCTGGCCACGCAGTCGGTGCATGCGGTGACGCTGACCAGCGAAAAGCCGCAGGTGCGTTTCGTCAGCTCCGGCGCCATCCTGCCCGATGCCGAACGCATGACGGTGGCCTTCGAGGCGGTGGGCGCGCGTTCGGTGCAGGTGATCGCCACCCGCGTGCCGGCGGAGAACATCCCGCAGTTCCTGCAGATCAGCGCGCTGCGCGATGGCAACAACTACGAGCTCGGCCGCGTCGGCCGCCACCTGTGGCGCAAGCGCGTGGCGCTGCCCGGACCGCAGACCAGTCGCTGGCAGCGGTATGACATCGATGTCACCGAACTGATGCAGAAGCATCCCGGCTCGCTGTTCCAGCTGACGCTGCTGATCACGCCTTCCGACGCGGCCTATGCGTGCCCCGAGAACGCCAACGCGGCGCCGGG
>CAYNEX010000009.1:7233-17087 GCA_964396335.1 uncultured Steroidobacteraceae bacterium | reverse complement strand
GCCCAGCCGCGCAGCGGCGTCACCATCGAGGCGCGCAATTACCAGAACGAGGTGATCGGCACGGCGGTTTCGGACAGCCGCGGCATGGCGACGCTGGAGCCCTCCGGCTCGCCCTTCCTGCTGGTGGCCGGTTCCGGCACCAGCCGCAGTTACCTGCGCATGGGCAATGGCAATGCGCTGCCGGTGAGCCACTTCGATGTCGGCGGCGAAACGCTGCAGAAGGGACTGAAGGGCAGCATCTATGGCGAGCGAGGGGTGTGGCGCCCCGGCGATGCGATGCCGCTGACCTTCGTGGTGCACGATCGCGACAACACGCTGCCGGATGACCACCCGGCGACGCTGGAGCTGCTGGATCCCCGCGGCCGCGTCACGCAGACGCTGGTGAACGCCAAGCCGGTGGATGGGTTCTATCGCTTTGATGCACGCACCGCTTCGGATGCGCCCACCGGCAACTGGACCGCGCGCGTCTCGCTGGGCGGCGCCACCTTCACGCGTCGCCTGAAGGTCGAGACAGTGATGCCGAACCGGCTGCGCATCGACGTGAATTTCGGTGACGGCATGCCGGGTGGCGGCCAGCCGCTGCGCGGTGCCATCGAGTCGGAGTGGCTGTCCGGCGCTTCGGCGGGCGGGCTGCGCGCCGATGTGAACCTGCGCCTGACCGCCGCCACCACGCGCTTCAATGGCTTCGACGGTTACGTCTTCGATGATCCCTCGCGCCAGGTGCGCAGCGAGGACCAGGAGATCTTCAACGGCAACCTCGGCGCGGACGGCCGGGTGCGCTTCGAGAAGGCGCTGCAGGTGCCGCAGGCGCCGGGCATGCTGACCGCCGCCTTCACCACGCGCGTGTTCGAGCGGGGTGGCGCCTTCAGCATCCACTACCACACGCGCGACTACGCGCCCTATGCGCGGTTCGTCGGCGTGAAGATCCCGCAGGTGAACCGCCGCAACACGCTGTCGGTGGGCGAGGAGCACACCATCGACCTCGCCACGCTGAGCGCGCAGGGCGCCGCGGCCGGTGGCCGCAACATCTCGGTGAAGCTGTACAAGCTCGACTGGCGCTGGTGGTGGGACCGCGAGCAGGGGGCGCTGGCCGCCTTCGTGGCACGCGAGGCCAGCACGCGCGTGCGCGAGGGTCGCGTGACCACCGACGTGCAGGGCCGGGCGCAGTGGAAGTTCCAGCTGGCCGAGGCGCAGTGGGGCCGTTACCTGCTGCGCGCCTGCGACGAGCAGGGCGGGCATTGCGCCGGCACGGTGTTCTATGTGGATTCGCCGTACTGGATGGAATCGCGCGATGTCACCGGACCCGCCGCGACGATGCTGGAGCTGACCACCGACAAGGACAGCTATCGCGTCGGCGAAACCGCGGTGGTGCAGCTGCCGGCGGCGACGCAGGGCCGCGCGCTGGTCACGGTGGAGAATGGCAGCAGCATCCTCGATGCCCGCTGGGTGACGCCGGATGGCGGCCAGCAGTCGCAGGTGTCGATCCCGATCACCCAGGCGATGACACCCAATGCCTATGTGGCGGTGACGTTGCTGCAGCCGCATGCCGGCAAGCAGAATGACCGCCCGATCCGCCTGTATGGCGTGGTGCCGCTGAATGTCACCGATGCCGCCACGCAGCTGTCGCCGGTGCTGCAGACCGACGCCGAGTGGCGGCCGGAAAGCGAGGTCACCGTGCGGGTCAGCGAGGCCAATGGCAAGGCGATGACCTATACGCTGGCGGTGGTCGATGAAGGCCTGCTGTCGCTGACCAACTTCCGCACGCCCAACCTGCATGGCGAGTTCTATCGCCGCGAGGCGCTGGGCGTGCGCACCTGGGACCTGTTCGACGATGTCAGCGGCGCCTATGGCGCGGAGCTGTCGCGCCTGCTGGCGCTGGGCGGTTCCGATGGCGCCGAAGGCGATGCCGCGAAACGCGAGCAGTCGCGGTTCGTGCCGGTGGCGCAGGTGCTGGGCCCGTTCCAGCTGCCGGCCGGTCGCACGCAGGAGCAGAAGGTGCAGCTGCCGCGTTATGTGGGTGCGGTGCGCGTGATGGTGGTGGCCGGCAGCAGCAAGCCGGCCGCTTATGGTTCCATGGAGAAGTCCGTGCCGGTGCGCCAGCCGCTGATGATCCTGCCGACGATGCCGCGCGTGGTCGGGCCGGGCGAGGAAATCGCCGTGCCGGTGTCGGTGTTCGCGATGAACGAGCGGGTGCGCGATGTGCGCCTGACCATCGAGCCGGATGGCATGTTCGAGGTGATCGGTTCGCCCACCGCGCAGCTGGGCTTCAGCAGCACCGGCGAGCAGATCGCACTGCTGCGCCTGCGCGTCAACGAGCGGCTGGGCAATGCCCGGGTACGTTTCAACGCGGTCAGCGGCAACGAGCGCGCGCAGGACGAGATCAACATCGAGGTGCGCAGCCCGAACCCGCCGTCCACACGCGTGGTGCAGCATCTGCTGCAGGCCGGCGAGACCTGGGAACATCGCATTGCGCCGCATGGCATGCCGGGCACCAACCAGGTGACGCTGGAGGTTTCCGCCATCCCGCCGCTGAACCTGGAGCGGCGGCTGAACTTCCTGATCACCTATCCGTACGGCTGCCTGGAGCAGACCACCTCGGCCGCCTTCCCGCAGCTGTTCCTGTCGTCGATGGTGGAGATGGATCCGGCCGACCGCAGCCGCGCCGAGGCGAACGTGCGCGCCGCGATTGAAAGGCTGCGCAGCTTCCAGCATCCGGAAGGGGCGTTCAGCTACTGGCCGGGCGGCGAGTTCGTGATTACCAATGGGTACCACCACTGGTCCGCCATCTATGCCAGCCACTTCCTGGTGGAAGCCGAGCGCGCCGGCCACACGGTGCCGGCTGCGATCAAGAACAGCATGCTGCGTTACCTGCGCGGCACCGCGCGGGACTGGCGCCCGACGCTCAGCGCGCCGCTGCAGCAGGCCTATCGCCTGTTTGTGCTGGCGCGCGCCGGACAGGCCGAGGTGGGCGCGATGAACCGCCTGCGCGAGCTGCCCATCGATCCGGTGGAAAGCTGGGTGCTGGCGGGCGCCTACCAGCTGGCCGGGCTCACCGATGCCGCCAATGCGCTGGCGCAGGCCAACCCGATGGCGCCGCGTTTTATCCGCGATGGGGATTACACTTTCGGTTCGACGCTGCGCGACCACGCGCTGGTGCTGCAGTCGATGGTGGTGATGAACCAGCTGGATCGCGCCGGGCCGCTGGTGCAGGAGATCTCCAGGCGGCTGTCGAGCGATGACTGGCTGTCGACGCAGGAGACGGCCTACGCGCTGCTGGCGATGTCGCAGCTGTCCGGCGCGCGCGGCGATGGCAACTTCGCCTACACGCGCACGGTCGGCACGCAGACCACCAATGTGACCTCGACCGCGGCCGTGCATCGCGAGGTGCTGGCCGGTGTGCCCGATGCCGGCGCGCCGCTGACCGTGCGCAACACCACCCAGGGTGTGTTGTTCGCGACGGTGACCGTGCGCGGCACGCCCGCAGCCGGCAACGAGGATGCGGCCTCCGAGGGCCTGGGCCTGACCGTGAGCTATTCGGATGCGGCCGGCCTGCCGGTGGACATCACGCGCCTGCCGCAGGGTGAGGATGTGATCGTGGACCTCGTGGTGCGCAACAACACGCGCGAACCCATCCGTCACATCGCGCTGACACAGATCGTGCCCAGCGGCTGGGAGATCGCCAATGACCGGCTGTTCGATGCCGGCGATGGCACCGGCGAGCGCTTCACCGATACATCCAGGCAGGGCTTCCGCAACCCGGATCCCGTGCGCCCGGACCATGTCGACATCCGCGATGACCGCGTGATGCAGTTCTTCGACCTGGCGCCCGGCACCACCATCCGCTTCCAGACGCGCATCAATGCCGCGTACCGCGGCCGGTATTACCTGCCGGGAATCGTGGCCGAGGCCATGTACGATGCCAGCATCCACGCCCGCACCGCCGGTGGCTGGACCGAAGTGGTGGCGCGCTAGGCGCGTCCACATCGCCGCCGCGCTGCTGCTGCTGGGCGGCGCGGCGTTCCGGGTCCTGCTGCCCGGCCCGCTGTTCAGCGAACCGCTGTCGGCGGTGCTGCTGGCGCGGGATGGCACGCTGCTGGGCGCGCGCATTGCATCGGATGGCCAGTGGCGATTCCCCGACAGCGAGTCGGTGCCGGAACGCTTCGAGAAGGCCCTGCTGGCCTATGAGGACCGGCGCTTCCGCAAGCATCCCGGTGTGGATGTGCTGGCCGTGCTGCGCGCGGTGCGCAGCAACTGGCGCGCCGGCGAGGTGGTCAGTGGCGCCTCGACCATCACGATGCAGCTGGCGCGGCTGGTCCGGCAGCAGAACGGCAAGCGCCGCAGTCGCGGTTATCTCGAGAAGGCCTGGCAGTCGCTGCTGGCGCTGCGCATCGAGGCCAGCCATTCGAAGGACGAGGTGCTGGCGCTGTATGCCAGCCATGCGCCATTCGGCGGCAATGTGGTGGGACTGGAGGCGGCGGCATGGCGTTATTTCGGCCGCGATCCTTCGCAGCTGTCATGGGCCGAAGCCGCAACGCTGGCGGTGCTGCCGAACGCGCCCGGCCTGATCACGCCGGGACGCGCGCGTGAGCGGCTGCAGCAGCGGCGCGATGCGCTGCTGCGTACGCTGGCTGACCACGGCGAGCTCACCGCTCTGGACCTGGAGCTGGCGCTGGCCGAACCGCTGGTCGAGGCGCCGCAGCCGTTGCCGAACCTGGCGCCGCATCTGCTCGATACGCTGCGCGCGCGTTATCCCGGCCAGTACCGCTTCCACACCACGCTCGATCCGTACCTGCAGCGCCAGGCCGCCGAGGAAGTCGCGCAGCACGCCAGCGGGATGCAACGCGCCGGCGTCGGCAATGCCGCGGCGGTGGTGGTCGACAACCGCAGCTTCGAGGTACTGGCCTATGTGGGCAATGCCGGCTGGGGCCTGGATGCCGGCCGCGCGCTGGCGGTGGACATCGTGCAGCGGCCGCGCAGCACCGGCAGCATCCTGAAGCCCTTCCTGTATGCGGCCATGCTCGACAGCAGCCAGCTGCTGCCGCAGATGCTGGTGGCCGACGTGCCCACGCAGCTGCGCGGTTTCCGGCCGGAGAATTTCGACAAGGCCTTCCGTGGCGCGGTGCCGGCGGACGCGGCACTGGCGCAATCGTTGAACGTGCCGGCGGTGCGCATGCTGCGCGAATTCGGTTATCCGCGCTTCCACGAACTGCTGCAGCGGCTCGGGTTCACCACATTGACGCGCGCGCCGGACCATTACGGCCTGTCGCTGATCCTCGGCGGCGCGGAGGCGACGCTGTGGGATGTGATGGGCGCGTATGCCAACCTGGCGGACGGCGCGCGTTCGTCTCCGGACGGGGAAGTCATGGCCGCGCGGCGCCTGCGCTGGCTGATGGACCAGCCGGAAGCCGGCACCGCACGCCGGCCGATCTCGGTGGGCGCGGCGTGGATCACCCAGCAGGCGCTGCGCAATGTGGCGCGTCCGCCCGAGGAGGCAGGCTGGGAGCAGTTTGCCGACGCGCGCCAGATCGCGTGGAAGACCGGCACCAGCTGGGGCCTGCGTGATGCGTGGGCGGTGGGCTCCAGCACTTCCCACACGGTCGGCGTGTGGGTGGGCAATGCCGATGGACGCGGTGTGCCCGGACTGACCGGCGGTTCGGCCGCCGCGCCGCTGCTGTTCGCCTTGCATGACCGGCTGCCGCGCAGCCCCTGGTATTCGCCGCCGTATTCGGCGCTGAAGGCCGTGCGCACCTGCGTCGATGACGGCTTCCTCGCCAGCGACCTGTGCGAGGCGCGCGAGACGCTGGTGCCGCGCGGCAGTCATTTCGACCGGCAGAGTCCCTATCACCAGCTGGTGCATGTGGATGCGACCAGCGGCCTGCGTGTGCATTCAGGTTGCTCGGCGGTGAGCGCGATGCGCGCCGAACCCTGGTTCGTGCTGCCGCCGTCGCTGGCGTATTACTTCCGCGGCCAGCATGGCCGTTACCAGCCGCTGCCGGCATGGCGCGACGACTGCCGCGAGGATGGCGAGGCGCTGGCCGCGGCGATGATGGAGTTCATCTATCCGGATGCCGGCGGCAACCTGTATGTGCCGGTGGAGCTGGACGGCACGCGCGGCCGCGCCGTGCTCGAGGTGGTGCACCGGGATCCGGCGGCGGTGCTGTACTGGCACCTCGACGAGGACTATGTGGCGCGCACCGAACTGCGCCACCAGCTGGCCGTCGACCTGGCGGCGGGTGAACATCGCGTGACGGTGGTGGACGCCGAAGGCCGGCGCCTGACGCGCACCTTCAACGTGCTGTCGCGCGGCGGGCCGCTGCAGGCCCGCTCGCAGTGATCAGTCGCGGCTGAACAGCCGCGCCCAGAAACCCTTCTTCCTGCGCGGCGGCGCCGGCGGCTGCGTGATGCGCGGCTTCGGCGGCGGCTTCGGCGTGAAGGTCACGCCACGGCCGGTGGGCGTGCGCGTGTCATAGGGATTGAAGCCGCGCGATGCCGGCGGTTCCTTCTCCAGCTGCTTCTGCAGCGGCAGGGCCTCGTCCGGCTCGCGGATGCGCAGTTCCGGCTCATCCGGCTTTGCGCCGGAATTCTTCTCCCACGGCCGCTCGTCATCGTTGAGCAGCGAGATGTTCGACAGGTCGAGCTTCTTCAGCAGCCGCGAGGTGGAGTCGACGGCGTGGCGGCCGGATTCCAGCGCCCACTCCCAGATGGCCCGACCGCCTGAGTCATGGCGAACCTGGCCGGTGCGGCGCTTGTCGCGATTTTCAGGATCAGACACCCGATTCTCCTCCGGTTGTAGGTCCATTTAACGCCGGCGGGAAATGCCCGGCAATGGCCGCATGGCCATACTGTGGCGTACGCTGCAACTCCCGGGACTCGGCGAAACGCTGAAAACATTGTCCGCATGAAAGAACTGCTGACTGGTCGACAGATCTGCCTGACAGCCACGCTGGCGGGGGTGCTGATGGCGGGTTGCGCCCTGGCGGGGCAACGCTGGATCGGTGCCGATGAACAGGGCCTGGTCACCGACGGGCGCGTGCAGTCGTTCGCGCTGCCGCCCGGCAGCGGGCCGGTCACCGTGGCGGTCGCGCCGGATGGCGTGGTCTGGTTCACCGAAGGCCAGGGCAACCGCATCGGCCGCATCAATCCGGATGGCAGCGGCTATCGCAACTTCCCGCTGCCGCATGCCGGCAGTGCGCCGCGCATCATCGCGCTCGGTGCCGATGGCGCGATGTGGTTCTCCGAACATGAGGGCAATCGCATCGGGCGCATCTCGGCGCAGGGCGAGATCCGCGAGTTCGACCTGCCGACACCGGCTTCGCAGCCGCGGGCGATTGCGCTGGGTGCGGATGGCAACCTGTGGTTCGGGCAGTTCGCTGCCAATCGCATCGGCCGCATCACACCCGGGGGCGTCCTCACCGAATTCCCGTTGCCGACGCCCGATGGCGGGCCGCGGGCGCTGGCCGCGGGGCCGGATGGCAACATCTGGTATTCGGCCTTCAAGGCCGGGCTGATCGGCCGCATCACGCCGCGCGGCGAGATCACCGAATTCAGGCTGCCGCGACCGGACTCCGGTCCCGGCGACATCACCGCCGGCGCCGATGGCGCAATGTGGTTCGTGCAGCTGTCGGGCACGATGGATGGCGTGCAGGTGGACGGTGGCCGCATCGGCCGCATCACGATGGACGGCCGCGTCAGCGAATACGTGATGCCCACGCGCACGCCATCGCCGATCAACATCGCGGTCGGGCCGGACCGCAACATCTGGTACACGCAGGGCAGCTGGGTGGGGCGCGTGACGCCGGACGGGCAGATCAGTGAGTTTCTGCTGGGCGAAGGTTCGCGCGGCGCCGGGCTGTCCGCCGGCAGCGACCGGCAGCCGCCGCAGCGGCTGGTGAACCGGCTTTATGTGGCCGACGGCGGCGCCAACCGCATCGCGTGGCTGGAATTCAGCGCGCCGGAGCGCGCTCAGGACGAGTAGTAGTCCACTTCCTTCATCGCCGGCGGCGTCGGTTCGCCCAGCGCTTCCAGCACCGAGATCTCGCAGATGCGGCACATGCGGTCCAGCGGCAGGTCGTTGGCCTCGGTGCCGAAGGGGTCTTCCAGCTCGGCCGACAGCGCATCCGGGCCGAACAGCGTGTAGGCGATCACCACCGTGAACAGCGGCGTGGCCCAGCCCAGCGGACCGACAAGGCCGAAGGGCAGCAGCATGCAGAACAAATAGGCCGAGCGCAGCAGCAGCAGCGTGTAGGCGAACGGCAGCGGCGTGTTGGCGATGCGTTCGCAGCCGGCGTGCAGTGCCGCCAGCGACGCGAGGCGTTCGTCGAGGATGCGGTAGTCCATGCCATCGAGCGCCCCCTGTGCCTTCAGGCGGCCGATGCGCTCGCCCATGCCTCGCAGCACGGCGTCGGCAGGATTGCTGTAGCCGCTGACAGGCTGGCCATCCTCCAGATAAGGCGCGGCATCCTTCGACACATCCAGGCTTCGCAGCTGGCCGCGCAGGTAATGGCAGAAGGCCAGCGCCTCACGCAGCAGCAGCCGGGCCTGCTGCCGATCCGCCGGCAGCAGCGCGAACGCGGCGCGCGTCAGGTTGCGGATCTCGAACACCAGCTGGCCCCAGAGCTTGCGCGCTTCCCACCAGCGGTCATAGGCGGCGCTGTTGCGGAAGCCCAGGAAGATGGACAGCGTCACGCCCAGCAGCGTGAACGGCAGGATGCCGGACGGGCCGAGGTCGAAGTGCAGCTGCTTCGCGACCAGCGTGACCAGGACCGAATACACCAGGAAGCCGGCGAGCAGCGGTGCGATGCGCGGCACCACCGAGCCGCGCATCACGAAGAACAGGCGCAGCAGGCTGGGGCGGGGGCGGATGATCATCGGCTTTTCGCTTCGGCGCGCAGCTTTGCGCCGATGGCATCGGCGTGGCGGAGGTGCAGCAGGTCGGCAATCCGGCGCAGCAGATGGGTCTCGTGCGCGTCCGCATGACCATCGGCATAGGCCGCGGTCCACAGCAGCTCGAAGATATGGATGCGTTCGGCCTCGTCCAGCGACTCGTTCAGGCGCGCGGTGAAGCTGAACAGGTCGTGGGTGTGTTCGGACTTGTGCCGGGCCAGTTCGAGCAGGTCGGCCAGTTCCTCGGCATCGAGGTCGAAGCGCGTGCGCAGCAGGTCCTCGATCACGCGCTGCTCGTCGGCGGACATTTCGCCATCCGCGCGGCCGACTTCGACCAGCAGCACCGCGGTGGCCACCTGCAGGGTGTGCTCACGGTCGTGCTGGCCGGTGGTGGCGGGGGTTATCGGTCCGAGGGAATCGAAAAGTTTCGAGAAGACACGCAGCATGGCGCGAAGTATCGCGTCGATCGCGGGGCGCTGCACGCAGCGAAAAACTGCCTGCGGGCAATGCTGTCGGGGTCATGAGCCGGGCTTGAGGGCCTCCAGGCGCTGCCGCGGGCAGCATTTTTGACGGGTGGGCGGGCCGGGGGTACGATCGGGCGAAAGACCAAGGGGATACGCCATGGAATGCAGGAAGCGATTCGGGGTCGCCGTGCTGGTCCTTGCTGCGCTGGGTTGCGGAAGCGCGCTCGCCCGGGAGGGTTATTCCGCCGAGGGGCAGATCTTCAAGCGCACCGATCCCAACCCCCTGGTCTACAACCCGGATTTCCAGCCTTCGCCGAAGACGCTCAAATTGAAACCGGCGAAGGATGAGCAGGCAACGTCGCCGAAGCTGTCGAAAGAGAAGAAGCGGCGCATGAGGCAGCCGCGGTAGGGACCGGCGCAATGAAACACATATCCCGACTGCTGCCTGTGTTCGCGATCCTGTCGTTCGCTTCGGGCAGTGCCCTGGCAGCCGCGCAATACGGCGAA
>CAYNEX010000009.1:0-7133 GCA_964396335.1 uncultured Steroidobacteraceae bacterium | reverse complement strand
ATGCCGCGATAGGTGCCGGCCCAGTCGAGCGCATTGCGCGAGTTGTGGGCCGGGTCGGCCGGCTGCGCGGCGTCGGTCGAAGCATTCGGGCCGCGCGGGTCGCTGCTGCAGGCGGCGAGGGCGGTTGCGAGGGTGGCGAAGGTCAGGGTGGCTAGCTTGTTCATGGCGCTTGTCCGGGTCGTTTGATCAAGTCTGGCCCGCGTGCCGCGGCAAGGCAATCACACCGCGCGATGCCAGGCGAGTCCGTGCGGCAGCTGCTTCGGGCCATACAGGTAATGCAGCACGCGGCGCGGCCGGTTGCTGGTGGCCTTCGAGGATGCATGCAGCAGCAGTGGTTTCAGGGCCACGACGCCGCCGCGCGGCGTGGTGCACAGCACCTCGCCATGGATCCGGCGGAATTCCCCCATCTCCTCCGGTTGCAGGCGGCCGGCGAGATGCGAGCCGGGGATGACGCGCAGCGGGCCGTTGTCCTCGGCGCTTTCATCGAGATGCACACGCACCGCGGTCATGCGCGTGAGCAGTGACGCCGGCGGCTGCACATGGTGCACGCCCTGCTTGATGCTCCATCCCTGCAGCTCCGGTGAGTCGACATGTTCCGCGACGGGAATGCCGAGGTCCTGGTGCAGCGGCACCAGCCAGTTGCCCTGAGCGGACTTGTCGAAGTACGTGCATTGCACGGCCACCATGTCGGTGAGCACCTGGCCCAGGTCGAAGGTGTCGCGCAGCGTCGCCGCAAGCGATGCGCACCAGTCCTCCTCAAGCAGGTCGCGCGTACCGGCGCCGGTCTGCCGGCCGGCCAGCAGGCTGACGATCCAGGCGCACTGCGCCTCGGACACGATGCCGGGCAGCACCAGGAAGCCGGTCACGTCGAGGATGGCCTGCGCGTTCACGGCGATAACCATGAGGCGGGCACCAACAGAGTGCAAGCAATCCGCTGAAGCCCTGCTTTCGCATACCAGAGCAGGTGACACGTACGGACGCCGCGTCCCGATTCGGCATAAAATGATCGGACAGCAATACCAGCGGGGGCATGCGCCAAATGGCACAACGAGCAAGAGTCATCACCACGGTCTGTGCGGCGGTCGTGGCCGGCACGGCATTCGCGTCCGAAGCGAAGGCGGAATGCGGTCGCGATGTACTGCAGAAACTGGCCGACACCTATGTGAGCGCGCAGAAGGCGGGCACCCCGGCTTCGGTGCCGCTGGCGTCGGGCGCCTATTACGGCGAGAACGACCAGGCCACGGACATCAAGAAGGGCGTCCTCTCGCAGAAACTGACAGTCGACTTCACCCGCAGCCTGCATGACACCACGCAGTGCGCCACCTTCGTCGAAGTCATCGCCGCCACGCATGCGCATCCCTACGTGATCCACACGCGCATGGAAGCGAACAAGGACGGCAAGGTCACGAAGATGGAATCGGTGGTGACCGACAGCGACGACTGGGTGTTCGGCGCGAAGGAACACCTGCAGTACAGCCAGGCCGAGAACTGGGGCGCGATCCCGAAGGACAAGCGCGACACGCGTGAAGCCATCCAGCGCGCCGCCGAGTCGTATATCGACCATTGGGGCAATCCGACGCTGACGGTGCTGCACGGCACGCCGTGCCAGCGCCTCGAAGGCCGCATCTACACCGGCACCCGCGACCCGAACGGCAACACCTGCAACATGCCGGCGTTCCCGCAGCCCATCAAGACCGGCAACCGCCGCTTCGTGATCGACGAGGAACACGGCGCCGTGGTGATCTTCCACAACTTCTCGTGGATCGATGCCGGCCTGCCGGCTGATCATCCGGGCACGCCTGCCAGCCAGATGTTCCGCGTCGAGGGCGGCAAGAACCGCTACATCCATGAAGTCACGGCGTGCCTGACGCCGAACTGCGGACGTGGTGCCGGCGGTGGTCCTCCCCCGGGCGTTCCCGGCGGCGGACCGGCTCCCGGCGCTGGTGGTCCCGGTCCGCAGGGTGGTCCCGGCGGTCCTCCGCCCGGTGCCCCGGCTCCCGGCGGCTACTGAGCCGATCCAATCATCCGGGCGGGCGACCGCCCGGTTTGGTTCGACAGACGCCCGCGTGCTGATGCATGCGGGCGTTCTGCTTCATGGGTTCTGCTGGGGCCTGAATGTGGCGGGCCTGGCCTGCGCCGACGACTGGATCTGCTCGATGAAGAATTCCTTGTCGATGCGGACCGCCGCGGCGACAGGGCGCTCGCGCTCGGGAATGGTGAAGTGGTATTCCACATCGACCGTTGAGGAGCCTTCGCTGCAGTTGTAGGTCGTCGGCATGATCTGCGTGCCGTCAGATTTCAGCAGCCAGACGGTGACGCGATTGTCCTTCTCGAACTGCTGCACCTTGCCAGTCGGGCCGTTCGGCAGCCGCGCGCCGATCGTGCGCGCGCCGCACGGCCACCACAACGTCAGGCCGCGCAGGTCGTTGAGCGTGTCGCCGATGAAGAACGAGGAGCGTTCTGCGTCGGTCGGTGCAGTCGGCGGGTGGTCCGCGCGTTGCGCCTCGTGGGTCGCCTTGATGGCGCGCTCGCGTTCATTGAACTTCTCGCGGTCCAGGCTGATGCGCACGGTATGTTCATTGCCCTCCTGCTTCAGCACGGCGGTGGTGATCTGGTCGGAGGACATGGCCTTGCGGAGGGGTTGCTCGAAGACCGGGCTGTCTGCGGCCATGGCGGCGGTCACCGCAAGGCTCACAAAGGTGGTCAAACAGGTAACAAGCGGAACGGACGGCGCGCGGTCCGATCTGGATGACTGGCGTCCATTGATGGTTGTCATGGCGTCACCCCCTCAATCCCCCGAGTGATGGCGTCGAACGTAGCCCCGTAAATGGGCGGTGACTACTGCCGCGACAGTGCCTGATGGTTATCGCTGCGCGGCACGATCACCGGCAGCCATCCTGCTTCAGGGGCGCAGCCGAAGCTGCCGCCATTGGCGACTTCCAGAAGTAGGAAACAAATGGCTTTCAGCTGACGACCTGCGCGTCAGGTCACCAGTCTCGGGCGAGGCTCCGGAACTGCCTCGACCGCCAGAAGCTGAGTGTGGCCCGCGAGTTCGACTTCCCTGCAGCGCACCAGAGAACCCGTCTGGAATTCCCAAAGTTCGTCTTCCGGGTCGTCGTTCCTCGAGATGATCTGAAAGACGCCATTGGCCCTGCGGTGAGCCTGAACCGGAACGCAGCTTCCGGGCGGGCGATTGGTCACCGCGACATAGATGGTCTCGGATTTCACGGTCATAACCTGCGTGCTGTTGCCGGCACAACGATACGCACGTCGGGCACGCCCCTTGTGCACAGGCCGTATGATGCAGAAAACGCCAAGTCGTACAGGGAGTACAGATCATGCGCCGGTTCTACACACGGATGGTGGTGGTGGCGCTCGTCGGGGCCGGTCTGGTCATTGGCTGTGTCGCAACTGGCGGTGGCGGCAGGCACGCCGATGGCCCGCCTGACAGTGGCCCTGTTGCGCCGGCCATCGCGATTACCGGCACGCCGCCGAGCAATGACGCGACGGTTGCCCTATCCCCGGATGGACTCACGCTGGCCGTCTCGGGTCGCTACCAGGGTCGCAAGCACCTGTGGCTGAAGCCGGTGGGTGATGGGGTCGCGCGGCCGCTGCCCAATACGGTCGATGCGATCTTCCCATTCTGGTCGCCGGACGGCACGAAGCTCGGTTTCTTCGCGGACGATGCCATCAAGCAGATCGACATCCAGACCGGCGAGGTGAAGGTCCTTGTCCCCGGCGTCACTTATGCCTCCGGCGCGAGCTGGGGAAAGAACGGTACCATCCTGTTCTCCACGGCTGGCCAGTACCTGATCTGGCGCGTCGCGGAGACGGGAGGTCGGCCCCAGCCGGCGGCCATGCTGGATGGGCCCAACCAGTTCCTGCTGTCCCGTCCGCACTTCCTGCCGGATGGAACCCGGTTCATCTTCCACGCACAGGGCACCGCGGGTGAGCGCGGCATCTACCAGGCCTCCGTGGCCGGCCCGGTCAGCCGCAAGCTGATCGATTCGGAGTCCGCGGGCGTCTATGCCAGCGGCAAGCTGTTCTACACCCGCAACGGCGAGCTGCATGCAATTTCCTATGACCCGGAGCGGGGCGCGGTCGGCGACGACGACGAGTTGATCGCCAGGAACGTGGCGGCGGGCTCGCCGGCGTCGTCCTCCGTGACCTCCAATGGCGTGAAGGTGGCCTATCGCATCGGCGGCGTCGGCACCGGCAAGCAGCTGGTCTGGTACGACCGCGCGGGCACGAAGCTGGGCACGGTGGGTGCGCCGATTGATGCCGGTGGCGGCCCGGTGTCGCTGTCGCCGGATGGCAAGTCGGTGGTGCTGAACTTCGTGCGTGAGGGCAATACGGACATCGGCGTCGTGGATCTCGCCACCGGCAAGCTGACTCCGCTCTCGCAGAGCGAAGGCAATGACCTCGACGAGATCTGGTCGAGCGACGGGCGCAGCGTACTGTTCAGTTCCAAGCGGACCCAGACAATCGAGATGTATGAGCAGGAGGTCGGCGCGCCGGAGAACGCGAAGAAGGTGTTCTTCAACGTGGCCCTGCGTCGGCCGATGGACATGACCAGCGACGGCCGATATCTGTTCTATCGCATGAACACACCGGACCTGTGGGTGCGCGACCAGCGCCGGGGCAGTGAGACCAACATCATTCCGCCCGGTTCGCCGGCCGCGCA
This sequence comes from uncultured Steroidobacteraceae bacterium, assembly GCA_964396335.1. GTDB lineage: Bacteria > Pseudomonadota > Gammaproteobacteria > Steroidobacterales > Steroidobacteraceae > ZC4RG30. The sequence goes on along the minus strand of CAYNEX010000009.1, from coordinate 2,449 downwards.
CTGGCCGAAGGTTTCGCCGGATGGGCGGTGGATCGTCGTCCAGTCGCACGCCACCGGGGCGATGCAGATTGCACTGCTCGGGCCGTTTGATCCGCCGTCGATGGGGACGCTGTCGAAGCCGCTGACGACCAATGGTGGTGGCTGGCCTCGCTGGCGCGGGGATGGCCGCGAGTTGTATTACATCGAGGCGGACGGGTCGTTGATGGCGATCAGTCTCGATTACTCGGGGGACGGGAGGAGCTTTTCGGCGTCGACCCCGACCAAGCTGTTCACGCCGCCGATCAATTCAAGCCCGGTGAATACGGGGGCGGGGCCGCAGTATGCGGTGACGCCGGATGGGCAGCGATTCCTGGTGATGGCTTCGCCGGAGGTGGAGAGTCCGGTTTACCTGCATTGAAAGAGGTAATGAGCCTTACACTTGCCAGGACAAAACTAATCCCTATGTCTCCTGCGAATACTTGGCGCGTTTCTCTTGGCTGACTTGCTTCATGGGGCTTCAGCATTGCGAGAACATTCACTCCCGCAAATGCTGCTACGCAACCAAAATGGTGGTAGTGCCGGTGCATGTACTCGCTCACCCATCTTCGCGATGCCAGGGTTCTTTGGGCACATCTCATTCGCGTACTCAAATTCGAGCTAATGGAGGCAGCTGGTGCTTCAAAAGAGAATGGCTCGCGAATCGCAGACGCCATTTCATATTGACTCTGCCATTCTGTGGGCTGCCTGTTTCTTAAGAACTTGCGGCCTCATATTGGCATCGATGTTCCCCGGCGAAGTACTGGGGGCAGGGTTTGCTTGCCAGACAGTCGCTAGTCCTGCGACAAAGGCCATCGGTGAGCTGGAGGAAGTAGTCGTCACGGCCAAGAGCATTCGGACGGATTCCAAAGATCTGAAAGGGTGGCTGAGGTCGCTAGTCGGACGTTACACCTACGACGGATACGTCGATCTGTGTGGCAATGGCAATGCCGCCGACCAGCGGCCGGTGACTGGTTGGGCAGAATGTGTTGGTACGCGTTCCACTCCCGCTGTTCACTGCAAAGTCAACGTGAGCTGGACAGAGGAGCGGGATGAAGACGGAAAACCGGTGTTAGGTGGTGTATCCAACCTGCGCCCAGCGCTAGTGAGCTTCAGTCTCGAGAACCGATCCATTCAGGACTTCTCGAGTCGAACAGCTTGGATCACCGGCACGCCACGGATTAACATTCAGACCAGCTTCTGGGGAATCATGTTTATGCAGGTCGACAACCGAGGCATCGCCGAGTGGGGGTCCGGCGTGCTGGTTGGCGATACGTTTACCTCTCGAGAGGCGTGTGTCGGAATCAGCAAGAGCGGTGTGTGTGAGAAGACTACCCGAATCACGGCGAGCCAGAGGAGCAGTGAGGTCTTCATTTCGGTGGACATTCATATTGATTCGCGGCGCGTGCTGCAGCAGTCATTCGTGCTGAAGCGTGAGCGGGGCGAGTCGAATGCCGAGCGATCGGGAGGGGTGCCGCCGTGAGCCTGCAAGCTAAGCTTGCGCTCTTGACGTGTATCACCCTGGCCATCACCGCTGCCCACGACTCACGGCGGGGCGCATCTGCGGCGGAAGCGCGTCGCGAGAAGCCGGTTTCCAGCAAGGAAGATGCGAGCCCATGCGTTTGGCTAGGCGCAGCGGGAAGGGTTTGCTATGCGAACGTTAGATCTCGCGATATCGCATTGGCCCGGGAGCAGGGACTGAATGAGCATGGCGGAGCTCTCGACGAAGCCGCACGTAAGAGCTTGATTGGCGAAATGGAGACATGGCTTCGACGCCTTGAGGGTTCCTATCGCATCGTTGGAACGTACAGAAACCGGGGTGGAAGCAGTTCGGTACAAGGGACTGCGCAATGCCTCGGATTCGGGGGTGGGCCGGCTATTTCCTGCCTGATCACCGCAACGTGGAAGGCGCCGAAAGAGAGTTACAAGGACAAGAGCTTTGATCGTGGCATCTCTGAAGCCATGCAGCCGTTGGTGCTCCGTTTCGGGATGGATCCGGACAGATTGCAGATTCGCGCTGCGCTTATGGACCAACGTGCCCTGAAGATTAAAGGCTACCTCATTGATGATGCCGTCGCATTCAGTAGCGAATCTAAAGGGGAACACGATACTGATAATCCCCTGGTTCCATATGCGTGGGACTCTACTCTTGTTGCCATCAATCCAGATGGTGGGGTGCAGATGCGCTTTACAGTCGTGCCCACTTCTACCGAGTCCAAGTTGGCAGAGCTACGAAAATCGATGGGACACCTAGCACATGCTCCCGGTGTAGAACTCGACCTGCGACTGGCGCGCGAGCCAAGAAACGCTGCAGACCCTTTGCCGACTTGGCCGTGAGAGGCCTAACGAATCATTCTGTAGAGACGGACTTCGCCAGACGTGGAGAGTCCGGTCTACCTGCATTGAGGCCGGCCATCATCCTCCCGTATCGGCC
>CAYNEX010000008.1:0-38498 GCA_964396335.1 uncultured Steroidobacteraceae bacterium | reverse complement strand
GGCCGTTGGCGATCACCTTGCCCAGCGCGCGGATCTGCTGCGCCTCGAAGCGCGGATCCATGGTCAGGTACGGGCGATCCCAGTCGCCCATCACGCCGAGGCGCTTGAAGTCGCGGCGCTGCAGGTTCACCTGTTCGGCGGCATAGGCGCGGCAGGCGGCGCGGAAGGCGCGCGCGTCGAGCTTCTGCCCGGCACGGCCATGCTTCTTCTCGACCTGCAGTTCGATCGGCAGGCCATGGCAGTCCCAGCCGGGAATGTAAGGCGCGTCATAACCGTCGAGCGAACGCGACTTGACGATGATGTCCTTCAGGATCTTGTTGGCGGCATGGCCGATGTGGATGGCGCCATTGGCATACGGCGGGCCATCGTGCAGCACGAAGCGCGGACGGCCCTGTGCGACGCGGCGCAGTTCGCCATAGATGTCGTTCTCTTCCCACCAGGCCAGCATTGCCGGCTCGCGGCGCGCCAGGTCCGCCTTCATGGCGAAGTCGGTGCGCGGCAGGTTCACGGTGTTCTTGTAGTCAGCCAAGGATCTCAACCTTCTTTCAGTTCAGTCGTCCGGACAGCACCGCGCGTGCCTCGGCGGCATCGCGGTGGATCTGGGCGACCATCGCATCCACATTCTCGAATCGCAGCTCATCGCGCAGCCGCGCCACGAATTCCACTTCGATCTCGCGTCCGTACAGGTCGCCGGCAAAGTCGAACACATGGGTTTCCAGCAGCGGCGCCCCGCCGCCCACCGTCGGGCGCGTGCCGAGGCTCGCCACGCCGCCCAGCGCCCGGCCGGCTTCCACGCCCCGGACCCGGACTGCAAAGATACCGTCCAGCGGGGTGCGCCGTCGCCCCATGCGCAGGTTGGCGGTGGGAAAACCGATCTGCCGGCCCAGCCGCTCGCCGGCCACCACGCGCCCGCGCATGGCATAGGGACGGCCGAGCAGGCGTGCGGCCATCGCCAGGTCACCGGCTGCCAGCGCGCCGCGGATCACGCCGCTGCCGATGCGCAGGCCCTCGCCCATCACAGGTTCGACCACCGCGACGCCGAGGCCCATGGCCGGGCCATGGGCACGGAACCAGTCAACGCTGGCCTCGCCACGGTAGCCGGCGCGGAAATCATGGCCGATCACGACATAGCGCACGCCGCCCCGCAGCAGCAGTTCGGCGAACTGGCGGGCAGTGTGCGAACGCAGCCGGTCATCGAACCGCAGGACGCAGAAGGCCTCCGGACCATCGGCCTCGAGCAACCGCCAGCGTTCACGGAAATTGGTCAGGCGTGCCGGCGGATCCTGCGGCGCGAAGTATTCCTTCGGCAGCGGCTCGAAGCTCAGCACCATGCTCTTCAAGCCCTGCCGGCGTGCAATCGACCGGGCGTGATCGATCAGCGTGCGGTGGCCCAGGTGGATGCCGTCGAAGCCGCCGATGGCCGCCACATACGGCCCGGCCCCGGCACTGCGCGCATCGAGGTGCCGCACCAGCCGCATCAGGGGCGCGCCGACCGCAGGTGGCGCTGGCGCATGCCGAGCGCCGCCAGCACCACGAAATAGAGGATGGCCGCGAGCAGGATGCCGCCACCACCGCGCCACAGGCGTTCGATGAAGCCCATGTCCATCCAGCGCGCCGTGTCACCGGCCAGCCATACCAGCAGCGAACCCATCACCAGGTTGGCGACCAGCACCCGCAGCAGCAGCAGCTTCCAGCCCGGGGACAGCACCAGCACGCCCTCGCCCGTCAGCCCGCGCCACAGCAGGAAGGTATTGACCGCACCGCCGATGCAGGTGGCAGTGGCGATCAGGATATGCGGCTCGGGAAAACCCAGCTTCGCGGCGGGGATCACCACCAGCACATTCAGCGCGGTGGTGACCGCCAGGGCCGTCACGGCGATGCGCACCGGCCGCTTCGTGTTCTGCCGCGCGTAATACCCCGGCACCAGCACCTTCACCAGGCTGAATGCCACCAGTCCCCAGGAGTACGCCATCAGCGCATAGCTGGTGCGCTGCACGTCCTCCATGTCGAATTCACGGTAACCGAGGATCATCGCCGTCATCGGGCCGGCGAAACACAGCATGCCCACCGCCGCCGGCGTCACCAGCACCACCACCATGCGCAGCGCCCAGTCCAGCGTGGCGGCGAACTGCGCCATGCTGCGCGAGGCATGGTTGGCCGACAGCGACGGCAGGATCACCGTGGCCAGCGCGATGCTGAACACGCCCAGCGGGAACTCCATCAGGCGGTCGGCGAAATACAGCCAGGTCATGCTGCCGGCGGCCAGGAACGACACGATCACGGTGTCGAGCAGCAGGCTGATCTGCGCTGCCGAGGACCCGATGATGCCCGGCACCATCAGCCTGGCGACCCGCACGACGCCTTCCAGTCGCGGCCGCCACCGCGGCCAGGACAGCAGCCCCAGGCGCGCCACGGCCGGCAACTGGAACAGCACCTGCGCGGCGCCGGAGATGAACACCGCGATCGCCAGCACCACCCCGGGGCTGTCGCTGTGCGGCGCGAACCAGATCGCCGCGCCGATCAGCACCAGGTTCATGATCACCTGCGCGAAGGCCGGCAGGAAAAACCGCCCGTAGCTGTTCAAGACCCCCGCCAGCAGCGAGGTCATCGAGATGAAGAACAGGAACGGGAAGGTCCACCGCAGCATCTCGACGGTGAGCGCATAACGGTCGTCGCCGACGAAACCCGGCGCGAACAGCAGGATGATCACCGGCGCGGCGATCACGCCCAGCGCGCTGAAGATGAGCAGCACCGTTCCGAGCGTGCCGGCCACACCCGAGACGAGCTCCTTCACGTCTTGCTGCTGCCGCTGCGTGCGGTACTCGGAGATCACCGGCACGAAGGCCTGCGAGAAGGCTCCCTCGGCGAACAGCCGGCGCATGAAGTTCGGGATCTTGAAGGCCGCGTAGAAGGCGTCCGAGGCCACGCCGGCACCCAGGATCTGCGCCATCAGCGCGTCCCGGATGAGGCCGGTGATGCGCGACAGCAGGGTGGCGGCACCGGTGCTGCCGGTGCTCTTCAGGAGGGGGCGGCTCATCGCCGCGGCAGCCTATCAGAACGCCGGCCGCCCCACCCGGCCCCAAGCTGCTGAAATTCCCATGGATTGTGGATCGGCAACCGCGCCTGGCGGTTGACTTCCGGGCCGTCGATCCCCACACTACGCGGCCCCGATCCCGGGCAGAATTCTCAGCGGAGATTGTAAGCAAAGTGGCGAATACGAAGTCGGCCGAAAAGGCAGCGCGGCAAGCAGTCAAGCATCGCGCCCAGAACGTGGCCAACCGGTCGCGCCTGCGCACCGCCATTCGCAAGGCCACCGAGGCTGCAGCCTCCGGCAACCCCGAGACGGCGCTGTCCGGCCTGCGCGCTGCGCAGCCCACCATCGACTCGATGGTCAACAAGGGCCTGATCCACCGCAACAAGGCTGCCCGCCACAAGAGCCGCCTGGCGGCCCGCGCGAAGGCTGCTGCCGGCAAGTAAGCCGCCCGGTCATCCCGTGATGTGAACAGGCCCGCTTGATGCGGGCCTGTTTCGTTTCCGGAAGGTCCTTCCTGGCATTCAGCGGCGGTTGCGCCGCTTGCCGGCAGGCCGTGCGCTCTTGCGCGGACCCTTGCCCTTCCGGGCAAGCTTCGACTTCACGGCAGCCGGGCGGACCGACTTGCGGGCAGCAGTCCTGCCGGCAACTTTCTTCCCGGTCGCCTTCGCCGTCTTCTTTGCGGCCTTCTTCGCCAGCGGCCCGGCCACCTTCTTCGCGGCCTTCTTCCTGCCTTTCACCGGCCACTTGGCGGCCGGCCTCGGCACCGCCGCGGCGGCGGGCTTCTTGCTGGCGGCCGACGTCCTGCCGGAAGTCCCGGGCACAGCCTTCGCCCCGGCCTTCTTCTTCTCCACCAGCATCGGCACTTCCAGTGCACCGCGGATCTCAGGTTCGCGCCCTTCGGCCGTGGCCTCGATCAGCTCCATCAACGACTGCGCCAGCTGGCGCGTGCCCTCGCCGGTCGCCGCCGAGATCAGGAACACCGGGCCGGTGAACTTCAATCCGCGCACGATCTGCAGCGCCCGCTCGCGCGCCTCTTCCGGCAGCATCAGGTCCATCTTGTTCAGCACCAGCCAGCGCGGCCTGGCAGCCAGCTCCGGATCGTACTTTTCAAGCTCGGCGACAATGGCGCGCGCATCGCGCACCGGGTCGGCCTCCGGATCGGGCGGCAGCATGTCGATCAGGTGCAGCAGCACGCGCGTGCGCTGCAGGTGCTTCAGGAAGCGATGACCCAGGCCCGCGCCTTCAGCCGCGCCCTCGATCAGGCCGGGGATGTCGGCCATCACGAAGCTGCGATGCTCACCCACGTCCACCACGCCCAGGTTCGGATACAGCGTGGTGAAGGGATAGTCGGCCACGCGCGGCCGCGCGGCGGACACCGCACGGATCAGCGTCGACTTGCCGGCATTGGGCAGGCCCAGCAGGCCCACATCCGCGATCACCTTCATCTCGAAGCGCAGCGTGCGCTTCTCGCCCGGCAGGCCCGAGCCGAACTGCCGCGGCGCGCGGTTGGTGCTGGACTTGAATCGGGTGTTGCCGAATCCGCCCTTGCCGCCCTGCGCCACCTTCAGCGTCTGGCCGGCCGTCTTCAGGTCGCCCAGCAACTCGCCGGTTTCTTCGTCGGTGATGGTGGTGCCCACCGGCACGTCGATGTACAGGTCCTCGCCACCGCGCCCGGTGCAATCGTTGCCCGAACCGCCCTCGCCGTTGCGCGCCCGATAGGTGCGCTGGATGCGGAAATCCGCCAGCGTGTTGATGCCTTCCTTCGCGCGCAGGAAGACGCTGCCGCCCATGCCGCCATCTCCGCCGTCAGGGCCGCCGAAGGGAATGAACTTCTCGCGCCGGAAGCTGACGCAGCCGCGCCCGCCATTGCCGGCCTGGACCTTCACGACTGCTTCATCGACGAACTTCATTTCTTTCCGGCTCCTGAGACGAAAACCCCGGCGCGAGGCCGGGGTTCACGATCGAATCTTCGATTGGACGACGACTTTAGTGGGTCGTCGGCACCACGCTGACGTAGGTGCGCCCTTCCGGGCCCTTCTTGCTGAACTGCACCTTGCCGTCGACCAGCGCGAACAGGGTGTGGTCGCTGCCGGTGCCCACGTTGCTGCCCGCGCGCATCGGCGTGCCACGCTGGCGCACCAGGATGTTGCCGGCCAGCACCGACTCGCCGCCGAAACGCTTCACGCCAAGGCGCTTGCTGTGGGATTCGCGGCCGTTACGCGTGCTGCCGCCTGCTTTCTTGTGTGCCATGTCAGTAAAGCTCCTTAAGCGATGGCGGTGATCTTCACCAGCGTGTAGAGCTGGCGGTGCGTGCCGGCGCGCTTGTAGTGCTTGCGGCGACGGAACTTGACGATCACCTTCTTGTCACCCTTGCCGTGGCGCTCCACGGTGGCGCTGACCTTGGCGCCGCTGACAAGGGGGCTGCCCACCTTGATGTCGCTGCCATCTGCAACCAGCAGGACATTGTCGAAGGACACGGTCGAACCCGGCTCGGCATCGAGCTTTTCGACCTTGATCAGGCTGTCTTTTTCGACCCGGTACTGCTTGCCACCGGTGGCGATCACGGCGTACATCTGGATGAGGCTCCGAACGGAAAGGCCGCGCATTCTAATGGCCGAAGGTGCCCCGGTCAAACAGGATTTCACCGGGTTTTCCACGGTCAAACAGTCACTTGTCGCGTGACTGGCCGGCGGGCGCCGGTGCCGGCCTGATACCATCTGGCCCCTCGCTGGAAGGGGTTGGGATGGGCCGGATGACGCTGGATGAGATTCGGGGGCTGGTAGCCGACGAAATGGCTGCCGTGGACAGGGTGATCCGCACCCGCCTGGGCAGCACTGTACCCCTGGTCAGCCAGGTGGCCGAGCACATCGTGGCCGGCGGCGGCAAGCGCCTGCGGCCGCTGGTGGTGCTGCTGTCCTCCCATGCCGCCTCCCCCGGCTCCCGGGCCTCCGGCGAGCGGCATATCGAAGCCGCCGGCTTCATTGAATTCATCCATACGGCCACGCTGCTGCACGATGACGTGGTGGACCACTCGGACATGCGCCGCGGCCGCCAGACCGCCAATGCGCTGTTCGGCAACGAGGCCAGCGTGCTGGTGGGCGATTTTGTCTATTCGCGCGCCTTCCAGATGATGGCCGCCATCGGCGTGCAGCAGGTCATGGAGATCATGGCCGACGCCACCAATGTGATCGCCGAGGGCGAGGTGCTGCAGCTGATGAACGCGCAGGACCCGGACACCACCGAGGAACGCTACCTCGAGGTGATCCACCGCAAGACCGCCAAGCTGTTCGAGGCCGGCGCCCAGGTCGCGGCGGTGCTGGCCGGCGGCAGCGTCGAGGCGCAGCGCGCGCTGGCCGAATACGGCCGCCGGCTCGGCACGGCCTTCCAGCTGATCGACGATGTGCTGGATTACCGCTCCGATCCGTCCACCCGCGGCAAGAACCTGGGCGAGGACCTCGCCGAGGGCAAGATGACGCTGCCGCTGATCCACACGCTGAAGCATGCGCCGCCGGCCGACCGCGAGCTGATCCGCACCGCCGTTGCCGGTGCCGGCGATGGCGCGCGGCGGCAATCGGACCTGGGCCGCATCGTGGCCTGCATCGACGCCGCCGGCGGCATCGAATACACCCAGCAGCGGGCGGTGGAAGAGTCGCAGGCGGCCGCGGCCGCCCTCGCCCTGGTGCCCGACTCCCCCTACCGGCGCGCGCTGGCGGACCTTGCGGAACTGGCCGTCGGGCGGGACCGTTAGAAAAATCACGGCGGGTCGTGACACGCCCGCCGACTCTCGCTTAAACTCCCGCGCCCACGCAGTCGGGGTGTAGCTCAGCCTGGTAGAGCACTACGTTCGGGACGTAGGTGTCGCACGTTCAAATCGTGTCACCCCGACCAAATTTCCCGCTTCCCTTCCCTTGACGCCACCGATCCGGTGATTCGCGTCACATATCGAAACCATCAACGTCGCGCCTCACCGCTGCCGCCGACATGCGACGGCATACTCCGGGCGTGGACGCCACAGAACATTCTCCCGGGACGGCCCATCCGGCCGATCGCCGCCAGGCCCTGCGTGAAACCCTGCTCGCCGCCGCCGCCACCACGCTGGCGCTGTCTGTGGGCGCCTTCGGCATGTGGCAGGCGCTGTCCGGCACCATCCGCGCGGACTACCAGCGCTACCTGACGAGCCTGGCGCAATCCGCCGCGCTGCTGGTGGATCCCGACCTGCACCGCAGCCTGAACCATCCCTCGATGCATGAGGGCCCGGAGTACCAGCAGGCCGTGGAGCCGCTGCGCCGGCTGCGCGCCTCGCTGCCGGACGCGCGTTACATCTACACCGCGGTCCGCGACGGCGAGCGCGTGCGTTTCGTGCTGGATGCCGCCATCAGCGGCGACCTGGACGGCGACGGCATCGACGACCAGGCGCAGCTGTGGGAGATCTATCCTGATTCGGATCCGGCGATGGAACTGGCCTTCGGCGACGGCGATGGCGTCGGCCGTGCCTCGGCCACCGACCGCCCCTATGGCGACAAGTGGGGAACGTTCATGACCGGCTGGGCGCCGCTGGTGGATGCCGGTGGCGAACAGTTCGGCGCACTGGGCATCGACGTGGATGCCACGCTGTTCACCGCCCACCTGCAGCGGGCGCGCTTCTGGGCGATGCTCGGTGCCCTGCCCGCCGCACTGCTGATCGCACTGGGCAGCTTCTGGTTCCACCGCCTGCGGCTGCGCGGCCTGGGCCACGCCCGCGAGGCTGCCGAGGCTGCCCGCAAACTCGCCTTCGAACAGCAGCGGCTGCGCAATGTCATCGAAGGCACGCGCGTCGGCGTGTGGGAGGCGCAGATCGATCCGGACCGGCGCAATGACGTCATCACGGTCGACGAAAACTGGGCGCAGATGCTGGGCCGCAGCGCCGAAGAACTCAATCCGATGACACCGGATCGCTTCCTGCCCATGCTGGTGCACCCGGATGATGAGTCCCGGGTCATGGCGGCCATCGATTCGGCGCTGGCCAACGAGGACAGCATCTTCGACCTGGACCTGCGCATGCGCCACGCGGACGGCCGGTGGATCTGGTGCGAAGTGCGCGGCAAGGCGATCGAACGGGACGTGCACGGCCGCACGCTGCGCCTGGTGGGCACGCAGATGGACGTCACCAGCCGCAAGGCCGCGGAGATGACGCTGCAGGAACAGCAGGAGAGCTTCCGCTCGCTGTTCGAGCTGTCACCGGTGGGCATCTGCCTGACCGAATTCCCCGCCGGCCGGCTGCTGAAGGTCAATGACGCACTGCTGGGGCTGCTGGGTTACCGCCGCGAGGAACTGCTGCAGCTCACCTATACGGACATCACCCCGGAGGAGTTCCGGGACACCGACCGCACGCAGATCCTGATGTCCGAGCAGAACACGCGCTTCGGTCCCTACGTGAAGGACATGCTCCACAAGGACGGACGCCGCCTGCGCATGCTGATGTCAGGCGTGCGCATGAAGGACGCCGGCGACCGCGACGTGGTGTGGATCATCGCCCAGGCCCTGACCTGAGACTGCGCACCGGCGCTTCGGTGGCGAACGCCGCAACGTCTTCGCCGCGACTGCCCACCACGCTGTGGACCTGCACCAGCGGCACGGCGCGGCGCACCCAGTTGCCCTGCGCGAAGTCCACGCCGATCAGCGACAGCGACTCAAGCACCTCGGCGGTCTCCACGCCCTCCGCGACCGTGCGCACACCCATGATGCCGGCGATGCGCTGGATGGTCTCCACCATCGCATGGTCGATCGGATCGGTGGCGATGCGCCGCACGAAGGCGCTGTCGATCTTCAGGTAATCGATCGGCAGCTTGCGCAGGTAGGTGAACGAGGACATGCCCGAGCCGAAGTCATCCAGCGCGATCGGGCAGCCCAGGCGCCTGAGGCGCGCCATCAGCTCCGAACAGGCATCCAGGTTCTGCACCGCCGCCGTTTCGGTGAGCTCGACGCCGAGGTGGTGCCCCTTCAGTCCGTTCTCGCGCAGGCAGTCGGCAATGTAATCGGCCAGCCCCGGCTCGCTCGCCGAGGCACCGGAGAGGTTGACCATGCAGGTGGGCAGCTCCATGCCCCCTTCGCGCAGTGCCGCCAGCTCGCGGCAGGCGCGCTGGATCACCCAGCGGTCGATGCGCGGCATCAGGCCATAACGCTCGGCAGCCGGAATGAAGGCCATCGGCGCGATCAGCTCGCCATCGGCGCCATCCATGCGCAGCAGCACCTCGAAACGGCGTGAGGGTGCGCCATCGCGGCGCGGGTGGTGGCGGATTGCCCGGATCTCCTGTGCCACCAGCGTGAACTGGTTGCGGTCCAGCGCCGCCTGCAGCCGCTCCACCCAGTGCATCTCGCCCCGGCGCTGCAACACCTGGTGGTCATCCGGGAGGTACAGGTGCACGCGGTCGCGGCCATTCTCCTTCGCCAGGTAGCAGGCCTGGTCGGCGGCGGCGAGCGCATCGGCCACCGAGCGCATGTCCCTGCCCAGCGCGACGAGGCCGATGCTGGCGCTGACGGCGAAGGTGCGTTCCTTCCAGTAGAAGCGATGCGCCACGATCTCCTGGCGCAACTGCTCGGCCAGCGGCATCGCCTGCTGCACCGAATGACCGGGAAGCAACAGCGCGAACTCATCGCCGCCCAGGCGCGCCAGCGTGCCTGCCTCGCCCACCAGCGTGCGCAGCCGCCAGGCCATCTGCCGCAGCAGCTCGTCGCCCGCCGCGTGCCCGCAGGTGTCGTTGACCACCTTGAACTGGTCGAGGTCGAAGTAGATCAGCACCACCTGCTCGCCGGTCTGCGCATTGCGCGCCAGCGCATCGGTGAGCAGGGATTCGAAGCGCGGCCGGTTAACCAGTCCCGTCAGCGCATCATGCGAGGCCTGGTGCTTCAGCCGCGCGGTCAGCTCGCGCAGCGCCCGCGTCACGCCCGAGGCGCGTTGTTCGAGCGCGCGGAAGAGCAGGAAACCCAGCAGCACCAGCGCGGCGGCAAACAGCGGCAGGACGACCAGCAGCATCGTGGTGATGCGGTGCGCGGTGACGCTCATCATCTCGCCGAATTCGAGCACCAGCGGACGGATGCGCGCGTGCAGGCCGTCGGCGCGGTCACGCAGTGCATGGATGTGGCTCCTGTCCGGCTGGCCTGCAGCGAACCCTTCGCGCATCTGCGCGCCGATCGGCTCCAGTTCAGAGACCAGTGCACCGCCCATGCTCCACAGGTCCATCGCGCGCAGCACCGGCGGGAAATGCTTGAACAGGCGGAACAGCCACAGGATCCCGGCGATATCGTCCGTGGGCACGCCCGCGGCGGCCAGCGCCTCGTACATCTGCGCGTGGTCGGGCGTGGACCCCTTCAGCTGCAGCCGGGCGATGTCGAAGGACGCCGGCACGTTCATCTCGCGCAGGAAACGCTGGTAATGCGCCTCGTCGCCACCGTCGGCATAACGCCGCAGCTCGTGCACGGCCTGGTGTTCGGAGACCGCCCACAGCGCCAGGCCGTGTTCGGCGGCACGCGTCCAGGACACCACCAGCACGCTGGCGATGCTCAGGGAGAGCATCAGCACCATCACCAGCAGCAGCGGCCAGACCGCCATCAGGGGCCGGCGGGGAATGGTGGTGCCAGCCGTGTTCGGGTCTGGGCGGGTCGGCATGTTGTCGGAATCGGGCCCTTCTGGCGGATACGCGCCAGAGCAATGATTGCAGGGCACAAGCGCCGCCCGTGTGACGGGCGGCACACTCCAGGGTCGGGGATTCCCCGGAAGCACCGGAATTGTGCTTCGGGGTCCTGCCGACGACCCGCGTCAGGACCCGGCGCGGTTATCGACCCTGCTTGAACGACAGGTTGCGGCCGAAGAACGGCAGCACGTGATCCTGGAAGCGGAAGGCCACGTGGCTGGTGTGGTCGCCCGGATACACCTCGAAGGTGTTCGGGATGCCCTGCGCCAGCAGCGCTTCGTGCAGGCGACGGGTGTCGGCCACCAGCGAGTCGCGGTCACCCACGTCCATCGCGATCGCCTTGTAGCCCTTCACCTTGCTGACGTACTGGTCGAGGAAGGCCAGCGTCGCATTGGCCGTCCACTTGGCGAGGATCTCGGGGCGCTCCTTGCCGGCCGCATCCACGGGCAGGTCGATATACAGCGGCGGCTTGTTCGGGTTCGGCGACCAGGCCGAGGCCAGCGCCAGCGTGCCGCGCAGCATGAACGGCAGGTCCGCGGCCGCCTGGGCGTTCGGCAACGCCTCCAGCTGCGCCACCTGCTCAGGCGTCATGGCGCGCGTCTGCGGCGACTGGCAGCACGGCGCCATCAGGTAAAGCGCGCCATAACGCTCGGCGCGACGGATGCCGATGCGCGAGGCCCCGTAACCGCCCATCGAGTGCCCCACCAGTCCACGGCTCTCCGGCCGCGCCAGCGTGCGGTATTTGCCGTCGATGTACTCGATCAGCTCATCGGCAATGAAGTTCTCGAAATTGCCGGTGGTGACCGAGTTGGAATAGAACGCGCCGTTGTGCTCGTTCTTGCTGCTCGGCAGGACGATGATCATCTCGGGCGTGCCCTTCGCAAAGGCGCCCTCGGCGGTCTGCGGCAGGTGGATCTCCTTGACCCACTGGTCCGGGCCGATCGAATAACCGTGCAGCGCGTAGACCACCGGGTAGCGGCGGCTGCGCTCCTTGTCGTAGCTCGGCGGCAGGACCACGATCACATCGCGTTCGGCCGGCGTGCCCAGCAGGTTGCCGGCGATCTCGCGCGACTTCACCTTGATGGTTTCGACCCGCGCCTTGGCCGCGCCCGGCACCACCTCGGGCACCTGGGTCTGCACCTGCGCCTGCACCTGCCCCACCAGCGCCAGCGCACAGGCACCCAGGACCGCCTTCCATTTCAGTTTCCGCATGCTTGTCTTCACTCACAGCCTCCGCATCAGTTCCACGATGCCATTGACGATCCCTGCCTCGGCACAGCCCGGCTTGAGCCGCGAACTGAGCACGGTGAACACATTGCGTCCCCACGCATCCTCGCTGGGGATGTAACCGGTCGGCGCCGAACCATTGGTCAGCGTGGCGAACAGGGTGTGCTTGAAGGGCGACTCGCGCTTCAGCCGCAGCCCGATGCCGCTGTAGACCTCGGCGTCGATGGCGCCGATGTAGATGTCGCCGATGCGCAGCGCGCCCAGCCGCATCGACACCTCGCCCGCATCCTCGTAGGTGCCCGGGTAACCGGCGCGGCCGGAATCGGTGCGTCGCCGGGCCGGACAGGTGAGCACCGAGTTCGCGCCGCGGATGGTGAGATCAAGTGGCGGCTTCCCGAGCGACTCGCGCATCACGTGAAGGATCTCCTCCCCCAGCATCTGCCCCATGGTCCCGGTCATCTGCTCCTGCTGCTTCAGCAGCACCTGCACACGCGGGTTGTTGCGATCCAGCCCCTGCCCGCCCGGCGGCATCGAATTGCTGATGTCCTCGCCGCGCCTGGCGTAGTCCGCGATGCGGATCTCGCGCAGCTCATAAGTCTGGTTGAAGTAGAGCGGATTCTGGTCGCCGGCCGCGCCACTGGACCAGAGCGCCACGGCATCACCGCCCAGCGAGTCCTCCACATAACGCGAGGTGGCGCCGGGGATGTCGCCGCTGATCTTGTCCAGGGTGCCGGTCAGCACGGCATGCACCGCATAGTTGTAATAGACGGCGATCGGCTGGCCGGCCAGGCCCTCGAAGCGCACCACGGCCACGGTCTTGTCGGAGGTGCCCTCGTAATTCGGGCCTTCCCACCAGCGGTTGGTCACCGGATCGACGCGGTCACGGTTCACGTTGATCCACGATTGACCGGTTCCCCAGGCCACGCGTGCCGGCTGCATGCGGCCGGCCGCCTCGCGCAATGCCTGCATCACCTTCTCTTCCAGACCCTGGCTGGCCTGGAAGGGCACGCTGTGCGTGTGCGTGGCGGAGATCAGCAGATGGTCCGCCGGGATCGACAGTTCGCTGGCGGCGCGGGCGCTCACCTTCCTGTACAGGTCGGTGGAGACCGAGCCCGCATCCACCGACACCAGCGCCGCGCGCGTGCTGCCGTTGTCCATCACCAGCGCGCGCACGAAGATGGGGTCCAGCACGCCCAGGATGTTGGCGGGCAGCTGCGAAGGGGTGAAGTCGATGCGCGCAGCGCCGGCACGCAGCATGGCCTCGCGGGTCGCCCCGCCCTGCGGCTGGGCCGCATGCACAGCCGGCGCAAGGCAGAGGATGGAGATCGCGGCGAGCAGGCTTTTCATGAAGCTCCTTTCAGCGGAACAGGTCCAGGTCGATGGCATCCGCCATGGCCTGGTTGCCGGCATCGTTGGGATGGATGTGGTCACCCGAATCGAATGCAGCGCGCAGCCTCGTCGGCGCCACCGGATCACGCGTGGCGGCGTCAAAATCGACCACCGCGTCGAAGGCACCACTGGTGCGGATCCACTCATTCACCTGCCGGCGCATGCGCTCGGCGGACTCACTGTATGTCGGCACGCCTTCGAAGGGCATCAGCGTGCCACCGATGATGCGCAGGCCGTGCAGCCGCGCGCGCTCGATCAACATGCGGTAACCGGCGATGATGTCCTCGACCGTGAGCTGCTCGGTCGGGTCGTTGCCGGCAAAGGCCAGGAAGCCGATGTCATTGATGCCTTCCAGCAGCAGCACATGACGCGCACCGGGGCGCGCCAGCACGTCGCGGTCGAATCGCGCCAGCGCGCTGGAGCCGGCCCCCTCACGCAGGATGCGGTTGCCGGAGATGCCCATGTTGATCACCGCGCGCGGTGGATGGTCGCGCTGTGCCGCCAGGCGCCGCGCAAGGATGGATGGCCAGGCCATGTCGGCATCGGGCGTGGTCGAGAAACCGTCGGTGATGGAATCGCCGAAGGCCACGATGGTGGCGGCATGGTCCGCGGCACGCACATCAATGCCAGCCAGCCACAAGTAGGAACTGAAGCTGGTGGCCTCGTTCAGGCGCGCCGCCGAAACCTGGTTGCCCGGTGCCAGCCACGCGGTGCGCAGGCCGATGGCATGCGCGGTGGTCGGCCCGCTGTCGGCTTCGAGGTAAAGCGAGATGGCCAGGTCACCCTGCGCCGCCACATCAAACGCAATCGGATCGCTGTAAACCTGGGCGCCGGGGGGCAGCACCACCCACGGCCGGCCGCCGAAGCTCAGGCTGCGGCCGCTGGCCGCATCGATGGCGCCACCACCGGCATGCCGGGCCACATGCGCCGCATCGATGCGCACCGCCGCATGGTTGAATGAATTGGAGAGCGCCACGCGCAAGGCGGAGCCGGACACGGTGGGCCGCGCGATCATGCGTACGGTCTGGCGCGCGACCCGCGCCGGCGGCGTGACCGCCGAAGGAATCGCCCGTGGCGGAGGCGCCAGCTGCTGCGCCGTGCCCCATGCAGCCACCCAGTTGCCCTCGCAAGCCGGTCCGCAGGACTCGGCCGCCCCGGCAAGGCCGGCCATGCCCAGCAGGGCCAGCGCCAGCCATCGACCTGCAGAATGGATCCGCATATCCCCCTCGTTTTTCCACAGCATACCCCCGGCGGGGAGTCGTGCAACCGTTTGCGCGCCCCGTGCTAGAGTCCGCCGGACGCGGGCGAGGAACGCCCGCATCGGGGGGCACATGAGATCCTGCGCGCGGGTGATGGCTGCCGTCTTGCTGCTGGGCGTGGCCGGCATTGCGCTGGTGGCGGAACCACCGGCTCGCCAGGGAGGGCCGCCTCCCGGGGGGTTCGGCCTCGGTGCCGGACCGATCCGCGATGACGTGCCGCGCATCAAGCTGTATGAACAGACTCCCGGGGTGGTCGCAGGCAACGAGACCGAACTCGATCCCACCGAACCCACGCTCGACATCTATCTGCCACCGGCCGGCAAGGCCACCGGCGCCGGCGTGCTGGTGCTGCCCGGCGGTGGTTACCAGATCCTGACCCTGCCCGGCGAAGGCCCGATCCCGGCGCGGTTCTTCCGCGACCACAATGTCGCAGCCTTCGTGCTTCGTTACCGGAAGGCTCCGCGCTACCACTATCCGACCACGCTGCTGGACGCGCAGCGTGCACTTCGGCTGATCAAGTCCCGCGCCGCCGAGTTCGGCGTGGACCCGGAACGCATCGGCGTGCTGGGCGGCTCGGCCGGTGGCCATCTCGCCGCGCTGGTCGCCACCCGCTACAACGAGAGGCTGCTGCCGGCGGCGCCCTATATGCCCGACGCCATCGATGCACTGAGCGCGCGCCCGGCCTTCACGCTGCTGCTCTACCCGGTGATCGACCTCACCGACGATGCGGTCACGCATCGCGGTTCGCGCACCAACCTCACGCAGGACAACCCGGCATTGTTCGCCGCGTTGTCACCGCAGTTGCATGTGACGAAGGACACGCCGCCTGCCTTCCTCGTGCATGGCACCAATGACCGGCTGGTGCCGGTGAAGAACTCGCTGCTGTTCTACGAGGCCTGCGTGGCCGCGGGCGTGCCCGCCGAGATGCACATCCTCGACAACGGCCCGCATGGCTTCGGCCTCGGCACGGCCATGGACGATGAAACCGTCAGGGAATGGCCGGTGCAGGCGCTGCGCTTCATGGCGCGGCACCAGATGATCCCGCCCCCTGCCGGCAGCGCCGGTTCGACGAACACAGGAGGTCCACGATGAAACCTGCTGCACGCTCCCTGGCCATCACGGCACTGGCCGCCGCACTCTGCCTCCCGGCCCCGGCCGTGCTGGCGCAGACCGCACCGACTGGCCCGCCGCAGGGCGGCCCGCCGCCGCAGGTGCTGCCGCCCGGCATCCGGGGCGGATCTGAAGTCACACCCGAGAAGGGCGTGGAGATCCGCACATACACGTTCAAGGAGACCGGCGAGGAACTGCCCTATTCCGTGTATGTGTCCTCGAAGGTGAAGAAGGACCAGAAGGCACCGCTGGTGCTTGCGCTGCGCGGCTTCACCGGCACGACGTTGACCTTCGTGCGCGGCACGGCCGTCGACCTCGCCGAGGAAGGCGGCTACATCCTGGTCGGCGCCATCGGCTACAACAATCGCGCCGGTTTCGGTGTGCAGGCCGGGCCGCGGCCGGCTGCCGCGCCGGGCGCCCCGGGCGCCCCGGGCGCTGCGCCGCCTGCCGGACCTCCCGGTGCGGGTCCCGGTCGGCCACAGCCGCCGATGGTCGGCGGCACGAAGGAGACCGACCCCGCCAGGGTCACCGAATACAGCGAGAAGGACGTGATGAACGTGCTCGAGCTGGTGCGCAGGGAATTCAACATCGATGACCGGCGCATCTACCTGATGGGGCACTCCCAGGGTGGTGGCGGCGCGCGGCACCTGGCCGAGAAATATCCGGACATCTGGGCCGGCGTGGCGCTGCTGGCCCCGGCGCTGTTCAACGTGCAGGTCACGGCCGACTCGAACATCACGAAGGTGCCGCTGCTGCTGGCGGTGGGTGAGCAGGATTCGCTGATCAACAGCTCGCGCGACTTCAGCGAACAGTTGAAGAAGCTCGCGGTAAGGCATGAATACATCGAGAAGCCGGGCCTGGACCACGGCACCATCATCATGGGCGCGATGCCCGACGTGTTCGCGTTCTTCCCGAAGCATGTGAAGCCGGCGCGCTGAACGCCCGCACCGCCAATGCCATTGCGCCGGCTGCCTTTCATGGCATGGCGCCGGCACAGGCCAGCGCCATGCCCTCAACCCCCGGCGCGCCGCAGTTCCGCCGCGATGGCCGCCTCGGCCAGGCGGCGCATCTGCGAATAACCGTCCCGGTTCGGATGCACGCCGTCATTGCCCAGGGCGGCCTTCAGCTCCCCGTCACTGCCGCGAAGCACGGCGTGGTAGTCCACGTAACCCAGCCCTTTCTCCGCGGCATATTGCCGTAACCATCTGTTCAGCTCGTCGATGATCGGCGCGGGCCGCAGTGACGGCTGCCAGTTGAAGCCGGCGGCGGGCGGGATGCTCCCCAGCACCACGCGGATGCCATTGGCCAGCGCCATCTCGACCATCGACTCGATGTTGTTGCGGAAATCCTGCGGACGGATCGGGCCGTTGTTGCCCGCCACATCGTTGGTGCCGGCCAGGATGTGCACCACCGCCGGCTTCAGCGCGACGACGTCGCTGCGGAAACGGACCAGCATCTGCGCCGAGGTCTGCGCGCCGATGCCGCGGTTCACCACACTGCCCGTGAAGTAGTCCGGATCAGCCAGCAGCCAGTTCTCGGTGATCGAATCCCCCAGGAACACCACCCGCGCGGTACCCGGCGCCATCGCATCATTGGCGGCGCGATAGCGGCACAGGCCGGCCCAGTCGCTGCCACCGCGGCGGCGCAGCTCCTGGTCATAGGCAGCGAAGGTTTCATGGCCCATCAGCGACTGGAAGTCCGCCGCACCCAGCGTGCGCGGTGGCATGAACAGGTCCACCAGCACCTGCCGCGCGGTGGAAGGCATCGCCAGGGGTGGCGGACAGGGTTCATCCACCATACCCGCCGGCTGCGGTGCCGCGGCTCCCGCCGTTGCCGGCACCACGCCGGCCATGATCGCTCCCGCCAGCATGACCGCCAGCGCGGCTCCCGCGTCACGGCACAATGAAAGACTCTTCATCACGGAAACCTCGCCGCTTCAATCGCGTCCGCGGCCATCAGCAGCGCGCCGGTGACCGCGGAATCCGCCCCCAGTCCGGGCGCGCGGATGAAAGACTGCATCGTCGCCGCATCGCGCAGATGCGGCAGGTAACCACCCAGCCGTGCCAGCGCGGCCTCATGGATCTGTGGCAGCAGCTGCGCATCCGCGACCACGCCGCCGCCGATCACCAGCACCTCCGGCGAATGCAGCAGTGCGATCGCCGCTGCCAGTTGCCCGATGTAACCGCCGATCATCGCGCGGCCCGGATGATCAGGCGGCAATGCCGACAGAGGACTGCCCCAGCGCGCAAGGATGGACGGACCACTGGCCAGCCCCTCCAGGCAATCCCCGTGGAAGGGACAGGTGCCGGCGAAATCACCGTCGCGGGCATCGCGGCGCACAGGCAGATGGCCCATCTCCGCATGCAGCGCGTGCACGCCGGGAACCGACGGCACCACGGCACCGCCGATGCCGGTGCCGACGGTCACATAGGCCAGCGACGCACTGCCCCGCCCTGCGCCCATTGCCAGCTCACCCCGCGCCGCGGCGCCCACATCCGTGTCGATGACCACCGGCACCCGCAGCGACGCGCGGAAGGGCCCCACCACATCGACACCGGACCAGCCGGCTTTCGGCGTCGACAACAGCCGGCCGTAGTCAGCCGCATCGGCACGCGGCTGCAGCGGACCGAAGCAGCCGATGCCCAGTGCCTGCACCG
Organism: uncultured Steroidobacteraceae bacterium; assembly: GCA_964396335.1. GTDB lineage: Bacteria > Pseudomonadota > Gammaproteobacteria > Steroidobacterales > Steroidobacteraceae > ZC4RG30. Next base: position 20,152 of record CAYNEX010000008.1, on the reverse strand, counting down.
CGCCGTGCCGGCCGCCAGCCGCCTCGAAGAAACGCAGGCATTCGGCCAGCGTGCTGGCTGCATCGGTGGTGGCCACCACGGTGCGTTCGAGCACCACACCGTCACGCCCCACGGCGCAGACGAACTTGGTGCCCCCTCCTTCGATCGCACCAAGCAGCGCCCCTCCTCGACCTGTCCCCACCCGACCTCCGTCAGAACTGCTTGGCCACGCGCAGCCCGTACTCACGCGGCGCGCCATAGAACTCATTGTTGCCGAACTGGCCGCTGACGTAGGTCTTGTCGGTGAGGTTGGTGCCGAAGGCTTCCACCCGCCAGCCGTCGCGCTCCCAGGTCAGCTGCGCCGAGAAGACGCCACGCGAGGCCAGCCGGTCGGTCTCGGGTGCGTACAGCAGGTTGGTGTACTGGCTGCCGATGTAGCCATAGTTCAGGCGCGGCCGCAGCGTGGCGCCCCCCAGGTCGAAGTGATACTCGATGCCGGCGTTGAAGGTGAGCTTCGGTGAATACAGCAGACGCCGCCCGGTCGCGCTGGTCACATAGGGTGCATAGTCGAAACAGGTCGGCGGATCGCCCGGCGGAACGCCCGGTGCGCACTGCGGCAGGTTGGTGCCGGGCGGCAATGCACGCTGGTTGATGAACTCGACATGGCTGAGCTTCGAATCCACCAGCGCCACGCCGCCATCCAGGCCCCAGCGTGCGATCCGCGCCTGCATCTGCGCCTCGATGCCACGCACCTTGGCGTCGGCGATATTCAGGGTTTCCACCTGGCCCGAACCCGGGTTCAGCGCATCGAACTGGAAATCCTTGTAGTCATTCCAGAACGCCCCCACCTGCGTGCGCAGCCGGCCATCCAGCAGCGTGGCCTTCCAGCCGAGTTCGTAGTCGATGACCGTTTCCGGATCGAATTCGCTGCTGACGGAGTTGAACCCGCCCGGCTTGTAGCCGCGCGCCACGAAGCCATAGAACAGGTTGTTGCCACCCGGCGTCCATTCCAGGCCAACCTTGCCGGTGACGCGGCCATCATCGTGCGCGCCTTCGAGGTCGGCCACCTGCAGGCCATCGCCATTGAACGGCGGGAACGGCAGGCCGGTGCCGATCACCACCGCCCCTTCCTGCGTCACATCGAAGGTCGAGTAGCGCGCACCCACGTTGAGCTTCAGTTCCGGCTGCAGCAGGTAACCGAACTGCGCGAAGATGCCCTTGCCGATCTTGCGGTTGTGGATGTCGATATCGGTGGGAAAGCCATCGGACGCCTGGTCGATCACCACGTCGATGCGATTGCGCTGGTAATACACTCCCGCGACCCAGTCGTACCGGCCACCGGTGGGCGAGATCAGGTTGAACTCCTGCGTCCACAGCCGCTCGCGCACGTACTGGTCCTGGGTGCCGCGGGGAAATGCCGGATCGGGCGGGTCCGACTGCACCGTGGCATCCGAGTCATACAGGTTGTAGATGCGCTTGTTCTGGTAGCCGCTGACCGAACGCAGCGTGACACCGTTGCCGAACTGATAGCGCATCTCCAGCGAGGTCTGCCTGGGACGCTCGTCATTCCGGGTGGGATCGTCATACAGCAGTTCGAAGGGATCATCGCTGCGCAGCGGGGCGTACTGCGTGCCCGGGATGGGCCGATAGGCATACCCGCCCGTGTCACGCTTCGTGGACTCGAACTTCGCCAGCAGTTCAAAGGCCTCATCGGGCCGCCACAGCAGGCCCACGCGGCCTGACAGTTCGTCCAGTTCGCCGGCCCTGCTGCCCGCCGGACCCCGGTCTCGATAGAAGCTGTCACGCTTGCGGTAGTTGCCGGCCACACGCAGCGCCAGCGTGTCGCCCAGCAGCAGGTTGCCGGCCGCCTGCACGCCGACGCTGTCCTGGCTGCCGGCCATCAGCTCGATGCGCCCATCGCGGCGACCCGGGTCCGGATTGCGCGTGTTGATGAAGATGGCGCCACCGGTGGAACTGGAACCCACGAAGGTGCCCTGCGGACCGCGCAGCACCTCGATGCTGCCGATGTCGTAATAACCGGCGCTGGTGGCGATGGGTGGCTGGAACAGGCCATCGACGTAGGTGGCCACACCGGCCGTGACCGCAGGAGACCCACTGGCCAGGCCGATACCGCGGATGTTCACCGACCGCGACAGGCCGGCATCGGTGATGGTCAGCGCCGGCGCGGCAAACTGCAGGTCATCCAGGCGGGCCACCGCCTTGTCGGCCAGCTGGTCGCCACTGAGCGCGGTCACCGCGATCGAAACCGACTGCACGCTCTCCGCGCGACGCTGCGCGGTGACGACGATTTCCTCCAGCTCCTCCTCGGCTGCCGAGGCGGGAAGCGCGGCAGCGACCGCGGCCAATACCGTCACGCAAAGTCCCGATGCACGCCATGCAATGGACATGAGACCCCCTCGTCACTGGATTGTTGTGCTGATCCGGTGGAACATAGCCACACGCTGCAAACGTTTGCAAGGTTATGACTTCGCGCCGGACCGCCGCTTTCAAGCGGCCGGCGCAGACCACCCTGCTTGGTCCAGAACCGCCAGATCCGAGGGGAACGCTTGATGCCCAGCAACTTCGACAATGAGCCGGTCCTGCGCCCGGGCGGCAGGACGGCGACAGCGCGCAACGCCTGATGCGCAACGCGGTCCAGCTCATCTGCTATGCCGACCGGCTCGGGGGCACGCTTCGTGGCCTGCGCCAACTGCTGGCCGGGCCGTTCGCCGGCCTGTTCGGTGGCGTGCACATCCTGCCGTTCTTCCGTCCCATCGATGGCGCGGACGCCGGCTTCGATCCCATCGACCACACCAAGGTGGATGAGCGACTCGGCGACTGGGAGGAAGTGCGTGCCCTGTCGCGTGAAGCGCAGGTGATTGCCGATGTCATCGTCAATCACATCTCCAGCCGCTCGCCGCAGTTCCTGGACTATTGCGCGCACGGCGCGAAGAGCCGCTACGACGGCCTGTTCCTGACGCTCGACAGCATATTCCCGGCCGGCGCCTCCGAGCAGGACCTGCTTGCCATCTACCGCCCCCGCCCCGGCCTGCCCTTCACGCCGGTGACGCTGGCCGATGGCACGCGCCGCCTGCTGTGGACCACCTTCACGCCGGAACAGATCGACATCGACGTGGCGCACCCTGAAGGACAGCGTTACCTGGACGACATCCTGCGCATCTTCGCCGCCAATGGCGTGAAGATGGTCCGGCTGGACGCCGTGGGTTACGCGGTGAAACGCGCCGGCACCAGCTGTTTCATGATGGAGGAAACCTTTGCCTTCATCCGCGGGTTTGCCGCGCGCGCCCGGTCGCTGGGCCTGGAGGTGCTGGTGGAGATCCACTCCCACTACGCGATGCAGGTGCGGATCGCCAGCCAGGTGGACTGGGTCTACGACTTCGCGCTGCCGCCGCTGGTGCTGCATGCCTTCTTCACCGGCACCGCGCGCCACCTGAAGCACTGGATCGGCATCCGCCCCGTCAATGCGCTCACCGTGCTCGACACGCATGACGGCATCGGCGTGATCGACATCGGTGCCGACGGCCAGGATCCCGCCGGCCTGCCCGGCCTGGTCCCGCAGGAAGGCATCGACCTGCTGGTGCGGCAGATCCATGCCAACAGCCGCGGGGAGAGCCTGCGCGCCACGGGCGCCGCGGCCTCGAACCTCGACCTCTACCAGGTCAATTGCACCTTCTACGACGCGCTGGCGCGCGATGATGTGCGCTACCTGCTGTGCCGCGCGATCCAGTTCTTCCTGCCGGGCATCCCGCAGGTCTATTACACCGGCCTGCTGGCCGGTCACAACGACATGGAACTGCTGGCGCGCAGCGGCGCGGGCCGCGACATCAATCGCCACCATTACACGCGCGATGAGATCGCCGCGGCGCAGTCACGCCCGGTGGTGGCGGACCTGTTCGCGCTGATCCGGCTGCGAAATACACATCCGGCATTCCAGGGCCGCTTCGAAATGCTGCCGGCCGGGGAAGAGGTGCTCGACCTCGCCTGGCGCAATGGCGAATCCTGCGCGCGGCTGCGCGTGAACCTGCGCACCGCCGCACATGAACTGCGTCTGGACGGCTCGCATGCGCGACCGCAGTTCTCGCTGCTGCATGTCGCGGACGGGGACGGCGCCGACGCGCTGCTATAGTCGTCCCATGCGAGGCAGACGCCGACCCCACAGCAGCATGGCCGAAGTGGCACGCCGCGCCGGGGTTTCCCTTTCCACGGTGTCGCGCGCCCTGTCCGGCAGCCCGCTGATCTCGGAGAAGACCCGGCAGCGGGTCCGCGATGTGGCCGGCCAGCTCGATTACCGCGTCGATGCCGCCGGCAGCAGCCTGCGCACCGGCCAGACGCGCACCATCGGCGTGGTGATCCCGCTGGCGCATGCGACGCGGCAGAGTTTCTCCGATCCGTTCTTCCACGAGATCCTCGGCGCGGTGGCCGACGAGCTGGCCATCTGCGGTTACAACATGCTGCTGACCCGCCTCACCGAGGATCCGGCCGGCTGGATCGCGGACCTTGCGCGCGGCCGGCGCGCGGATGGCGTGATCGTGATCGGCCAGAGCCTGCACCACCGATCCCTGAACCGGATGGCTGCCTCCGGTTTCCCGCTGGTGGTCTGGGGCGCCCGCCTGCCCGACCAGCAATACGTCACGGTGGGGTCGGACAATGAAGCCGGCGGGTACGCGGCCACCCGGCACCTGCTGTCGCAGGGCTGCCGCCGCATCGTCTTCCTGGGCGATCCCTCCGCGCCGGAGGTCGGCGCGCGCCTGAAGGGCTACCTTCGAGCCCTGCAGGAAGCCGGCGTCGCGCGCATGCCCGCACTGGAACTGGCGGTGCGCTTCGGCGGTGATGCGGCCTGCGATGCCATCGCCTCCCTGGCCGATGCAGGCGGGCAGTTCGATGGCGTGGTGGCCTGCTCCGACGTGTTCGCCATCAGCGCGATGCGCGCGCTGGCCGAGCGCGACATCAAGGTGCCGGCCGATGTGGCCGTGGCCGGCTTCGACGATATCCCTTTCTCGGCCTTCACCACGCCGCCGCTGACCACCGTCCGCCAGGACTGCCATGCGGGCGCAAGGCTGCTGGTGGAAAACCTGCTGCGCGCCATCCGCCATGAGTCGGCCACCACGGAGGTGATTCCCACCGAACTGGTGGTGCGCGAATCGAGCCTGCGCGAACAGCATCGCGCCCTGCCCTCGATCCGCAGGCGGCGCGCGCCTGCCCCGCCGCGGGCCGGCACGCCACGCTCGAGATCCGGCTAGGCGGATCGCCGACTTACAGGCCCAGGTCCATCTGCCCGCCACGCGTGGCCGGCCGGAACTGCGAGACATCCAGCGGCGCCTGCTCGCGACCCGTGCCCAGCCCGCATCGCCGCCGCGCCAGGTGGAAACGATCGCGAAGCAGCTGGGCCCAGACACCGGTGCCGCGCATGCGCTGGCCCCATTCGGAGGAATTGTCGCGACCGCCGCGCGCGCCCTGCACCAGCGACATCACATGCGCGGCACGATCGGGCATGTGCGTCTCGAGCCATTCGCGGAACAGGCCCGCCACTTCCAGCGGCAGGCGCAGCAGCACATAACCGGCACTGTCGGCACCGGCAGCAGCGGCATCCTCCAGCAGCGCCTCGACCTCGTGGTCATTCACTGCGGGGATCACCGGCGCAACCAGCACGCCAACCGGCACGCCGCGCGCGGAGAGTTCGCGGATCACCTGCAGGCGGGCCGAATGCGCGGCGGCCCGTGGCTCGAGCCTGCGTTTCAGGTCGCGATCGCGTGTGGTCAGCGTCACGTACACACGCACCAGGCGGTGGCCCGACATCTGCGCCAGCAGGTCGGCATCGCGCAGGATCAGCGAGGCCTTGGTCAGGATGTAGGCCGGATGGCGCTGCTCCAGCAGCACCTCCAGCAGCGAGCGGGTGATGCCGAGGCGTTTCTCGAGCGGCTGGTAGCAATCGGTGTTGGCGCCGAACATGACCGGTTCGGGTACATAGGACTTGCGCGCGAGCTCTTCGCGCAGCAGCCGTGCCGCGTCGGCCTTGTAGAACAGCCTGGTTTCGAAATCGATGCCCGGCGACAGTCCCAGGTAGGCATGGCTGGGACGCGCGAAGCAGTAAGGGCAGCCATGTTCGCAGCCCCGGTACGGATTGATCGACCGGTCGAACGGGATATCCGGCGACTGGTTGTAGGTGATCACCGAACGGGCCGGCTCGGGCAGCACCGCCGTGGCGATGCTGTCAGCCAGTTCCTCCTGGAACCAGCCATCATCGACGGCTTCGGCGTGCTGCGGATCGAAGCGGTTGGGCGGATTGCTCAGGGCACCCCGGCCCTTGAACCCCGACGGTGGCGGGCGAAGGGACATGGCCGGACTGTACATCCATACAGTCCGCCACCGCAACCGCCCTCCCGGGCGCCCGTCTACCGGGTGCGCGGATCCTTCTCACCCAGCCCCGGATAGAACAGCGCACGGTTGTCGCGCGATTCGTTGAACACCTTGCGCTGCTTGAACAGCCATCTGCCGTCCACGCGCACCAGCACGTCCTCGTAATGCCCCATGTACAGCAGCTGCACGTCACCCTGCGGCGTGTTGTTGGTCAGTGCGAACCAGTAGGCCGTGGTCGTCGCGGTGTCGCCTTCCACATCGATCACATGGTTGATGATCTGGTGACGCGTGCGCGGCCGCGAGGTGGCCCCCTCGGGAATCTCGACCTTGCGTGCGCCACCGAAGTTCGACATGGCCTTGCGGATGGCCTCCTTGCCGCGCTCCACGCCGAACACCCACTCCAGCACGCCGTCCTCCGCCCAGGTGGACATCACCGTCTCGATGTCACCGGCATCCACCGCCACCATGTACTTGTTCGACAGGTTTTCGATCTCGGCGCGGTCATCGGCATAACCGGCAGATGCGGTGCCGGCCAGCAGCAAGGTCGCCGCCATCGCGGCGGTCCGGCAGGTCAGGCGTTTGATGTTCATCGCAGCTCCTCATGTATCCACGCGGCCACGGCCCGCACATCCGCCTCACCCAGCAGCTCCGGATAGAGCTTCGGCATCGGCGGCTTCGGGTCGCGGATATAGGCAATGGTGGTGTCCAGGTCCTGGCGCGCGGCAATGCCGCCCAGGCGACGGTCGGCGATCATGTTGCCGTCCGGGCCATGGCAGGACTGGCAGACCTGGCCGTAGAGGCGCTGGCCGCGCGCCGCGCTGTCGCCGTCCTGCGCGGTGATGTCGCGCGCCACCGCGGGCGCGCCCGGATCGAGTGTCATCACCACCACGCTGGGCATGCCCAGGTCGCCGAAGGCATTGCGCGAGATGTTGCCGGCCGCGAAGGCCACGTACTGCCTGCCGGCCACTTCATAGGTGACCAGCCCGCCCGCCATCGCGCCGCCGGCCTTCGCCTTGTGCAACACCCTGCCGGTGGCGCTCTCGAACACCATGAAGTTGCCGGCCAGGTCGCCGGCAAAGGTCACGCCGCCCGCGGTGGGCGTGACGCCCGCCACCACCGGCCGCTCGGTGCGGTACTTCCAGCGCACCGCGCCGGTGACCGGATCCATCGCCGTGATCCAGCCCACCGGTTCACCGGAAGGTTCCACCGCACCACCGAACTCCACCGCACCGGGCACATACCGTTCCGGCGGGTCGAGCCGGACGTTGAAGCAGATATCCACCGCGCCGACGATGAGCTGCGAATTCAGGCGATCAAGCGCCGGGCCGTTCCACTCCACGCCGCCGGCATATCCCGGACACATGCGCAGGCCCTCTCGGGAAGGCTTTTCCGGGATCGGCTGCACCGTCGTGACCGGGGTCTTGAACACCACCTTGCGGGTGTCGCGATCGACCACCGTGACATAGCCGTCCTTGCCACCGATGGCGACGAAGTCGCGGGCACCGTCGGCGCGATACAGCATCGGCGCGGCCACCAGGTCCAGGTCCATCCAGTCCGCCGGCGCCACCTGGTGCCACCATTTCAGCTCGCCGGTGCGGGCATCCAGCACCACCACCGAATTGGTGAACAGGTTGTCACCGGGTCGATAGTCCTTGTCGATGTCGGGCCATGGATTGCCCACCGGCACGAACAGCTCGCCGGTGCTGACATCCAGCGACATCACGCCCCACACACCACCGCCACCGGTCTTCGCCGTCCCGGGGCGCTCCCAGGTTTCGGCGCCGGTCTCCTCTCCCATCGGGATGGTGTGGAAGCGCCACAGCTCGCGTCCGGTGGCCGCGTCAAAGGCCAGCACGCGGCCGCGCACACCCAGGTCGCTGCCGCCGATGCCCATGTACACCACGCCGCCCCAGACCAGCGGCGAGGCGGTGGTGGATTCACCCAGCTGCGGCACGGCGATCGCGTTTTTCCACAGCAACCGGCCGGTGGCGGCATCCAGCGCGATCAACCGGCCATCGCAGGTGCCGCGGAAGATGCGCCCGTCATGCAGCGCCACGCCACGGTTGGAACCGCCGCAGCGATCCTCCTCCGGTCGATAGTTGAACTTCCAGCGCAGTTCGCAGGTGGTGGCGTCGAGCGCGACGGTCTCGCGCGCCGTGGCTGTGTAGATCGTGTCGCCCTGCACGACCAGGCCGGCGTGGAAGGAACCGGGGCCATCGATCTGCACCCGGCACACCTCGCCCAGCCGCGCGGCATTGGTGGTATCGATCTGCTTCAGTGGCGAATAACGCTGGCCGTGCAGGCCATTGTTGTAGCTCAGCCATTCACCGCCCGGTGTGGCCTGCTGCGCCAGTGCGGCCGCCCCGAGCAGCAGCCCGCCACACGCCGCCAGGTGACTTGCCCGCATCCCCCTCTCCCGCTCCATGCGTCTTTCGGCGAGCCTAGCACCGCCGGCGGGGATGCCGCACCCTCACTCGAACATGCGCCATTCCGGCCGGTAGCCGAGGCCGAGCTGCACGATGCGCGTCAGCAGCCGGTCATAGTCATAGCCGGCCAGTTCACCCGACTCGGCGAAATCCTCGCCATAGGTGAGGTTGGGATTGGCATTGGCCTCGAGCACGAACACGCTGCCGTCCGGCCGCATGCGCATGTCCATGCGTGCATAACCGCTCATGTGCAGCGCGCGATAGACGCGCTTGGCCAGCTGCATCACATTGGCCGCCGCGCCGTCGGGCAGGTTCCTGGCCGGCCCGGTGTGGATGCCATGGCGGCGCTGGTACTCGCGGTCCCACTTCACCTTGCGGGTGGCGATGCCGGCCTGCACCTCGGCGAGGCTGCCGAAATCCATCTCCCACACCGGGAAGGTGGTGAGCCGCTCGTTGCCGATCACGCCCACATACAGCTCGCGACCCTCGATGTACTGCTCCGCCATGGCATCGCTCTGCGCCTGCGCATGGATGAATTCCACCCGCTCGCGCAGCTTCTCGTGGTCATGCACGATCGAGGCCTGCGAGATGCCCAGCGAGGCATCATCGGTCACCGACTTCACGAACAGCGGGAAGGTCGCGCCGCGCGGCTCGCGATAGGCCCGGCCCCAGGGGAACACATGGAAGCGCGGTGTCGGGATGCGGTGGTACTGCAGGATCTGCTTGGTCAGCACCTTGTCGCGGCTGAGCATCATGCCGCGCGGGTTGCAGCCGGTGTAAGGCTGGCGCATCAGCTCCAGGAAGGTCACCACGTAGTGGTCATAGGTGGCGATGCCGGAGAACTCCTCCAGCAGGTTGAAGGTGATGTCCGGCCGCCAGTCGCGGATCACGCGACGCAGTTCGCCGATCTTGTCGCCGATGCCGAGCACACGCACCTCATGCCCCAGGTTCGACAGCGTCGAGAGCACGTTGTATTCGGTGCGGCAGGCTTCGATATGTTCTTCGGACAGTCCGCGCAGGTCATCCGGCGGAATCAGCGCCTCATTGACCAGCAGCAGGATTCGTTGCTTCTTCACAGTGAATAACTCTCGCGATTGCGTTTCAGGATGCCGAGCGCCACGCGGCGCACCAGCCCGCCGAATTCGCGCTGCGCGCGGCGGCGGTCATGACGCAGGTGCAGCTGCATGTTGTGCAGGCGCTGGACCAGCATCTCCAGGGTGTGTTCGACGACATAGGGGTGCAGGTCGGCCTCGCGCACCAGCCGGCGGCCGATGCGCGGTGCCACGCTGCGCAGGTAGGCGGCCGCCGCGGCATGGCGTCCGTCGGCGTCGGCCTTGAACAGCCGCCGCAGCGCGCGGTCGTAGCGGGTGTCGTCGAGACGGTAACTTTCGGTCTTGCGGCGGTAATGCTCGCCCAGCGTCATGCTGGACTTCTCGATCGGCTCGATCTCGCGGCGCGTGCGCACCACCGGCCGGCGCATGGCGATCTCCGCCATCAGCGCATCCACGTATTCCAGCTTGCGCAGCGCCGGCCAGCCGGCATAGTCGCGTCGCCAGCGCGCCCGCGGCTGCAGCCACACCGCGAAGGTCTCGGCGAAATCCTCGGTGGGATGGCTCTGCGCATACCAGTGGCCCAGGTGCAGCACATAACGGCGGCTGGCAGGCCGTGGCTGGTAATCCTCCGGGTAACGCTCGTGCGGACTGCCGAACACCTCGCGCCAGTCCTTGCGCTCGCGCAGCCGGTAGGCCGTGTCGAGCGCATGGCCGGTCTCATGCCGCAGGATGCGCATCAGCCAGCGGCTGTTGCCGCCCTCCACCTGCTGCATGAAGCGCCGCTCCAGGCGCATCAGCCGCGGCTGCGCCAGGTAGAACGGCAGCGCCACGCCGGGCACGCCATCGGGCGAGAACCATTCCTCGGCGTACCAGTAGTGGGGACGGAAGCGGATGCCGCGGGCGCGCAGTTCGCGGTTCAGCCGCTTCATGCTTTCGGCCACCATGCCGGTGCCGCGCGGCAGCTCCAGGTCGCGGAAGCGGAGCGCAAGCAGGGACGCATCGTCCATGCGATCCAGCGTTCGCGCCCGATACTTCATTCCGCCTTTCCGCGCCCTCTGCCACGCGGAAACACGGGCAACCGCGCCCGTTCCGCGACGCGGACACTATAAACCGAAACGCGGCACGCACCGGCCGCGCCCGGCGCCCTAGTTCAGCCTGAAGCTGACCCGGAATCCCTTGCAGGCGGAAACAGCTGCGCCATTGCGGGTGGCCGGCGTGAACGCCAGCGCCTCGCTGGCCCATTTCAGCGCCGCTCCATCCAGGTGGCGACTGCCGGAACTGCGCTCGATGGCCGGCGGGCCTTCGAGCGTGCCGGCCGCTGACACGCACACCCGCACGATGGCATCGCCCTGCTCCTGCAGCCGCAGCGAAGCCGCCGGGTAATAGTCATCGGGCGAACGGATGGCGCGGAACTGCAATGCCGTCGCCGGCACTTCGATTGCCACGGATTCGGTCACCGGCCCCGGACCGGACTCCGCCACCGTGTTCACCGGAACCTCGGCCGGCAGCGTGATCGGGTTGGGCGTCGCGATGCTGGGCACCGGCAGCATCGGCAGATGCAGCGCCGGCGTGGCAATGGTCGGCTGTACGGTCGGCAACGGCGGGGGCGGCAATGGCGGCTGCTCGGGAACCGACGTCACCGGTTTGAAGACCGTCACCACCGGCAGGCGGTCAATCGTGATCCGCATCGTCATCAATGCACCGATCACCAGGGCATGCAGGCCGATGACCAGACACAGGACCAGCTGGCGGCCGGAGAGCATGCCGGCCTTCTCGATTGTTGTTGCAGCACTCACGATGAACCCTCCTCATGTGAACGCAGCACCATTCTGCGCCCGCATTGCGGGAGGACCGCAAGCGCATCAAGGGGGAGATAACCGGTCGGGACGGGGATGCTGTACCACCCGTCACGACCGGCGTAGCATGGTCCGCTCAGCCGGCGCGCGCTGGCGCAGGCCAGGTGCCCCGACGCTCGATCATCAGCTGCCGCAGGCTCTTGGGCTTGCGGCCGGTGAAGCGCTCCACGACATCGGTGACACGGTCCAGGTGACCCTCGCGGATCATGCGTCCGAACGACACCATGCCGTCGCTGCACCAGGGCACCGGCGACTTCGAGAAATCACCGGTGGCCTCGCGCGGCACGCCGAGTGAATCCCACATCGCATACATCTGCTCGTCGGTGAGGTCGATGACCTCGAACTCGGCGCCGCTCAGTTCCTTGATCAGTGCCGCAACCTGGCCATAGTCCAGCGCTTCCGGACCCGTGACGTCATAGGCGGTATCGGGCTCACCCTTGCCCTGCAGCAGCTTCGCGGCCACCGCCGCCACGTCGTCGCGCGCCACGAAACCCACCCGCCCCTTGCCGGCATTGCCGATCGAACGTCCGGTGGTGATGGCGATGGCGGCCTGGTTCTCGGCCATGGCATCGGCGTACTGGTTGTTGCGCAGGAAGTTGTAGCGCATGCCGCTGTCGCGGATCAGCCGCTCGGTGAACTTGTGGTCCGTCAGCTCGAAGGAATCCACGTCCGGCTTCTCGGCGTTCAGGAACGAGGTGTAGACGATGTGCTGCACGCCGGCTTCACGCGCGGCGTCCACCGCGTTGCGATGCTGGCGCTGGCGCACGGCGCCCACCTCCATCGTCGACACCATGAACAGGTGCTGCACACCCTGGAAGGCCTGCACCAGTGCCGCGCGGTCGTTGAAATCCGCGCGATGCACCTTCACGCCACGGGCGCGCCAGCGGGCGAGCGTGTCCTCGTTGCGGCTGGTGACGACGATCTCGCCCGGTGGCACGCCATCCTGCAGCAGGTTCTCCACCACTGCGGACCCGATGTATCCGCCCACGCCGGTCACTGCATACACGATGCAACCTCCCCTGTATTCGAATGAAACCGATTCTCAGTGGCGCGTACGCAGCCAGCGCCGCGCCCAGCCAAGGCCTGCGAGCGTATCGCCTGCCGGCGTGTATTCGCAGCCGATGTAACCCTGGTAGCCCAGCGCGTCGATGGCCGGCAGCAGGCGATCGAAGTTGATCTCGCCGGTGCCCGGCTCATGACGGCCTGGATTGTCGGCCAGCTGGATGTGGCCGATGAACGGCAGCAGCCGCTGCACCGAACGCAGCAGGTCTCCCTGCATGATCTGCATGTGGTAGAGGTCGAACTGCAGGCGGATGTTGGATCGCCCGGCGCTTTCGATGCATTCCAGCGCCAGCGCTGTGCTGTCGAGGAAATAGCCGGGCACATCCACGCGCGTGTTGATCGGCTCGATCATCACATCGATGCCCAGCGGCGCCAGGTGCTCCGCCGCGCGGCGGATATTCGAGATGTAGACCTCAAGATGGTCGCGGCGTTCCCTTGCCTCGGGCAGCAGGCCGGCCATGACATGCACACGCTGCGCACCACTGGCCTGCGCATAACGCGCGGCCAGTTCGATCGAGGCCTCGAAATCCGCCTCCCGTCCCGGCAGCGAAGCGATGCCACGCTCGCCTGCATTGCCGGGCGGCGCGTTGATCAGCACGCAGGTCAGCGCGTTCTGGCGGATCCTGGCGGCGAACTCGCCGGGATCGAACTCGTAGGGAAACTGGCATTCCAGCGCCTCAAAACCGGCCTTTGCGGCGGCCGGGATGCGATCGAGGAACGGCAGGTCGGTGAACAGCGTGGAGATATTCGCGGACAGTCGGATCATGCCGCGAACATACTGCATGGCCTGCGATGAAGACAGGATTTTGGCTGCCGCCGGGCTTAGAATCAGCCCATGGACCGCCAAGAAGAACGCGCCTCTGAAGTCCTCGTCTACCTGAAGTCGCTGCAGGATGACCTGTGCCGCACCTTCGGTGACGAGCTCGGCAAACCCTTCCTGCGTGATACCTGGGCCCGCCCCGCCGGTGGCGGCCTGCAGGGCGGCGGTGTCACCGCCGTGCAGGAAGACGGCCCGGTGATGGAACGCGCCGGCGTCGCGTTCTCCGATGTGCGCGGCTCGCAGCTGCCGCCGGCGGCCACGGCGCGCAATCCGCACCTGGCCGGTCGCTCCTTCCATGCCATGGGTGTGTCGGTGGTGATGCACCCGCGCAATCCGCATGCGCCCACCGCGCACATGAATGTGCGTTTCTTCAGCGCCGGTGATGTGTGGTGGTTCGGCGGCGGTTTCGACCTCACACCCTACATCCCCTATGAAGAAGACGTGGTCGGCTGGCATCGCGCCGCGCGCGCCGCCTGCGACTCCGTGTCGCCGTCGCTGTACCCGCGTTTCCGCAAGCAGTGCGACGACTACTTCTTCCTGAAGCATCGTGGCGAAGCGCGCGGCATCGGCGGCATCTTCTACGACGACGTGAACGAGCAGAACCCGGAAGCGCCGCTGACCTTCGAGCAGGGTCTCGCGCTGATGAAGCAGGTCGGCCATGGCTACCTGCGCGCCTACCGCGAGGTCATCGACCGACGTCGTGATCTGCCTTCCAACGAACGCGAGCGCGCCTACCAGCTGTACCGCCGCGGCCGTTACGTGGAGTTCAACCTGGTATTCGACCGCGGCACGCTGTTCGGACTGCAGTCCGGCGGGCGCACCGAGGCCATCCTGGTGTCGATGCCGCCGCTGGCGACCTGGTCCTACCAGTCGCCCGAGCCGGAACTGGACGCGAAGCTGCTGCCCTATCTCACCGAGCTGCGCGGCCGCGACTGGCTGGCCTGATCAAATCAGCGGCAGCTCGTGGCTGCCGGCCCAGATGCCGTGCACCTGCGAGCTGACCACGAACGGCAGGATCACCCTCGCCACATCGCCATCGCCGAGCCGCTGCGCATCGGCGATCACCAGCTCCGAGCGCTGCTCGGCGTAGTTGGTGCACACACCGATGAGGTAACCATTGCCCTCCTCGGCCGGCTCCCGCGGCACGAAGGTGCATTCCTGCAGCGAGTGCGTGGGACCGGCGAAGTAGCGCTCCACCTGCTGCGAACGCAGATCGAAGCGGCCATACATGTTGGTCATGCGCGCCGGCGAGCCCGGCGGCAGGCTGCCGGTGCGCGCATCGTCGACGTAGGGTGCGTAGAGATAACGCGTATCCAGCGTCATCACGCGGGGGTCGATCTTGCCCAGGTCGTTGATGGGCTGGTCCCAGAGGATCTCCTCTTCCCACTTGTTCGAACGCTTCGACAGGTCCAGCGTGATGCGGCGGATCACGGCGCGGGCGCCGGCCGGATTGAACGGCGAGCCATCCACATTCGGGAAGAACGGGAAGAAGTTCGAGTCGTAGAACGGCGCATACAGCACGACCTTGTCGCCGTCGGTGTACGCATTGAAGGTATGCATCATGCAGCGCTCGGGACCCTCGAACCAGCGCATGTCGCGGGCATTGCCGCCGCGCGGGATCACGCCGATCATCGAGGGCTTGCTGCGGTCCCAGCCCCAGTGGATGCGGCCGTCGCGCAGTCGTTCCATGCCGGTGACATAACCACCGAACGGAATCACCACGTGCCGGTGCGTCAGCGCCATGTCATGGATCACGCTGACATAGGGCACCTTCACCATCACGCTGTCGGTGAGGCGGCCGCGCGGGTCCAGCGTGGCGATGTACAGGTCGTCGCTGGCCAGGCCGGTGGCCTCGTAGCCGAAGGCCACCATCTCGCCGGTGAGCGGATCGAGCTTCGGATGCGCGCTGAAGGTCTCCCCGCGCCACTGGCCGCCGGCATCCCACTGCGCGCGGGTCTCCAGCGTGTTCGGGTCCAGCTCGTAGGGCAGCCCGTCTTCCTTCAGCGCCAGCAGCTTGCGGTTGAACACCAGCGGCGCGGTGTTAGCCACGGTGCGGCGCGCCGGCCGCGCCGGGTCGCGCACCGCCTCGTCGTCGGTGAAGGGATTGCGGTAGTAGCCATACAGCTGCCGCCCGGCTTCCTGGTTGCGGCGGAAACGCTCGGTGCGGATCCAGCGGCCGCGATAGGACACGCGACCGCCGCGGATGCGGAACATGCTGATGTAACCATCGGCATTCAGGATGGCGTCATCGGCGAACTTCGGCGGGTAATACCACTCCGCGCCGACGCGGTAGAAGGCGCCATCGAGGTCGGAGGGAACCTGGCCGATGACCTCGCAGTCCGCGATGTCGGCCTCGAAACGCGTGCGGGCCCCGGTCACGGCGGCTGGCTGCTGCATGGCAGTCTCCTGCTTATCCCCTTCCGACGAACGGCATGGTGGTGGCCATCACCGTCATGCGCAGCACATTGGCCGACAGCGGCAGGCCGGCCATGTACAGCACCGCCTCGGCCACATGCTTCACGTCGAAGGTGGGCTCGGGCTTGATGCTGAAGTCGGCCTGCAGCGTGCCGCCTGACATGTTGATGCCGAGGTCGGTCTGCACATTGCCGATGTCGATCTGGCCGCAGGCGATGTCGTAGCGGCGACCTTCCAGCGCCAGCGTCTTGGTCAGGCCGGTCACCGCATGCTTCGAGGCGGTGTATGCGGCCATGTAGGGGCGCGGCGTCTCGGAGGCGATCGAACCATTGTTGATGATGCGGCCGCCACGCGGCTCCTGCGCCTTCATCGCACGGAAGGCCGCCTGCGCGCAGAAGAACACGCCGGTGAGGTTGGTATCGATCACCCGTCGCCAGGCATCGGCCGGCAGCTCCTCGGTGGGCGTGGAGGGCGCGGTGGTACCGGCATTGTTGAACAGCACGTCGAGGCGGCCGTAGTGCGCAACCGCCCGGTCGACCATCGCGGCGACAGCCTTCTCGTCGGTGACATCGGTGGGCACCACCAGCATGCCACCACCGGCGGCCGCGGAAGTTTCCTGCAGCAGTGCCTCGCGGCGGCCGGCGATGGCGACCCGGTATCCGGCACCCGCGAGTCCCAGGGCCACGGCCCGACCGATACCCGAACCTGCGCCGGTGACCAGAGCGACTTTCCCCGTCATTGGCCTTGCAACTCCCGATCGAATGAATGGAAGGGAAGCCTACTCCAAAGCCGCACGATGGTGGCGGGGGCCGCCGGCAGGCTTCAAGGGCCGGGGACGAGGTGCTGCGGACCCAGGTCGTTGACGTCGTTGCAGCCGGTGAGCGCCAGGCTCACCTGCAGTTCGCGGCTGATCAGCTGCAGGGCCAGGGAGACACCCTGCTCGCCCAGCGCGCCGACGCCATACAGCCAGGCCCGGCCCGCCAGCGCCGCCTGCGCACCCAGTGCACGCGCCTTCAGGATGTCCATGCCGGAACGCACGCCACTGTCGAGCATCACCTCGGCGCGACCCTGCACGGCGTCCATGATCCGCGGCAGCATCGAGATCGACGAAGGCGCGCCATCCAGCTGGCGTCCGCCATGGTTCGACACCACCAGCGCGTCGGCGCCCAGCGCCACCGCCTGGCGGGCGTCCTCGGCGTCCATGATGCCCTTCACGATCAGCCTGCCTCTCCACTGCGCGCGGTACTGCTCCAGGTCGCGCCAGGTCACCGAGGCATCGAACTGGCTCTGCACGAATTGCGCGAACGGCATGCCGCCGGCGCGTTTCACGGCGGTGGCCAGGTTGCCGAAGCCGCGACGCGGCGTGCGCGCCATGCTCCACAGCCAGGCGGGCTTGCGCGCCACATCCAGCACGTTCTTCAGCGTGACGCGCGGTGGCACGCTCAGGCCATTCTTCGGGTCGCGGCGGCGCAACGCGCCCACCGGGATGTCCACCGTCATCATCAGCGCGCTGCAGCCGGCGGCGGCGGCGCGATTGACCAGCTCGGCGGTATAGCCGCGGTCCTTCATCACGTACAGCTGGAACCAGAAAGGCGCCCGCGTGGCCGCCCGCACATCCTCGATCGAGCAGATCGATACCGTGCTGAGGCAGAACGGAATGCCGAAGGCCTCGGCCGCGCGTGCGGCGAGGATCTCGCCATCGCCGCGGATGTAGCCGCCCATGCCGGCCGGCGCCAGGGCCAGCGGCATCGCCGCCGGTGAACCCAGGATGGTGGTGGCGAGACTCTGCTTCGCCACATCGATCAGCGCGCGCGGCCGCAGCCGGATGGCATCGAAATCACTGCGGTTGCGCCGCAGGGTGATCTCGTCATAGGCGCCGCCATCCACATAATCGAACAGCGCCCGCGGCACGCGCCGGCGCGCCAGCTCACGCAGGTCGGCGACGCTGGTGATGGCCTTCATCAGTTGACGGGCATGGTGAATTCGGGACCACGGCCCGGGCCTTCCGGCCAGCGCTGCATCACGCTCTTGTAGCGGGTGTAGAAGCGCAGCGCCTCGTCGCCATAGGCATGGTGTTCGCCGAACAGGGACTGCTTCCAGCCGCCGAAGGAATGCCACGCCATCGGCACCGGAATGGGCACATTGATGCCCACCATGCCCACCTGCACGCCGCGCGCGAAGGCACGCGCGCTGGCACCATCGGCCGTGAAACAGGCGGCGCCATTGCTGAGCGGATGCGAATTGACCAGCTTCACCGCGCTGGCGAGGTCCGGTACGCGCAACACGCACAGCACCGGACCGAAGATCTCTTCGAGGTAGATCTGGTGCGATGGCAGCACATGGTCGAACACCGTCGGGCCGGTGAAGAATCCACCCGCAAGCCCCGGTACCTTGCAGCCGCGGCCATCCACCAGCAGGCGGGCGCCCTCTTCCACGCCGCGCGCGATGTAACCATCGACGCGCGCCTTGTGCGCCGCTGTCACCAGCGGGCCCATCTGGCTGTCGGCATGGTCGCCGGCGCCGACCTTCAGCACGCGGGCGCGCTCGATCACGCGTGGCAGGATGCGATCGGCCGCATCACCCACGGCCACCAGCACCGAGATGGCCATGCAGCGTTCGCCGGCGGAGCCGAACGCGGCGCCGGCCAGCGCATCGGCCACCAGGTCCGGGTCCGCATCGGGCATCGCGACCAGGTGGTTTTTCGCGCCACCCAGCGCCTGCGCGCGCTTGCCGCTGGCGGTGGCGCGCGCATGCACATGGCGGGCGATCGGCGTCGAGCCCACGAACGAAACCGCGCGCACTTCCTCGTGGTCGAGCAAGGCATCCACCGCCTCGCGGTCGCCCTGCACCACATTGAACACGCCATCGGGCAGGCCCGCTTCGCGCAGCAGTTCCGCCAGCAGCAGGCTGGCGGAAGGATCGCGCTCGGAGGGCTTCAGCACGAAGGTGTTGCCGGTGACCAGCGCCGGCGGAAACATCCACATCGGCACCATCACCGGGAAATTGAACGGCGTGATGCCGGCCACCACGCCCAGCGGCTGGCGCAGGCTCCAGTTGTCGATGCCGCCGCCGATGTTGTCCGAATGCAGGCCGGAAAGCAGGCGCGGCGCGCCGCAGGCGAATTCCACCACCTCGATGCCACGGGTCACTTCACCGTCGGCGTCGGACAGCAACTTGCCGTGCTCGCGCGTGATGGCGGCGGCCAGCTCGCCACGATGCGTCTCGAGCAGTTCGCGGAAACGGAACATCACCCGCGCACGCCGCAGCACCGAGGTGGCCGCCCACCGGGGCCATGCTGCCGCGGCGGCCTGGACCGCGGCAGCGACGGTGGCCTGGTCGGCCATCAGCACCCGGGCGCTGACTTCGCCGGTGGCCGGGTTGAACACCTCGCCCTTGCGCGCGCCCGCATCAACGATGCGTCCGCCGATGAAATGGCCGATGGTCTTCATGCCACAGGGTGGGCCATGCGATAGCCCGGGTCGCCGTAATCCACCACTTCGAGGTCGTTGGCCGAGCGGTACAGCAGCACGCGCCCCGCGTAATCCTCGCGCATCGCCAGCTCCACCGCCGCGCGGGCGAAATCCTCGGGCGAATCGATGCGGTCCGGCGCCAGGCAGTTCACGCGGATCTTCTGCTCCTGCAGGTTGCGCAGCGCCGCGGTGAGCCGCAGCACGCCGGCCTTGGCCGCCACCCATGCGGGACGATCGCCCTCCCCATCGCCGAAGCCCATGGCCGCGCTGGCAGCCACGTTGACCACCGCGCCACCGCGCTTTTTCAGGATGTCGATGGCGTGGCGGGTCACATGCATCGTGCCCAGCAGGTTGGTGTTGACGATGCGCGACCAGTAGTTGAGCGGGTCGCCGTCCAGCCACGGGCCGGCCACGTTGAACACGTATTCCAGGCCGCCGAACTCGCGCAGGGTCCGCTCCAGCAGCATGCTGACCTGGTCCTCCTGCGCCACATCGCAGCGGTGCGCCAGCGCCATCGCACCGGTCTCGCGGATGCCCGCTGCCACCTGGCCTGCCAGGGCGTAATCGATGTCGGCCACCATGACGTTGGCGCCCATCGACGCGCACAGCCTCGCGATGGCCGCGCCAGCTCCCGAGCCTCCGCCCGTGACCAGCGCAACCCGCCGCTCGAACAGGCGCGCTCGATCCGGGGTGC
>CAYNEX010000007.1:0-39264 GCA_964396335.1 uncultured Steroidobacteraceae bacterium | reverse complement strand
AGCGCCTGAAGGAACTGCGTGCCGAAGTGCACGTACTGACGCTGACCGCGACGCCGATCCCGCGCACGCTGAACATGGCGATGGGCGGCCTGCGTGACCTTTCCCTGATCACCACGCCGCCGGCCGGCCGCGTGGCGATCCGCACCACGGTGAGCGAGTGGCATCCGCCCACCATCCGCGAGGCGGTGATGCGCGAGCTGCGCCGCGGCGGCCAGGTGTATTTCGTCCACAACGAGATCAGCACCATCGAGAAGGTGGCGGCCGACCTGGCGAAGATCGTGCCCGAGGCGCAGATCCGCATCGGCCATGGCCAGATGCGCGAGCGCGAGCTGGAGCAGCTGATGGTGGACTTCTACCATCGCCGCTTCGACATCCTGCTGTGCACGACGATCATTGAAAGCGGCATCGATGTGCCCACCGCCAACACCATCCTGATCAACCAGGCCGACCGCCTGGGCCTTGCGCAGCTGCACCAGTTGCGCGGCCGTGTCGGCCGTTCGCACCACCGCGCCTTCGCGCACCTGATGGTGCCGTCGATCAAGGCACTGTCCGAGGACGCGCAGCGCCGCCTCGAGGCCATCGAGTCGATGGAGGAACTGGGTTCGGGCTTCGTGCTGGCCACGCACGACCTGGAGATCCGCGGCGCCGGTGAATACCTCGGCGAGGCGCAGAGCGGCGAGCTGTCCGAAGTCGGCCTGACGATGTACATGGACATGCTCGAGGCCACCGTGCGCGCGCTGAAGGCCGGCAAGGACCCGGCCGACATCCCGGCCAGCAGCGCCGCCACCGAGGTGAACCTGCACCTGCCGGCACTGCTGCCATCGGATTACATCGCCGACGTGCAGACCCGCCTGGCGCTGTACAAGCGCATCGCCGCGGCGCCGGATTCCGCCTCGCTCGATGACCTGCAGACCGAGGTGGGCGACCGCTTCGGCCCGCTGCCGGAAGCCGCGCAGCGCCTGTTCCAGGTGGCGCGCCTGACGCAGCGTGCCCGCGAGGCCGGCATCCGCCGCCTGGACGTGGGGCCGGCCGCCAGCTTCGTCATGTTCGAGGCCGACAACCGCGTCGACCCGGCCAATGTGATCCGCCTGATCCAGCGCGAGCCCCGGATCTGGAAGCTGGAGGGCGAACTGAAGCTGCGCATCGCGCTGGGCGCGGATCCGCCGAAACGCTTCGAGCTGGCGGCCTCGATCCTGGAGCGGCTGCGGCCGGCCGCGCCATGACAGGCCTGTCCGGCTGCCCTAGAATTGATGGCATGAAGTTGCCCCAAGGCATCGCCCGGCGCCTGCTGCTGGGTGCCGCGCTGCTCGGCCTCGCACTGCCCGCGCTGCCGCAGGCCACCACCCCCGCCTACTCCGTGGAGATCATCGTGTTCCGCCATGGCGGCGATGCCGGCGCGCTCGACGCCAGCGCACCTCGCCCTGTGATCAGCGGCGATGACGTGGTGCCGGTGCCGGCCACCTCACGCAAGCTGGGCGGCGCGGCCACCGGCCTGAACCGCAATGGCATGCGCGTGATCGGCCAGGCCTCGTGGCGGCAGGAACCGGCCAGCTGGAATTCCCGCCGCGGTGTCTCCACGGCGCGCCTCGGCATCCCCGGCGTGACCGGCAAGGTGATCTTCGAGCGCGGCCGTTTCCTGCACCTGGGCGTCGACCTGGTGGTCGAGGATGGCGGCAAGCGCTACCGCATCGACGAGGTGCGGCAGGTGAAGACCGACGAGATCCAGTATTTCGATCACCCCGCGGTGGGCGTGATCGCGGTGGTCAGCGGCGGCTGATCAATCCGGCGCCTGGTTCAGGCCGCCGCGCATCACATCCTTGGCTTCGGTGAGCGCCTTCTCGGCGCGCTCGATCAGCCGCTGCGCTTCTTCCTCGTCGCGGTCGGGCGTGACCGTGGCCACGCTGGCGGTGACGGTGACGAATTTCTGCAGCGGCGAGCGCGGATGGTGGATGCGCATGTCGGCAATGCGGCGCACATTGGCGGCGGCATGGTCGACGATGCGGCCCACGCCCTGTCCGTCCCGGTGCACGGCCAGCACGCCGATGCAGCCCTCGCGCCACATGCCCACCACGTCCGAGCCGCGACGGAAGCCGCTGGCGATGCTGCGCGCGATGCGCTTCAGGCAGGCATCACCGCCGGTGCGCCCGTAGGTGGCGTTGTAGGCGTCCAGCGCATCCACATCGAACAGCGCCAGTGTCAGCGGCTGGCTGTCGCGGCGGGCGATGCGCCATTCACGCGCCAGCAGTTCACGGAACCATTCCTGCGACGAAAGTCCCGTCACCCGGTCCTCGCGCAGCCACACCGGCACGCCCTCGGGACGTTCGGTCTGCTTCAGCCGCGCGGTGATGTCATGGCAGTAGGCCACCAGGTGCGTGACCTCGCCCTGCGCGTTGCGCAGCGGCTGCACCGACAGCTCGTTCCAGAACAGCTCGCCGTTCTTGCGGTAATTGCGCAGCAGCACGCGCACCGCTTCGTGCGCCTGCATGGCCTGCTGCAACCGGGCCACGGATCGCTGGTCCTCGTCGGCGCCATGCAGCAGCCGCAGGTTCGATCCCAGCATCTCGGCTGCCGTGTAGCCGGTCATCAGCTCGAAGGCGGCATTCACATGGATGACGGGCTGGTCCGCCGCGCGGGCATCGCAGATCGCGATGCCTTCGGGGGCCAGGTCGACAACCTGCCGGAGAACTGCGGGGTCCATCTGCTGCATGTTCAGGTCAGGGTGAGTTCAGGGGGACGTTCGCAGCGCTGCAGCCACTCGCGGGCCTGGCGCCAGGCGTCGGAGGCCTGCAGCGCGTCGCGATCCATGGCCTCGCGGCCGCGCATCAGCCGGATGCGGGCCTGGCTGGCAGGTCCCGGCACCGAACGCAGTCCATCGAGCAGCGCAATCACGCTCTCGCGCCGGTTGCACACCGGCAGCACATCGCAGCCGGCGGCCAGCGCCGCCTCGGCGCGCTCGACGATGCCGCCCACCGCGCTGGCGCCTTCCATGGTCAGGTCATCCGCGAACACCACGCCGCGGAAGTCGAAGTCGCCGCGCAGGATCCCGGTGACGAAGCGGCGCGAGAAGCTGGCCGGCACCGAGTCGACCTGCGGGAACAGCACATGCGCCATCATCACCGCCGCCAGTTCGTTGGCGATCAGGCGGCGGTACGGAAGCATGTCCTGGGTCAGGTCGGCCAGTTCGCGCCGGTCCACCGGCAGCGCCAGGTGCGAGTCGGCCACCACCGCGCCATGGCCCGGGAAATGCTTGGCCGTGGCCGCCATGCCGGCCTCACGCATGCCGCCGATGGCCGCGATGGCCAGGCTCGCGACCACCTGCGCGTCGCTGTGGAAGGCGCGGTCACCGATGATCTCGGACACGCCGTAGTCGAGGTCGACGCAGGGCGCGAACGAGAAGTCGATGCCGACGGCGCGCAGTTCGGCGGCCATCAGCCAGTTCAGCGCCCGCGCCATCGCCAGGCCCTGGCGGGTATCCAGGTCGTATTCCTGCCCCACCCGACGCATCGGCGGCAGCACCGAGAAACCGGCGCGGAAACGCTGCACCCGACCGCCTTCGTGGTCCACGGCCACCAGCAGCGGTGGCGAACGCAGCGCGCGGATCGAGGCCACCAGCGCGGCCAGCTGGTCGGGGTTCTCATAGTTGCGCGTGAACAGGATCACGCTGCCGACCAGCGGGTGACGCAGCACGTCCCGGTCCTCCGCGGTCAGTTCGCGGCCGGCGATATCGACCATCAGAGGTCCCAACGTCATGCGTCCCTGTTGCCTCGCTTCTTCGACTTCGGCGCCGGCCCATCCAGGATGGCCACCGACTCCACATGGCTCGTGTGCGGAAACATGTCGACAATACCTGCGCTGCGCAGGGAAAAACCATGCTCCGTTACCAGAATTCCCAGGTCACGCGCGAGGCTGCCCGGGTGGCAGGACACATAGGCGAGGCGTTTCGGCGCCAGTTTCGCCAGGGCCGGCAGCACATCCATCGCGCCGGTGCGGGGCGGATCGACCAGCACATGCGTGTAACCGCTGCCCCCGGAGAGTTCCAGGCAGCGCTCCACCGCCCCTTCACCGGCCAGGTCGGCCACATGGAAGGTGGCATTGGTGAGTGAATTGGCCGCGGCATTGGCGCGACCCCGCTCCACCAGGCCCCGCTCACCCTCGATGCCCACCACGCGCCCGGCGCGGGTGGCGATCGGCAGCGTGAAATTGCCCAGCCCGCAGAACAGGTCGAGCACCACCGAGTCCTGGTCCAGCTGCATCAGCTCGATCACGCGGTCGACCAGTCGCGCGTTCATCTCGCCGTTGACCTGGATGAAGTCGGCCGGCTCGAAGTCCAGCCGCACGCCATAGCGCGGCAGCTCGTACCACAGCTGCGGCACATCGCCGCGGACCGGCACCAGCTGGTCGGGACGACCGGCCTGCAGCAGGAAGCGCAGGTTGTGCCGGCGCTCGAAATCGACCAGCAGCTGGTGATCGGCCTCGTTCAGCGGCTCGAGCACACGCAGCACCAGCACGGTCAGCGCATCACCGACGGCCACCTCCACCTGCGGGATGCGGGTGGGAATGGACAGCTGCGTGACCAGCTTCGACAGCTCGCCGATCAGCGTGCCCACCTTCGGGTGCAGCACCGGACACTGCTCGACCTCGGCGACATAGCTGCTCATCTTCTCGCGGAAGCCGACCAGCGAGCGGCCCTTGCTGTGCACGAAACGCGCGCCGAGGCGCGCGCGGCGGCGATAGCCCCACGGATCGGCCGACAACGGCGGCAGCCACTCCTGCGGTTCGACCTTGCCGATGCGGCGCAGGGCTTCGCGCAGGCCCTGCTCCTTCACCTTCATCTGCGATTCAGGGGCGAGGTGCTGCAGCGCGCAGCCGCCGCACAGGCCGAAATGCCGGCAATGCGGTTCGATGCGGTCGGGCGCGGCCTCGAGCACGGTGATGAGCTCGGCCTCGTC
The DNA here is from genome assembly GCA_964396335.1 of uncultured Steroidobacteraceae bacterium. Taxonomy (GTDB): domain Bacteria; phylum Pseudomonadota; class Gammaproteobacteria; order Steroidobacterales; family Steroidobacteraceae; genus ZC4RG30. Next base: position 34,315 of record CAYNEX010000007.1, on the reverse strand, counting down.
ATGGCTGCGCTGGCGACGGCGGATGCGATATTCCACCAGCTCGCCCGGCAGCGCGCCGGCCACGAACACGGTCTTGCCGGCATCGCGCACCACACCCCAGCCATCATGGTTCAGCGATTCGACGCGGCCGGTGGCCGCGGTGCTCACGACTGCGGCGTTGCGGGCCATGCGGCAAGGAACTCACGGTGATGGGGCGCCTCGGAGGCGGCCAGGAACTCGCGCACGCGCTGGCATTCGAAGTCGAAGCCCTCGGGGGTCAGGCGGCCGCGCATGCGCTCGAAATGGAGCAGCACAAGATAGGTATTCAGGACGTCGGTCTCGCAGTAGTTGCGGATGCCGCTGACATTGCCGGCCTGCCAGGCATCCCAGACCTGCGCGCCGGAGAATCCCAGCTTGCCCGGCAGGCCCAGCAGCAGCGCCATGCTCGACAGCGAGACACGGCCCCTGCCCTGGAAGCCGGACAGCACATCCATCAGGTCCATGTGGCGCCAGTGGAAGCGCCCCAGGTAGTTGTTGTAGCGGAAGGCGGTGTCCTCGTCGCCGGTCTCCCAGTAACGGGCGGCACGCACGCCGTGCAGCATGCAGCGGTAATGCATCACCGGCAGGTCGAAGCCGCTGCCGTTCCAGGAAACCAGGTCCGGGGTGAAACGCTCGATGCCGTCGAAGAAACGTTCCAGCAGCTCCGCCTCGCCGCTGCTTTCATCGCCCAGGCTCCACAGCCTCAGCGTGTCGCCCCGGCGCAGCAGGCAGGCGATCGAAACCACGCGCTGCTGTTCCAGCGGCAGGAAATCGCTGCCGGTCTGCTGGCGGCGCAGCGCCATCATCGCGGTGGCCACGTCGGCGTCGGAAAGCTTCTCCAGACCCAGTGCGCGGCGACCGTAGTCCACGTCGGGCACGGTCTCGATGTCGAACACGAGCTGGTTCATGCGCGCGCGGCCTGCATCAGCGCCTTCATCTCGCGCACGGCTTCGGCGAAGCCGGAGAACAGCGCGCGGCCGACGATGGCGTAACCGATGTTCAGCTCGACGATGTCGGTGATCGCGGCCACCGGCTGCACATTGTGGTAGTCGAGGCCGTGGCCGGCATGCACGGTGAGGCCCAGCGCGCGTGCCTCGCGGCAGGCGGTGCGCAACCGGTCCAGCTCATGCGCGCGGGCCGCGCCGCTGCGTTCGGCATACACGCCCGTGTGCAGTTCGATCACCGAGGCGCCCACCTCGCGGGCGGCGGCAATCTGCTTCGGCTCCGGATCGATGAACAGCGACACGCGGATGCCGGCATCCTTCAGCCGCGCCACGGCATCGACCAGCGCCGGCTTCTGCGAGATCACGTCGAGCCCCCCCTCGGTGGTCAGCTCGGCGCGTTTCTCGGGCACCAGGCAGCAGTCGGCCGGCTTCAACCGCGTGGCGATGTCGAGCATCTCGGCGGTGGCGGCCATCTCCAGGTTCAGGTGCGTGTGCATCATCTCCTGCAGCGTGAACACGTCGCGGTCGATGATGTGGCGACGGTCCTCGCGCAGGTGCATGGTGATGCTGTCGGCGCCGGCCTGCTCGGCCACCAGCGCTGCATGGACCGGGTCCGGATGCCGCGCGCGGCGCGCATTGCGCACCGTTCCCACATGGTCCACGTTGACACCCAGTGCGATCGCCTTCGGATTCATCGGTCCAGCCCCTGCCAGCCTCGTTCAAACTGCTTCAATGAGCGCGCCACGTCGCGGGTGCGCAATCCCCTGCCCTCCAGGCACTGCGCCATGCGCGCACGCAGCAGCGGGCGCAGGCGTTCCAGTTCCTCCGGATCGTCGAAACGCGCCTCATCGAGGCCCTCGATGCCATACCCCAGCAGGTCGAGCATGCGTTTCTCGAACAGCCGCAGCACCCGCTCCTGCGAGGCGCCGCGCAGTCCCGCCAGCGCCTCACGGTAGCAGGCGAACAGTTCCGGCTGCGGATCATGGCGCGCCGTGAGGGTCAGCACCAGTTCCGAGCAATACCAGGCGGACATCAGGTGTGCCGCGGGCATCGGCTGGGCCGGTGCCGCTGCATGGTCGACCTCGGCGCCGGTCAGGCGTGGCGCCTCGCCGCGCCCGGCCCAGGACACCAGCAGCGGCACGAATGGCTGCAGCACCGGTGCCAGGCGCGACTGGCTGCCGCGCACGCCACGCGCGAACACCGACAGCCTGCCATGGGTGGCGGTGAACAGCTCGACGATGCTGCCGTTCTCCTCCCAGGGGCGACGATGCAGCACATAGGCCGGCACGAGCTCGGCGCGCTGCATGGCTTATTCGGTGTCCACGCCCAGCTGCCGCAGTGCCGCCGCGCTGTCGGCCCAGTCCTCGCGGACCTTCACCCACAATTGCAGGTGCAGGCGCCGGCCGAGCAGCTCGTTCAGTTCGCGGCGGGCCGCCGAACCGACACGCTTGAGGCGCTCGCCACGCGCGCCGATCACGATGGGCTTGTGGCCGGGACGGTCGACCCAGATCACCGCCGACACCACCAGCTGGCCGTCGGCCTCCTCACCGGTGGCCTCGACCTCCACGGCGATGCCATAGGGCAGCTCCTCGTTGAGCTCCAGCGTCAGCTTCTCGCGGATGATCTCGGCGATGCGGAAATTCTGGCTGCGGTCGGTGACCTGTTCCGGCGGGAACATCGGCGGTGATTCGGGCAGGTGCCGCACGATCAGGTCGACGAGGCGGCGCGCATCGGCGGCATCCATCGCCGACAGCGGGATGATGTCGGCGAATTCATGCCGGGTCGCCAGCTTCGACAGGAACGGCAGCAGCTTGTCGCGCGGATGCACGCGGTCCACCTTGTTCACCACCGCGATCACCGGGCGGCCGGCGGCGCTGGCGCGCTGCAGGGCCAGTTCATCCTCGTCGCCGAAGCGCAGCGCCTCGACCACATAGAGGATCAGGTCGGCATCCATCGCGGCGGCCGCGGCGGCGCGGTTCATCGCGCGGTTCAGTGCCCGCCCCTCCTGCCGATGCAGGCCTGGCGTATCGACGAAGGCGATCTGCGCATCGGCACGGTTCACCAGTCCCAGCACGCGATGCCGCGTGGTCTGCGGCTTGGGCGTCACGATCGACACCTTGCTGCCGATCAGGGCGTTCAACAGCGTCGACTTGCCCACATTGGGGCGGCCGATCAGCGCGGCAAAGCCGGCGCGGTGCGGGGTCTCTCCCTGGGTTTGCGGGCTCACTTGCGCCACCTCTCTTCCAGTTGTGCCAGCAGGGTCTCGGCCGCCTGCTGTTCGGCGCGACGCCGGCTCGAACCGGTGCCGGTGGCTTCCAGGGCCTCGCCGCCGGCAAGCTTCGCCTGGCAACGCACCGTGAATACCTGTTCATGGGGTTCGCCGACGGCGCTTTCGAGCACGTACACCGGCAATGATTCACCGCGGCCCTGCAGCAGTTCCTGCAGGCGCGTCTTGGCATCCTTCAGCCCGGACTCCAGCTTCAAGGACTGCAGCTGCGGCGCATACAGCCGCAGGATCAGCTCGCGCACCTCCGTGAGTCCGCTCTCCAGATAGATGGCGCCGAACAGGGCTTCGGTGGCATCGGCGAGGATGGACTCGCGGCGGAACCCGCCCGAACGCAGTTCGCCGCTGCCCAGGTGCAGCATCGCACCGATGCCGATGTCGGCACCGATCTGCGCCAGCGGCGCACTGCTCACCAGGCGCGCGCGCAGGCGGCTCAGGTCGCCCTCGTTGCCGGTGGGAAAACGCCGGAACAGCTCCTCGGCAATCACCATGCCGAGCACGGCGTCACCGAGGAATTCGAGTCGTTCGTTGTTGTCCTGCTGGGCGCTGCGGTGGGTCAATGCCGCGCGATACAGTTCCGGCTGCTGCACGTCACGACCGAGCAGCTTGCGCAACCAGGCCGCGATGGCCCCGTCGCCGGCGCGCGCCTGCACCGGCGCATTCATGGATCGAGCCTGCGGATTATTTGATGACCACACGCTTGTCGAACGTGACCAGCAGGCTGATGTCGCCGAACAACGCCGCGGTGCGGTCGTAGCTCACCTCGATCACCCACTCGTCGCCATCGCGGGCCACGCGGATCTGCTCCAGCCGCGGGTCGGTGACGCCCTCGACATCGAAGCGGCGCGAGATCGAGCTGCGCACGGCGGTGGGGCTGACCGCGCCGCCTTCGATGCGGCTTTCCTCGGCCGCCTGCTGCACGGCATTGGTGACCTTCATGTGGTTCAGGTAGATGGGCACCAGGCGGATCGCCATGTAGACGACGATGGCCACCGGGACCAGCAGGACCAGCCAGCCGATGAACGTGATGCCTGCCTGACGCTTGTGCATGTTCGAGACCTCTGCCCTAGTCGATGCGCTGACCAATGCGGCCCCAGTCGATCTTGCGCCAGCCGGTCCGGTCCCAGTCGAAGTTGAACCACACGCGACGGGCGCTGCCGACGAGGTTTTCTTCCGGGACGAATCCCCAGGTCCGGCCATCCCGGCTCCAGTAACGCCCGTCCTCGCTGTTGTCGCGATTATCACCGATCATCAGGTAGTTGCCAGCGGGCACCACCACTTCCGGCGCATCCCCGCGGTCGAAAACACCCGGCCGGGCAAGCAAATCGGGATCTTCGTCACACGGATAGCTGCGGCCGATGTTGCGGTCACAGCCCGGCAGGGGCATGAAGCTGGCCAGCGAATCGGGGCTGCGGCAGGACAGCGCCCGGTGCACATGCTCGCCGATGCGCACCTCGGTGAGGCGCATGTTCAGGTAGCAGCCGTCGCTGTAGCGGCCCAGGTCGATCTCCGGCAGCGGCTCGCCGTTGACGTAGATCCGGTCGTTCTCCACCCGCACGCGATCGCCGGGCAGGCCCACCACGCGCTTGATGTAGTTCACCTTCGGCTCCAGCGGGTAGCGGAACACCACCACATCGCCGCGCTGCGGTTCGCCCAGTTCGAGCACCTTGCGGTTGATCACCGGCAGGCGCAGGCCATAGCTGAACTTGTTGACCAGGATGAAATCGCCGTCGTGCAGCGTCGGCATCATCGAGTCGGAGGGAATGCGGAACGGCTCGAACAGGAAAGAGCGCAGCACCAGCACCACCACCACCACCGGCACCATGCTGCGGGCATAGTCGACCACGGTCGGCTCGGGAACCGCATCGGACTTGTGGCCCTTCTTCACCAGCGCGCGGCGGCGCGCCGGGCCCAGCAGCCAGTGGTCGATGGCCCATATGAGCCCGCCGACCACCGAGATCACCACCAGCACCAGCGCGAAGTCGAGCCGCTCGGAACGGAACAGGCGCAGGGCGCCGGCCACCAGCACGATGGGCAGCAGGGTGTATACCGCCTTCATCAGCGGCGGGTCGGTGTATTCCGCCGGCAGCGTGGCAAGGCGACGATATGGACGCAGGAACCAGTCGTCCACCACGGCAATGGCCAGCAGCGGCCACGCCAGCCACGACAGCACCAGGATGATCTGCTCGAACACTTCTCTCGGGTCCTTACTTCTTGCCGACCTTCAGCACCGCCAGGAAGGCCTCCTGCGGGATCTCCACCGAGCCTACCTGCTTCATGCGTTTCTTGCCTTCCTTCTGCTTCTCGAGGAGCTTGCGCTTGCGCGACACGTCGCCGCCGTAGCACTTGGCCAGCACGTTCTTGCGCAGCGCCTTCACCGAGGCGCGCGCGATCACATGCGTGCCGATGGCCGCCTGCACCGCCACCTCGAACATCTGCCGCGGGATCAGCTCCTGCATCTTGTCCACCAGCTCGCGGCCGCGGTGATAGGCCGCGTCCTTGTGCACGATGATGGACAGCGCATCGACCTTGTCGCCGTTGATCAGGATGTCCAGCTTCACCAGCGGCGCGCTGGCGAAGTGGCTGAATTCGTAATCGAACGAGGCATAACCGCGGCTGACGCTCTTCAGGCGGTCGAAGAAGTCGAGCACCACCTCGGCCAGCGGCAGCTCGTACTGCAGCGACACCTGCGTGCCCATGTAGAGCATCTTCTTCTGCACGCCGCGCTTCTCGCTGCACAGCTGCAGAACGCCACCCACGTGCTCCGGCGGGACCAGGATGTTGGCGATGATGATGGGCTCGCGCAGGTCCATGATCTCGTTCTGCGGCGGCAGGCGCGCAGGGTTGTCGACATAGACCAGCGAACCGTCGGTCTTCTCCACCTCGTACACCACCGTCGGCGCACTGGTGATCAGCGTCAGGTTGTATTCGCGCTCCAGCCGCTCCTGCACGATGTCCATATGCAGCAGGCCGAGGAAGCCGACGCGGAAGCCGAAGCCCAGCGCGGTGGACACCTCCGGCTCGTAATGCAGCGCCGAGTCGTTCAGGCGCAGCTTGGCCAGCGCGTCACGGAAGGCCTCGTAGTCCTCGGTGTTGACCGGGAACAGGCCGGCGAACACGCGCGGCTGCACCTTCTTGAAGCCGGGCAGCGGCTCGGAGGCCGGCTTGGAATCGCCGGTGATGGTGTCGCCCACCGGCGCGCCGTCGATCTCCTTGATGCCGGCCACCACGAAACCCACCTCGCCGGCCGCCAGCTGCGGCAGCACCACCGACTTGGGCGTGAAGCGGCCGAGCTTGTCCACCAGGTGCGAGCGACCGGTGGACATCATGCGGATCTTGTCGCCGGACTTGAGCGTGCCGTTGACCACGCGCACCAGCGACACCACGCCGACGTAGTTGTCGAACCAGGAATCGATGATCAGCGCCTGCAGCGGGCCATCACGGTCGCCGGACGGCGGCGGGATGCGCTTCACCAGCTCCTCGAGCAGCTCGGGCACGTTCTCGCCGGTCTTGGCCGAAACGCGCACCGCGTCCTGTGCATCGATGCCGATGATGTCGCCGATCTCGCGGATCACGCGTTCCGGTTCGGCCGACGGCAGGTCGATCTTGTTCAGGACCGGCACGACCTCGAGCCCCTGCTCGAGCGCGGTGTAGCAATTGGCGACGCTCTGCGCCTCGACGCCCTGGGCGGCATCCACCACCAGCAGCGCGCCTTCGCAGGCGGCCAGGCTGCGCGACACCTCATAGGAGAAGTCGACGTGGCCCGGGGTGTCGATCAGGTTCAGCTGGTAACGCTGCCCGTCCGGTGCCTGGTAGAAGAGCGTCACGCTCTGCGCCTTGATGGTGATGCCGCGCTCACGCTCCAGGGCCATGTTGTCGAGCACCTGGGACTGCATCTCGCGGTCGGCAAGACCGCCGCAGATCTGGATCAGGCGGTCGGCGAGCGTGGATTTGCCATGGTCGACGTGGGCAATGATGGAGAAATTGCGGATTGCGGAGAGTTCGCTGGACAATTTGTGGCCCGGAGTTGGGTCGGAAAACGACCCGGCATTCTACCTGATGCGAAAACCGCCCAACGTGCCGGCTATCGCGGCCGGAGCAGCCGGACCAGTTCCGCCCGGTCGAGCCGGTGCTGGCAGACCTTGGCCCCGCCCCACAGCAGCACCGGGATATCGAGGCCGTAGCGGCGGGCCAGCTCGGGATCGGAGTCGACGTCGACCTTGCGCACCGGCGGCAGGGTCATCTCCCGGGCCAGTTCCAGCAGCCCGGCTTCAAAGTCCTCGCACAGCCCGCACTCCGGGCGGGTCAGCAGGACCAGGGGCGGGTTCGCGTCACTCAGGCCGGACAGCCTCGGCGATGGCCCGGGCGGTGGCCTGCGGCATCTCGCCCATCACCACCACCTGCACATCGGACAGGCGCAGCCGGTGGATGGCCAGCGGTCCGCTGGCGGAACTGGTGCTGTCCTTGCCGGCGGCGGGACCGCTCAGCGGCGAGATGAACACCTCACCCCAGGAGACCCCGTCGGACACGATGAAACGGGAACGCGGCCCGACGGCGCGCTGTTCCTCTTCGGGCGAATTGAAGATGCGCGAGCGGTAACCGGCCGGCAGCAGTTCCGGTGCCAGCCGATAGGCGCGCGGCAGCTCCGGGTTGTGCATCGGCGTGCTCTTCTCGGTGCTGAAGATGCGGAAGCCGCGGGTGTCGATGGCCACCTTCAGCTCTTCGTCGGAGATGGTCTCGCGCAGCGCCGGCGGGCTGATGAAGGCGATCTCCTTGAGCACCTTGCCATCGAGCGTGGTGCGCTGGATCTTCAGCGGCAAGGCGCTCTCGCGGTCGAGCCACAGGCGGAAGCCGAAGCGCAGGTTGTCCTTCGGCTCGATCTGCACCACCTGCACGTCGCGGCCGAGCAGGCGCGTCGGGCCGACGGTGCGCATGTCGTAGAAGTTGTAGGTGTTGCGGTCGATGCCGTTCAGCGCCGGGAAATGGCCGAAGCTGCGGTTGCGCTCGGCCACCACCACGAGTTTGTCCCTGGGGCGGAATTCGGCCCAGCGCGCACCCTGCCGCTTCTGCTCATAGCCGGAACCATCGGCCGAGATGATGCGCTCGACCATCACGCCATCCTGCATGCGATGGACGATGCGGAACACCTGCGTCTGGTTGCCGAACAGCTGCGTGAAGGCGCCGTCGTAGTTGCGGTTCACCACCGCATGGTTCATGCGCTGGATCCAGGCGCGCGTTTCATCCTGGCCCGCCCGGGCTGATCCCATCAGCGCCAGCAGCGCCACGCCGGTGAGGCGCGTCGCCATGCTCCGTCTTGTCAGCTGCGTCATCCCCGACCTAGCGCCAAGCGCTGATTTCGTCCTCGGTGAGCTCCACGCCGTCGGGGACGAGGTCGTAGTCGGACCTCAGCGCCGAAGCGGCCTCCTCGCTATGCGCGATCAGATAGTAACCCAGCGAGGCATCGACCATCCGCCGCTGCGCCGGCGAGTTCTCGCCCGGCGTGGTGTATCCCTGCACATCGGCCGCATCGTTCTGCGCCAGCAGCGCGCCGGCTTCGCCCGATGCATCCACGCCGCGCACCAGGAACACGGCCATCATGGCCACGCTGGCCGCGATGGCGCCGCCGAGCGCGCCGCGTCCGAACATCGAAAAACGCGAGGCATTGGCCGCGGCGCTGCCGGCGACCTTTTCGCGCACCGGCAACGTGGTGACGTTGAGTTCGCGTTCGCCGGCCAGGCGCGCCTGCACGCGGTCGGCCACGCTGACCGTGGTGGACAGCGGCTCGTTGCGCAGGCACGCGCCGATCAGCGCATAGCGCTCCCAGCTGGTCCGGGTGCCCGGGTCCTTCAGTGCGCGCCGGATCACCATTTCCGCCTGGTGCTGCGGCAGTTCGCCGTCGAACAAGGCGGACAACTGACTGATACGTTCCTGCTCGCTCATCCAGACTCCTCGGCGCGGCCCAGGCCGCCTTCGAACACTTCCGACAATTTCCGGTCGATGGCCTCGCGGGCGCGGAAGATCCGCGACCGCACGGTGCCGACCGGACAGTCCATCGCCTGCGCGATGTCCTCGTAACTCAGCCCTTCCAGCTCGCGCAGCACGATTGCCGTGCGCAGGTCCTCGGGCAGGGCTTCAATGGCCCGATTCACCGTGGCGCGGATCTCCTCGGTCGCCAGCAGGCTCTCCGGCGTATCCGGATCGGCCAGCCGCGCCTGCATGGCGTGCGATTCCTCGACGTTCTGCAGGTCCAGGTCGAACTCCACTGGATTGCGATCACGCGACACCAGCGCATTCTTGGCGGTGTTGATCGCAATCCGGTAGAGCCAGGTATAGAAGGCGCTGTCCCCCCGGAACTGGGGCAGTGCCCGGTATGCCTTGATGAACGCCTCCTGCGCCACATCCTCCGCGTCGGCCGGATCCCGCAGGTAGCGTGAAACGAGTTTCACTACCTTGTGCTGGTACTTGCGGACCAGAAGGTCGAAGGCGCTCTTGTCACCTTTCTGGACCCGCTGGACCAGCCCGAGGTCACCGGTGTCCAGACTCATCCGCCATCCCAGGGTTCCCGCGCCCGGCGGTTGCCCGGCATGCCTGTCAGATGGACCCCGGCAACGCAGAAAAGTTCGGGGACGACAGGCGAGGAAGAGAAAATTCCGTGACTGTTCAAGGCAGTTGTCGGCTCCCCGCGGTAATGCCCCAGTTTAACGCACTTGCGGAACGCTCTGGCCGCTTCGGTGTGGCGTTGCAGCACCCTGCTCCGGCTCCGGCTGGCGCATCCGCCGGGAGAGCTGCTCGGCGAGGCCCGGCGCCACCGCCTGCGCGGCCTGGTCCACCCGCAGCAGCCGCCGCCGCAGGGCGGCGAGATCCGCGGGCGCGACGTTGTCGGGACCGAGCAGCAGCCGGTGCATGCCGGCACTGCCGCGCAGGCCGAGCAACAGCCATGCCCCGAGGCGCAGGCTGGAACCCGCCAGCTGCACCTCCTGTATCTGCCCACGCGCCGTCAGCAGGTGGATGCGGCCGTCGGCGGCCAGCAGCAGGCGACGCAGTGTCGCCGCTGAAACATCACCGCGCCATCGCATTGCCATGCGCGGCAGCAGCACCAGCCCCAGCACCATCACGGCCGCCACCGCATGGCGCAGCACTCCCAGCTCGATCGCGAACAGCAGCTGCGCAGCACCGAAGCCGCGGGCCAGGTGCCGCAGCAATGGCGATGGCCGCAGCGGGATATCGAGCCCGGCACGGGACGGCCGCGGCAGCGGCGGCGATTCACGCCAGGCTTGCACGAGGCTGCGCGCCAGCCACGCGAAAAACACCCTGCCGTACCGACCCGACCTCGCCCGCATGCCGCATGAATACGACGGTGCGCACCGCCTGACCCGGTGCATATCTGCCGCATGCAGCCGGATTGATCCATCCCGAACGGGAGAGGACGTACGGGCTGCGCAAGCGGCATCATTGCGCACATGACCGACGCCCGTTGTTCCGCATCATGAGTTCCGCTGCCGAAGTGGCAGCTCCCCCTGCCCTGGCCCGCGCGCGCGGTGGCATGCCCGCCACCCTCGGCGCCTTTGCCATGTGGGGATTGTTCCCGCTGTACCTGCGCGCACTGGCCGTGGTGCCGGCGCTGCAGCTGGTGGCGCATCGCGTCGCCTGGGCCTGCGTGTTCGTGCTCGGCCTGATGGCGTTGCGTGGCGAGTTCGGCGAGCTGCGCCAGGTGTTCGCGCGCCGCGACGTGCTGTGGCGACTGACCGTCACCGCTCTGCTGATCACGGTCAACTGGCTGGTGTTCGTGTGGGCAGTGGCCAATGACCATGTGGTGGAGACCAGCCTCGGCTATTTCATCAACCCGCTGGTGAACGTGCTGCTGGGCGTGGTGCTGCTGCACGAACGGCTGAACCGCGCGCAGTGGGTGGCGGTCGGACTTGCCGCGCTGGGCGTGGTGTACCTCACCGTGACGGCCGGCCGCCTGCCGTGGATCGCGCTGGCGCTGGCGATCTCCTTCGGTTTCTACGGCTTCATCCGCAAGACCGCGCATGTCGAGGCGCTGCCGGGACTGGCGGTGGAAACCGCATTGCTGGCGCCGGTGGCCATCGGCTACCTGCTGTGGGCCGCGGCCACCGGCCAGGGGTCGATGGGCCATGAAGGCCTGCCGGTGGACCTGCTGCTGGTGCTCAGCGGCGCGATCACCGCGATCCCGTTGTTCCTGTTCTCGTTCGGCGCGCGCCGCCTGCCCTATGCCACCGTCGGCATCATGCAGTACCTGGCGCCGACGCTGCAGTTGCTCACTGCCGTGCTGCTGTTTCACGAACCCTTCGATCGCGCGCGCGCCATCGGCTTCGCCTGCATCTGGGCGGCACTGATCGTCTATGCGGTCGATGGTGTGGTGCGCTCCCGGCGCGGGCCTGCCTGAGGGGCGGCGACCCATGACCTTTCCCGCCGCGGACGCCGGAATTGCCGGAACCGGCAGGTGATAAGTGATCAGCCGATTGCTTCCGCGCCCGGAAGACGCGTATTCAGCGAGGGCCCTAGCTGAGTCGACCTGCACCCCCGAGGCCGGCATCAGTCCCTCGGTGGGTGGAGACACCCACCGTTTTTTAGCTGCCTGGCGGTAGCCGGATGCTGGCGCTAGCGCGCCGGCACGGGTGCCAGTTTCGCCAGCACTGCGGCGATGCCGGCATCTTCCGGGGCATCGCGGCCGAACACGTAATCGGCCAGCACCGGGTCGGGCAGTTCCAGCAGCCGCTCGAAGGCGGCCTTCTCCGCCGCATCGGCTGCCGGCCAGCTTTCGCGCAGGTAGCGCGTCAGCAGCAGGTCCAGCTCCTTCATGCCGCGGCGGCAGCGCCAGGCCAGCCGCCCTGCGGTGGCATCCATCTTCAGTTGCGGCGCTGGTCGATCATGCGCTTGATCTCGGCGATCGCCTTGGCCGGATTGAGGTCCTTCGGGCAGGCCTCGGTGCAGTTCATGATGGTGTGGCAGCGATACAGGCGGAACGGATCCTCGAGCGCATCAAGGCGTTCGCCCGCGGCATCGTCACGGCTGTCGACGATCCAGCGATAGGCCGCCAGCAGCGCCGCCGGCCCCAGGTACCGGTCGGAGTTCCACCAGTAGCTGGGGCAGGAAGTGGAGCAGCAGGCGCACAGGATGCAGGCCGACGGACGGTCGAGCTTCTCCTGGTCCTCCTTCGACTGCAGGCGCTCGCGATCGGTGGGCGCCGGCGAATGCGAGATCAGCCAGGGTTCCACGGCCGCGTACTGCGCGTAGAACCTGGTCAGGTCGGGGACCAGGTCCTTCACCACCGGCATGTGCGGCAGCGGATAGATGCGCACTTCCCTGCCTTCGATGTCGCTGCAGGCCTTGGTGCAGGCCAGCGTGTTCTTGCCGTCGATGTTCATCGCGCACGAACCGCAGATGCCCTCGCGGCAGGAACGGCGGAAGGTCAGCGTCGGATCGATCTCGTTCTTGATCTTGATCAGCGCGTCCAGGACCATCGGGCCGCAGGCGGCCATGTCGACTTCATAGGTGTCGATGCGCGGGTTCGCGCCGCTGTCCGGGTCGTAGCGGTAGATGCGGAAGGTCAGCGGCTTCTTCGCGTCCGGGTTGCGGTATTCCTTGCCGTCCTTGTTGATGCGCGAGTTCGCGGGCAGGGTGAGCTGGACCATCAGTAGGTTCTCGCCTTCAGGGGTACGGTTTCCACGTCGCTGGTGAGAGTGTTCAGGTGAACGCGACGGTAGCCGATGCGGGTGGATCCATCCGCATCCACCCAGCACAGGCTGTGCTTGAGCCAGTTGGTGTCATCCCGGTCGGGGAAATCCTCGCGGGCATGCGCGCCGCGGCTTTCCTTGCGGTTCTCGGCCGACACGATGGTGGCCGTGGCCTGCATCAGCAGGTTCTCCAGCTCCATCGTTTCGATCAGGTCCGAGTTCCACACCAGGCTGCGATCGGAGACATTCACCTGCGCGAAGCTGGCATAGGTGGCGGCCAGCTTCTGCACGCCCTCCTGCAGCGACGAGGCGGTGCGGAACACGGCGGCATCGCGCTGCATGGTCCGCTGCATCTCCAGGCGGATCTGCGCGGTGCTGCGCTCGCCGCGCGCATGGCGCAGCTTGTCCAGGCGCGCCACCGCAAAGTCGGCCGCATCCGGCGCCAGCGGCGCATGGCGCGTGCCCGGCTTCACCACCGTGGCGGCATGGCGCGCGGCCTCGCGGCCGAACACCACCAGGTCGAGCAGCGAGTTGGAGCCCAGGCGGTTGGCGCCATGCACCGACACGCAGGCCGCCTCGCCCACCGCCATCAGGCCCGGCACGATGGTGTCGGGGTTGGCGGCGCTGCCATTGACCACTTCGCCGTGGTAATTGCAGGGGATTCCGCCCATGTTGTAGTGGACCGTCGGCAGCACCGGGATCGGCTCGCGGGTCACGTCGACACCGGCGAAGATCTTCGCGGTCTCGGCGATGCCGGGCAGGCGTTCCTTGATGACTTCCGGTCCCAGGTGTTCCAGGTGCAGGTGGATGTGGTCCGCTTCCGGACCCACGCCGCGACCTTCGCGGATCTCCACGGTCATCGCGCGGCTGACCACGTCGCGCGAGGCCAGGTCCTTGGCGTTGGGCGCGTAGCGTTCCATGAACCGCTCGCCACGGGAGTTGGTGACATAGCCACCCTCGCCGCGCGCGCCTTCGGTGATCAGGCAGCCGGCGCCATAGATGCCGGTGGGATGGAACTGCACGAATTCCATGTCCTGCAGCGGCAGGCCGGCGCGCAGCACCATGCCGCCGCCGTCACCGGTGCAGGTGTGCGCCGAGGTGCAGGAGAAATAGGCACGGCCATACCCGCCGGTGGCGAGGATGGTCATGTGCGCGCGGAAGCGATGCAGCTGGCCGGTGGCAAGATCGAGCGCCACCACGCCGCGGCAGACGCCGCGCTCGAACATCAGGTCGATGGCGAAGAATTCGATGAAGAACTCGGCCTTGTGGCGGATCGACTGCTGGTAGAGCGTGTGCAGCATCGCGTGGCCGGTGCGGTCGGCCGCCGCGCAGGTGCGCTGCGCCACACCCTTGCCGAAATGCGTGGTCATGCCGCCGAAGGGACGCTGGTAGATGCGGCCCTCCTCGGTGCGCGAGAACGGCAGGCCGTAATGCTCCAGTTCGAGCACGGCGGCAGGCGCCTCCTTGCACATGAATTCGATGGCGTCCTGATCGCCCAGCCAGTCGGACCCCTTGACGGTGTCATACATGTGCCAGCGCCAGTCGTCCTCGCCCATGTTGGCCAGCGCGGCGCTGATGCCGCCCTGCGCGGCCACCGTGTGGCTGCGGGTGGGGAAGACCTTGCTGATGCAGGCCGTGGTCAGGCCGGCTTCGGCAAGACCCAGCGTGGCGCGCAATCCCGCGCCACCGGCTCCCACCACCAGCACGTCGTGGGTGTGATCGATGAAGGTATAGGCCGACATGTTTTTATCCCTGCAGAGGGGCGCCCAGCACCAGGCGCACGATGGACAGGATGCCCAGCGCGCCCAGCAGCAGGTGCACGAAGGTGCTGAGGATCAGCGACACCATGCGCGCCCCGCCCTTCACGTAATCTTCAATGACCACCTGCACGCCCAGCTGTGAATGCCAGCAGGCGGCGATCAGGAGCAGGGCCAGCAGCGTGCCGTTGACCAGGCTTGCCGCCCAGGCGCGCAGCGTGGCGTATTCGAAGTCCGGCTGCAGCAGCAGCGAGACCAGCAGCCACGGACCCAGCAGCAGCAGTCCCAGCGCGGTCAGCCGCTGCGTGCGCCAGTGGTGCGCACCCTCATGGGCCGAGCCCAGGCCCAGCACCTTGCTCAATGCCTGGCTGCCGTCTTTCATGGCGTGCCACCGGTGAAGAAGAAGAGATAGACCAGCCCGGCCGAGGCCAGCACCGTGAAGACCAGGACCAGTCGGGCACTGGCGCGCGCCTGGTGGCGTTCCAGCCCGCGGCCCGTATCCCAGACCAGGTGACGGATGCCGTTGGCGAAATGGTAGGAGAAGGCAACCAGCAGAAGCACCAGCCACAGCTTCACCGGCCAGCTGCGCGCGAAGCCGAGGAACTGCTGCCAGGCGCCTTCGCCCTGCGCCAGTGCGACCAGCATCGCCACCAGCAGCAACAATCCGAGACTGAGGAAGATTCCGGTGGCCCGGTGCAGGATGGACAGCGCCATCGTGTAGGCGAACCGGTAGATCGAGAGATGCGGGGATAGCGGTCGGGATGACATGCCTTGCCTGCTAGAAGTCGATGCAGCGACCTTTGCGCTCCCAGTCCCCGTAGCGGGTGGGCTCGGGCCCGGTCGGGCCGCCGATCTCGCGCCGCACCGGCGGCGGTGTTTCGGCGGTGGCCGGCGAATCTTGCGTATTCGCAGGGACCGGCTGTGGATCCAAAGGCTGCATGGGCATGTATTGTGCCAGAATCTGCCCGCGGCGGCTCATATCCCATGCCTGATCTACACCTGACCAAACTTGATGACCTGACCGCCATCGGCGTCCGCGGCGCCGGTGCGGTCGATTTCCTGCAGGGCCAGCTTTCCCAGGACCTCGGCCGCCTCGAGGAACATGGCGCGCTGCTGGCCGGCCTGCACAACCCGCAGGGCCGTTGCCTGGCCGTGCTGCGCGTCCTGCGCCTGGCACCGGACCAGCTGCTGCTGGTGCTGCCGCTGGAACAGGCCGAAACCGTCCGCAACCTGCTGGCGCGTTATGTGCTGCGCTCGCGCGTGACGCTGAATGATGCCGGCACCAGCTGGCGCATCTACGGCGTGGCCGGTCCCGATGCCGTGGCCGCCGTCAGCACCCGCCTGGCCATGCCGATGGACGCCCTGGGTGAGCGGTTCATGGTGGTGGCACCGCGCGGCGAACCCCTGCCCGAGGGCGATCCGGAACCGCGCGACCTGTGGCGCCTGGATGACATCGCCGCCGGCATTCCCGAATTGCGCCCCGCCACCAGCGGCCTGTTCGTGGCGCAGATGCTGAACCTCGACCTGATCGATGCGGTGTCCTTCCGCAAGGGCTGCTACACCGGCCAGGAAGTGATCGCGCGCGCGCATTTCCGCGGCCAGGTGAAAAGGCGCATGCAGCGCTTCGCGACTGAATCGGAGGAATGGCTGGCGCCGGGCGCGAAGGTGCTGCTGTCCGACGGCCGCAGCGCGCAGATCGTGATGGCCGCGCCGGGCGAAACCGGCGGCCAGCAGTTCCTGGCGGTGACCACCCTGCCCGGCCAGGCACAGGAGGCTGCGCCCGGTGAACCGGCGGAGGGCCCGGTGCTCACCGTCACCCAGCTGCCGCTGCCCTACGAGCTGCCCTGATCAGTCCTCTTCGTCGAGGATGGGTGAGGCCAGCAACGACTGCTGGCGGTTGCGGTTGGCCTCGCGCTTCAGTTCGGCCACATCGCTGAGATAGTCGTCCAGGTCGAGGCTCGGTGAAACGCGCACCGACGGCGGCTGGATCGCCGGCCCCTGCACCACGCGATTCACCGTGCGCGGATCCAGCTGCTGGTCCACCAGCCACCCCACACCCCCGCCCAGCAACGGCGCCAGCAATGCCAGCGCCAGCGTGAACACGCGCCGCATGCGCGTGGCATAACGCAGGTGCCGCCAGGCGATGACGAATGCCACCAGCGCCGCCAGCGCGATGGCCACCGGCGTCAGCCGCCGCCATTGCAGCGCGAACATCGCAAGGCCGTAGAGCCACCAGCCCCAGGCCCACAGCGCAAGACAGATCGAGGCCAGCGCCAGGTGCACGCGCAGCTGCCAGGCGCCGACGGTGAGGCGTGATACCAGTGCCCAGGCGCCGGCCCAGATGCCCAGCGCGCCCGCGGCGGACAACACGGCCACCAGCACTGCCTCGGTGAGCTGCGTGGGCGCGACGATCCACGCCATCAGGATGGCGAAGGCCATGCACAACGCCACGCCGCCCAGTGCGATCGGCGTGCGGTACACCTGCAGCAGGTCGCGGCGGAAGAGCTTCTCGGGCGCCAGTGCCTGGCTGCTGGTGCGCACGCGGATGCGCGTGCGACCGATGCTCAGCTCGCCGCTGCCGATGGTGATGCCCCGCTGCGGGTCGACGCGCCGGCCGCGCGCCAGGCGCACGCCGTTGCGCGAGCCCAGGTCCTGCACATGCACGCGACCATCGGCCTGCAGCGTCAGCAACGCATGCTCGGGCGCGGCAAAGGGATCATCGACGGGAATGTCGCAGCCGAGGCTGCGGCCGATGCGGCACTGGCTGTGTTCACCGATGAATCGCTGCCGCAGCACCACATCGCCGTGGTCATCCAGCACTTCCAGCAGCATCACGGGTTCCATTGCATGGCCCCCAGGTAACGCCGCACGAACTGCATGCCGGCCTCGAAGTTCACGCCGCGCAGGTCCAGCTGACTGACCACCGCCTGCTCGTCGCTGTTGATGCTGGTGACGGTGATGGCGAGGTCATAAAGATCGGCGAACAGGCGGTACTGGCGCGCGCAGGTGCTGACGCGCGCATCAAAGCCATCCAGCGCCACCAGCGCATTGCGGCAGGCAAAGGGCGCGACATGTCGTGCCGATCCCTGCCGCACCAGCCCGGCCGCGAGGTCGTTCACGCGCCGCGCGAACTGCAGGCCGTGCAGCCCCTGCGCCCGCACCACCCGGTGCTGGAAGGAAATGCTGCCCACTTCCAGGTCAAGCAGCAGCAGCACGCCGGTGCGCGCCGAGCACGACACGGTCTCGGTCTGCACGCCATCGCGCGCCTCGCTGCTGCCGGTGGTGGTGCAGTCGAAGGCCGGGCCGATGCGCGTCGGCAGGCGGTAATTGAAGATGGACTGCCAGCGCGCGGCCTGCGACTGGGAATCCTGCGGCCAGGGATCAAGCACCGTCTGCTGGAAGGCCAGCGCCTGCTGCGCGATCATGCCGCGCAGCTGGGTCGGGCTGCGCGATTCATCCAGCGGCGCCAGCGCCCGGCGCAGCAGCGGCGCGATATGCCGTGCCGGCACCACGAAACCCACCAGCTGCCGCCCGGCCACCACCGACACATTCACGCCATACACCGTGCCGCCGGCATCCAGCGCCGGACCGCCGGACATGCCGCTGTTGATCGCGCCGGTGTAGTGGATGCGCTGCTCGAAGCCGCTGGCGACCACGCCGTTGGCCACGCCCTCGGTGATGGTCAGGCCGAGGTTGAGCGGGAAGCCGATGGAATAAGCGCGCGCTCCGGCGCGCGGAATGTCGGTGCGGATGCGCAGCGGCGGCAGGTTCAGCTCTTCCTCGGGCTTCACCACCGCCAGGTCGTTGCGCACGTCCACGGCGTACACCCGCAGGCGACCACGACGCCCATCGGAAGTGAGGTATTCCAGCCGGAAGCGGCGCGGATGCAGCACCGCCTCGGACACCACGTGGTAGTTGGTGATGATGAACCCTTCGCGATCCACCGCGAAGCCGGTGCCATGGAAGGCGCTGCTGGCGGCATTGCCGAAGAAGCCACGCACCAGCACCACCGAATCGCGCGCGGCATCCAGGCGCACGCGCGCCGCATTCGACAGCGGCAGTTCGGCCAGGTCAGGCTCCTCCACCTCCTCGGTCCGGATCAGCTCGCCTTCCTCGGTGATGCGCTGTTCCGGCTGCACGGCGGGAGGCGGATCAGGCGGCGCCTCTCCGGTCGCGTCGGTCGGCGCGACAGGCTGGCCATCTGCCAGCCCGGCGTCCTCGACGGCACCCGGCCCGGTCGCGGGCTCACCACCCTCCTCGGCGCCGGTGACCGCGCCCGCGAGCACCACCGCGAGGCACGCGGACAACGCGATGCGAAAAGTGCGTCCGAAGCGGGCCGGCAACATCGGCCCATCTTAACGAATCGCGCGCACCCCCGAAGGGTCCGCAAGTGCCTCGGAACCCCAGCTGAAATGCTGCAGGAACTTGCCCGAATCTTCCGACGCGAGATCGGCAATCGATTCCGGATAGGTGATGCGGTACTTGATGAAGCGCTCGCCATGGCGCGCCAGCACCAGTTCGGAATGCACCGGCTGCTGCTTGCCATGGAAATTGGTGGAGAACGTGAATGACACCGCCTCGGCCGGGATTTCCTCCGGCGTCACCTGCACGGTGCGGCGCCCGACCACCTGCGCGTCCGGATAGGCCGTGAGCACATCCGCGCTCTGCTCCACCAGCGCGGTCTCGATGTCCTGCCCTTCGGCCGGGAACACATACACCGTCACCACCGACGGGATGTCACCGTTGTAGCCCACCGAGATGTCGCGACCGCGCTTGTCGTACTGGTAACCGGAGAAGCGCGAAAACGAACCGATGCGTGCCGGAAAGTGCACGCCGGAATCACCATGGACCAGCTCGCCCGGCGAGGTCCCGGCGAGAAATGGCTGCGGTGCCTGCGGCGTGGCGCAGGCGGCCAGCAGCAATGCGGCGGCCAGTGCCGCAACGTGCTTCGATGTGGATCGCACGATACCCCCCTGATTTTCCGCCGATGGTGCCGCGAATCCGCGCCGGTTGGAAGCACGGATCCGGCGAGCCGCGCTGCGGGGGTTCTAGAGGTTGATCCGCTCGACCTCTGCCGCGTCAATCGCGCGGCCCAGGAAGGTGGGGCCGACGCGCGCGAAGCGTTCCTCGCCATCGGTGACCAGGAAGCGGCACACGCCCTGCGGTTCGTCGGAAGCCAGATTCTCGCGCGCGATGCGCGCCGCCAGCGCCTCGGCGGTGGTCACGGCGGAGTCCACGATGCGTACCCCGGCACCCGCCACGGTGGCGAGGGCCGGCGCCAGCGGTGGAAAATGCGTGCAGCCCAGCACCAGCACATCCGGCGCATCGGCATCGGCGAACAGCGGCCGCAGGTAGCGCCGCGCGGCTGCGAGTGCCACCTCGCCGTCGATCCAGCCCTCCTCCGCCAGCGCCACGAACAGCGTTGCCGGCACCGCCGACACCCTTGCATCCGGCCGCAGCCGCTGGATCTGGCGCTGGTAGGCGCCGCCGCGCACCGTGCCCTCGGTGGCCAGCACGCCGATGCGGCCGCTGCGCGTCGCCGCCACCGCCGCGGCCGCGCCGGGTTCGATCACGCCCAGGATGGGCAGGCCGGGATTGCCGGCCATCAGCGCCGGCAATGCGGCCGCCGAGGCCGTGTTGCAGGCCACCACCACGGCCTTCACGCCGCGGCGGACCAGCGCATACACGGCCTGCTGCGCGTATTTCTCGACCGTGGCGGCGGTCTTGGTGCCGTAGGGCAGCCGCGCGGTGTCACCCAGGTAGAGGAAATCCTCGCCGGGCAACCGCTCGCGCAGCGCCTTCAGCACGGTGAGGCCGCCGATGCCGGAATCGAAGACGCCGATCGGCAGCGCGCGGGTCATGCGCTCTCGGGGCGCACCTGCGGGAACAGCAGCACATCGCGGATGGCCGCCTGGTCGGTGAGGAACATCACCAGCCGGTCGATGCCGAGGCCCAGGCCCGCGGTGGGCGGCAGGCCGTATTCCAGCGCGCGGATGTAATCCGCGTCATAGAGCATGGCCTCGTCATCGCCCGCGTCCTTGCGCTTCATCTGCGCCTGGAAGCGCGCCGCCTGGTCCTCCGGGTCATTCAGCTCGGAGAAGCCATTGCCCATCTCGCGACCGCCGATGAAGAACTCGAAGCGGTCGGTGAGGAAGGGGTCGGCATCGTTGGCGCGCGACAGCGGCGACACCTCGGCCGGGTAACCGAAGATGAAGGTGGGATCGAGCAGCGTGTGTTCGACGGTGTGCTCGAAGATCAGCATCTGCAGCTTGCCGGCGCCATCCTGCATGTCGAACTTCGCGCCGACCTTGCTGCACCACTCGCGCAGGTATTCCACATCGCGCAGGCGCATGGCATCGAAGCCCGGGTTCTCGTCGAGGATGGCATCGGACATCGACACGCGCGCGAACGGCCGCACCAGGCTGTATTCACGGCCCTGGTATTCCAGCTTCGTGGCGCCGGGCCTGACCACGTCGACCAGCGCCAGCACCAGCTCCTCGGTGAGGTCCATCAGGTCGCGGTAGTCGGCGTAGGCCCAGTACAGCTCCATCATCGTGAACTCGGGGTTGTGCCGGGTGGACAGCCCCTCGTTGCGGAAATTGCGGTTGATCTCGTAGACCTTCTCGAAACCGCCCACCACCAGCCGCTTCAGGTACAGCTCCGGCGCGATGCGCAGGTACATCTGCATGTCGAGGGAGTTGTGGTGGGTGATGAAGGGCCGCGCCGCGGCACCGCCGGCGATGGGCTGCATCATCGGCGTTTCCACTTCCATGAAACCGCGCGCGTCCAGTTCGGCACGCAGCCGGCGGATGATGCGCGTGCGCGCCTGGAACACCGCGCGCGATTCGTCGTTGACGATCAGGTCCACATATCGCTGGCGATAGCGCGTGTCGACATCGGCCAGGCCATGCCACTTGTCCGGCAGCGGGCGCAGCGACTTGGTCAGCAGGCGCAGGCCGGTCACCTTCACCGACAGCTCGCCGGTGCGGGTGCGGAACAGCGTGCCCTCGGCGCCCAGCGTGTCGCCGATGTCCCAGCCCTTGAAGGCCTCGTAGACGCCTTCCGGCAGCGAGTCGCGCTGCAGGAACAGCTGGATGCGGCCGCCGGGATCGGCAATGGTGGCGAAGCTCGCCTTGCCCATCACGCGCTTGGCCATCATGCGGCCGGCCACCTTCACCGGAATGGCCTGCGCCTCGAGCTGCTCGGCGCTGGCCTCGGCGTGCGCGGCATGCAGGTCGCCGGCGTAATGCGTGCGGCGGAAATCGTTCGGGAAGGCGATGCCCTGCTCGCGCAGCGCCGCCAGCTTGTGGCGCCGCTCGGCGATCAGGCGGTTTTCATCCACGGGGGCATCGGCCACCGGCGCCTTGCCCTGCTGCTTGTCCTGTTCTGTCATTTCCTACAGTCCCGCCTTCAGGCTGGCTTCCATGAACTGGTCGAGATCACCGTCGAGCACCTTGTCGGTGGCGCCCACTTCGACGTTGGTGCGCAGGTCCTTGATGCGCGACTGGTCGAGCACGTAGGAGCGGATCTGGTTGCCCCAGCTCACGTCCGACTTGGAGTCCTCGAGGACCTTGGCGGCGGCGTTGCGCTTGTTGACCTCGAGCTCATAGAGCTTCGCCTTCAGCATCTTCATCGCCGTGGCGCGGTTCTTGTGCTGGCTGCGCTCGGTCTGGCAGGCCACCACGATGCCGGTGGGCACGTGCTTCAGGCGCACCGCCGACTCGGTCTTGTTGACGTGCTGGCCGCCGGCACCGCTGGAGCGGTACACATCCATCTCGATGTCGGCCGGGTTGATGTCGATGTTGATGTCCTCGTCGATCTGCGGCGAGATGAACACCGAGGCGAACGAGGTATGGCGGCGGTTGCCCGAATCAAACGGGCTCTTGCGCACCAGGCGATGCACGCCGGTCTCGGTGCGCAGCCAGCCATAGGCGTAGTCGCCCTCGAAGGAGATGGTGCAGCTCTTGATGCCGGCGACTTCGCCATCGTTGGCGTCCAGCACCTCGGTCTTGAAGCCGCGGCGCGCGCCCCAGCGCAGGTACATGCGCATCAGCATGCTGGCCCAGTCCTGCGCCTCGGTGCCGCCGGCGCCGGCCTGGATGTCCATGTAGGCGCTGCGCGAATCCATCTCGCCGCGGAACATGCGGCGGAACTCCAGGTCACGCACGCGTGACTCGAGCTGCGGCAGCTCACGCTCGATGTCGGCAATGGCGCCGGCATCATCCTCGGCCTCGGCCATGTCGAGCAGCTCAAGCGCGTTGGTCAGCCCCGAACGGGTGCCATCCAGCTGCTCCAGGTCGGCGCTCAGCCGTGAGCGCTCACGGCCCAGTTCCTGCGCGCGCTCGGGCTGGTTCCAGACTTCGGGGACTTCCAGCTCGCGGACGACCTCTTCGAGACGTTCCTTCTTCGCATCGTAGTCAAAGAAACCCCCGTAACGAGTCCGCGCGCTCGGCCAGGTCACGAAGGGTCTTGCGAAGTAGTCCGGTCTCGACGGGCATTGATGGTCCAGCAGGGGTCAGGGGGAAGCGCGGAATTCTAAGGCATTTCCACGTGCTCGATCACGAGCTGCAGGCGCCGCTCGCCCTGCCAGTGGTTGATGTCGAGCCGGTAGGCCAGCCGCAGGCGCCCGCTGGGCGGCTCCGGGCAGTGCTCTCCGATCAGGTTGAAGGCGATGGCCTCGAAGCGCGAGCGGGAGCCGGCCGGCCGCAGCCAGCATTTCACGTGCTTCTCGCCCACCACGCGCGCCGATTCGATCTCGAAGTCGCCGTGGAAGCTCGGTTCCGGGAAGGCCTGCCCCCAGGGACCGGCATCGCGCAGCAGCTGCGCGGTGGCCAGGCACAGGTCTGCCTCGGTGAGCTCACCATCGGTCCAGATCACATCATCCGGCTCCACCAGCCGCAGGCTGTCGGCCACCGCGGCATCGAAGGCGCGCGCGAAGGTGTCGAGGTCGCGCCGCAGGATGGTGAGCCCGGCCGCCATCGCATGGCCGCCGAAGCGCAGGATCAGCCCGGGATTGCGCGAGGACACCGACTCGAGCACGTCGCGCACATGCACGCCGGGGATCGAGCGCGCCGAACCGCGCAGCTCCTCGCCGTCATCGGCACAGGCGAAGGCCACCACCGGCCGCCCGGTGCGCTCGCGGATGCGGCTGGCCACCAGGCCGATCACACCCTGGTGCCAGGAGGGATCGAACAGCGCCAGGCCCGCATGCCGGTCACCGTCCTGCCAGTCGCGCAGTCCCGCGACCGCGGCCAGCGCCTGCTCCTGCATGTCGCCCTCGATGCGCCGCCGTTCACGGTTCAACTCGTCCAGCTGCGCGGCCAGTGCCCGCGCGCTGCGCGCATCCTTCGCCAGCAGGCAGCGGATGCCGATGCTCATGTCGTCCAGGCGCCCGGCCGCGTTCAGGCGCGGTCCGATCGAGAATCCCAGGTCACTGGCCACGAGGCCGGCCAGCTCGCGCTTTGCCACTTCGGCCAGCGCTGCGATGCCCGGCACACATTGGCCGGCGCGGATGCGGCGCAGCCCCTGCGCCACCAGCACGCGGTTGTTGGCATCGAGCGGCACCACGTCGGCGACGGTGCCGAGCGCAACCAGATCCAGCCATTGCGTGACCGGCCGCGCACCGGCGGGGAACACGCCCTGCTCCTGCAGCAGCCGCTGCAGTGCCGCCAGTACGTAGAAGGCCACACCCACGCCGGCCAGCGCGCGGCTGCCGAAGGCACTGCCCTGCATGTTCGGGTTCACGATCACCGAGGCTTCCGGCAGCGTTGCGGCCGGCAGGTGGTGGTCGGTAACCAGCACCTCGATGCCGGCGGTGCGCGCCGCGGCCACGCCTTCGAAGGCGCAGATGCCGTTGTCGACCGTGACGATCAGCCCGGGCCGGCGCAGCAGGGCTTCTTCCACCAGTCCCGGTGTCAGTCCGTAGCCAAGACGGAACCGGTCGGGGACAAGGAAATCCACCGACGCGAAACCCCACTCCTGCAGCGCATGCATCATCAGCGCGGTGCTGGTGGCGCCATCGGCATCGAAGTCACCGACGATCAACACGCGGCCGTCGCGATGTTTCAACAGCAGCTGCGCGGCTTCGCGCACGTGCTCCAGTGTGCCCACCGGCAGCATCGCGGCCAGCTCGGTGGCGAGCTCGCCGCCATCACGGATGCGGCGCGCGGCGTAGATCCGGCGCAGCAGCGGTGGCAGGGAATCCGGCAGCGCAAGGTCCCCTGGCAACGGCCTCGCCATCACCCGGCGGATGCGCAGGCTCATCGCGCGACTCCGGCGATCTGCCACCAGCTGCGACGGTCACGGCGCAACCATGCCGCGAAACCGCGGACGGGCCATTGCCATGCGGCGGGGCCGACCTGCACGCGCAATCCCGCGATCCGGCCGTCTTCCACGGCACGCATCGCAGGTTCGATCCATTGCTCCTCGATGCCCTGCCACTGCTGCAGCGGCACGGCATCCGCGTCGACGGCAGGCACCAGCAGTACATCACCGTCCGCATGCCGGTCGATGCTCTGCAGCGCAGAGGTGAAGTCGCCGGCGCAGCGCACTTCAACTGCCGCATGGGCGGCCAGCCCGCCCAGCCAGGCGTCATGCGTGCCGTTGGCAATCAACTGCAAGGGGCGCCGCAGCGCCGGCAGCGCCTGCACCTGCGCCCCGCCCCAGAACCACAAGGCATTGAAGGCCGGTGCACCGCCGGCCTCGCGGCGCCGGTTCAGCGGATGCGCCGCCAGCCACATCTCGCTTTCGGCGGCGAGGCGTCGCAGCGCCTTCTCCTGCGCCCCTTGGGCGGCACGCCGTTCCAGCGGCGCACCATCAAGGCCCTCCGGCGCCACATCGCGCGCGGCAGCCGCAAACGGCGCCGACAGCATCCATCCGCCGGCGGGCGCGGCAGCCAGCAGCGAAACCCCGGACGAGGCGAACTCCGCGTTGAAGGCCTCGCGCCAGAGCGATTCCTCTTCCGCATCGAAACGCAGCCGTCCGCCGGGCGCCAGGTGCACGCGGCTCATGCCGGCCACCAGGTGCAGCGGCGCGGCGAAGCACAAGGCCTCGCCGGCAGCAAGGCCGGTGGCGCGCGCCGCCACCACTGCCGGGGGCAACTGCGAGGGCAGGCCCAGGGCCTGCAGCACGGCGGCGCGCCAGTCCGGTGCATCCGGCAGGCGCCGGCCCCGTTGCAACAGGCGGCTCAGGTACGGCAGGGGCGGCAGGATTGCGCTATCCGGCTCGCGCCCGGGGATGGCTTCCGGCAGCCACGGCCCCGGCATCGCGATCAACGGCGTCATATCGCGTATCGTAGCCGCTGCATGAAGCTCCACGAACACATCCAGCGCCGCATGAACCTCATCAGCCGCTACGGCCCTGAAGGCATCGAGGTCAATGGCGAACTGCATCCGGGGCCGGTGATGGTGGCGCCGGGTTTCCTGCAGGCGGCATCGATCAGCGCCACGCAACTGTCAGCCGAACACATGGCGCCGGCATGGCGCCTGGAAGCCCGCATCCTGCTGATCGGCGGCAGCGGCTTCGTGCCCGGGCAGATCAAGCAGCTGCGGCGCACGCTCGCCGGCCGCGACCTGGCGGTGGAAGTCATGGACCTCGGCGCCGCCTGCCGCACCTACAACGTGCTGGCACAGGAAGAACGACCGGTGGTGGCGTTGCTGTTCCCCGCGTGAAGCAATCTTCACGCAGCGGCCGGACTGGACGCTGCAGCCCGACAGGCTTTTCCCTAGACTAGCGGCTCTTTTCCTCCGTCAACTGCAGGGATTTCCATGCGTGTCGCATCACTGATCAGCATCGCCGTCGCCACCCAGCTGGTGGCCTGTTCCCAGTCCGCCCGGCAGCCCGAGCCGAAGACGGACGACGACAAGGCCCTCTATTCGATGGGCGTGATCCTGTCCGAGAACCTGCTGCCCTTCGAGCTCACCCAGTCGGAACTCGCGATGGTCAGCGCCGGACTTGCCGACGGCGCGCGTGATGCCGCCAAGATCAAGCCCGAGGACATGGAAGCGCTGCTGCCGAAGATCCAGCAGCTGCGCACCGACCGCATGGGCGCGGCGCTGGAACGCGAAAAGAAGTCCGGCTCGGAATACCTCGCGAAGGCGGCCACCGAGTCCGGCGCGCAGAAGACCGACAGCGGCCTGGTCTACAAGACCGTGACCGAGGGCACCGGTGCCTCCCCTTCCGCCGAAGACGTGGTGCGCGTGCATTACGAAGGCCGCTTCACCGACGGCAAGGTGTTCGACAGCTCGAAGTCGCCGGATCGCGGCGAGCCGGTGGAATTCCCGCTGAATGCGGTGATTCCGTGCTGGACGGAAGGCGTGCAGAAGATGAAGGTCGGCGGCACCGCGCAGCTGGTGTGCCCGCCTGAACTGGCCTATGGCGATCGCGGCAGCCCGCCGCAGATGCCGGGCGGTGCAACGCTGGTGTTCGATGTGGAGCTGCTCGATATCGTGAGCGGCGCGGACGCGCAGTAGGCGTTTGATCCGGTAAGCCGCCCCCGGGATCGGGGGCGGCCAGGCTCACCGGAGGAAGACACTGAAGTTTGCGAGCAAGAAGATCCAGTTCGACCACTATTCGGAGCTGACAGACTCGAATAATTGGTTCTATCGCTTTTTGTTTTTCTTGTATCGACCCGTTTTATTTCTTGTCCAAACCCGTCTTTTCGTCCCTCTCCCTTCAGTGTCTTCGTCCGGTGAGCCTGTCGCCGAACAGCTACAGGGAAGTAAATCACTGCATGGGTTGCCAAGGCAAGACTTGACCACCATGCATCTTTCACGCTAGGGCGGATTCGATTCGGGGAGTCTCGAAACGCGGCGTGCCGGTCCGGGCCGCCGTCAGCACCCTCGCCCCTCGTTCCTTATGTCACGCCGGCCAGCATCGGCACGAACGACACCGCGCCGAGGATTTCCTTCTGGATGCCGTTCTCGCGACGCGTGATGCGCAGCAGCTGCTGCTGTCCATCCGGTCCCACCGGCACCACCAGGCGACCACCCACGGCCAGCTGCTGCACCAGGCTCTCAGGCAGCGTCAGCGGCGCGGCGGCGACGATGATGCCGTCGAAGGGGGCCTGCGTCGGCCAGCCCTTCATGCCATCACCGTGCTTGAGCTTGACGTTGCGGATCTCCAGTTCCTTCAGCCGCTGCCGCGCCCGCGCCACCAGCGGTTCGACGCGTTCGATCGAGAAGATCTTCTGCGCGAACGGCGCCAGCACCGCGGTCTGGTAACCGCAGCCGAACCCCACTTCGAGCACCTTGTCGAGCGCGCCGCCGGACAGCAGCGCCTGCGTCATGCGCGCCACGATGTAGGGCTGGGAGATGGTCTGGCCCCAGCCGATGGGCAGGGCCGTGTCTTCATAGGCGCGGCTGGCCAGCGCCTCGTCGACGAAGATGTGCCGCGGCACATTGCGGATGCGTTCGAGCACGCGCAGGTCATGGATGCCCTGGTCGCGCAGGCGCTGCACCAGCCGGTCGCGGGTGCGCGCGGAGGTCATGCCGATGCCGGAGTGACGCAGGCCGTTCATGCCAGCGGCTTCAGCCAGTCGGTCAGCGTGGGCAGCGCGGAGTAGCGTGTCAGGTCGATCTGCAAGGGCGTGACCGACACGTAGCCTTCGGCCACGGCATGGAAATCAGTGCCCTCACCCGCGTCCTGGCCCGGTCCCGCAGGTCCGATCCAGTACACCGGCTTGCCCTTCGGATCCTGCACCGGAATGATGGGCTTGGAGCGGTGCCGGCCGCCGAGGCGCGTGGCGCGGATGCCGCGCAGCTGCTCGAAGGGCACGTCGGGGATGTTCACGTTCAGCGTCATGCCGCGTTCCAGCGGTTTCTCCAGCAGGCGCGCGATCAGCGTCTGCGCGACCCGCGCGGCGGTGTCGAAATGCCGGCCGGAATCCGGCTCCATGCACAGCGAGAAGGCCACGGTGGGCAGGCCGAGGAACCGCCCCTCGATGGCCGCCGCCACGGTGCCTGAATAAAGCGTGTCGTCGCCCAGGTTGGCGCCGTCATTGATGCCGGTGCAGACCAGGTCGAAGTCGAAGTCGAAATAGCCGGTGATCGCCAGGTGCACGCAATCGGTGGGCGTGCCACCGACCACATAGTGCACGCCGGGCTCGCTTTCGAACACACGCAGCGGCACGTCCAGGGTCAGCGAGTTGCTGGCGCCACTGCGGTTGCGGTCCGGCGCCATCACGGTGGTGCGTGCGAGCTTCGAGAGTGCGGTGTTGAGCTGGCGGATTCCGTCCGAGCGATAACCGTCGTCGTTGCTGACCAGGATGTGCATGAGACCTTGCGCGAGCCGCGGCAATTCGCGTGAGCAGCGCGGCGGCGCAATAATACAAGAAGCGGGGCGCGAAAGGCGGTGCGCGATGGATGAAGAGGACCGGGCGCTGTTCCGCCGCGCCATGCGCGGCGTGCGGCGGCTGCCATACGAGGGTGCGGCCACCGGCCGGCGCCCGGGCCCTGCCCCGCGTGCGCGCTTCGCGCGTGCCGAGCGCGATGCCGTGCTGCAGGAGAGCCTGGGGCATCTGTCGCCGCTGGCCCCGGTCGAAGAGACCGGTGAGGCGCTCGTGTATCGTCGCCCGCACCTGAATCCGGCCGTTTTCCGCAAGTTGCGCGCCGGCCAGTACCGGGTCGATGGCGAGATCGACCTGCACGGCCTGCGCGCCGCCATGGTCGAGCCCGCCCTGCAGCAATTCCTGGCGGAGGCGTTGCGCGAGGGCGCCCGCGTGGTGCGGGTGGTGCATGGCAAGGGCCTGCGCTCCGGCAACCGCGGGCCGGTGCTGAAGCTGGTGGCCAGCCACTACCTGGCGCGCATCGATGCCGTGCTGGGTTTTGCATCGGCACGCGAAGTGGACGGAGGTTCGGGCGCCATCCTGGTGCTGCTGGATGCCAGGCGGGCGCCGGGTACCCCGGCGCGCCGCCTCACCCGGGGCAGCTGACGCTAGGGCAGCAGTTCCTCCGGCTCGCGTCCCGAGACCGGATTCACGTAGTGGAATGCCATCGGCGCCACATCCGGGAACGGCGCGGTGGTCTGACCGCGCAGCGGTCCATCTGGTTTCGGCTCGAAGTCCCGCGCGGCATTGCCCGCCACGCGCGGCTGCGCACGCTCGGTGACCTTCGCCCAGCCGGTGCTGTAATTGGCATTCCAGACATAGTCCAGGTCCATCTTGCGGATCTTCCAGACTCCTTCCTCGCGCACCAGCGTGTTCTCGTAGATGCCGGAGATGTAAGAGCCGTCGCCGTCGCGCGCGCTGTTGAGCTGGAACAGCTTGGTGCGCACGCGCGCGCTGCGACCATCCGGCGCAACGGTGACCACCGGCGAGACCTTCTGGTGCAGCGTCATCGACGCGGCGCGCCGGCCGCCGCGTCCGTAACGCGCCACCAGCGAGGCACGGATGCGTTCGCGGCCGATGTAGTTGCCGATGTACGAGAGTTCCTTCTCGCCGTCGGTGGCGAACACGTCGGCAGTCTCGTCCCACAGGAACTCGTCGATGTAATAGCCGTAGGCATTGGAGACGTTCTCGGCGCCATCCTGAGCCACCACCAGTTCGAGTTCGCGCTCGGCCGCGGCCAGCAGCGCGTCCAGTTCGCCCTGCACCGGCGCCGGATCACCGAAGGGAGTGCCGCCCTGCGCCGGATGCGCGAAATGCAGCGGCGGGATGTCGAACGCCGGATAGGCGGCCAGGTCCGCAGTCGGCGGGGCATCAGGCCTTGCGCCATCTGCCGCGGCGGGGGCCGGCAGCGCGCTTTCCGCCCAGCCCTTTTCGTAGTCGCTGAGCAGGCGGCGCGTGGCGCGCAGCGACTCGATCTGCCACTTGCCATCGATGCGACGGTAGCGGTTCTCCTGGATGTTGATGCCCCAGTAGGCGGCTTCTCCGTTCCGGCCGGTCATCACCAGCTCGGTGACGCGGGCCTGGGCAGACTGGCAGTCCGGCGCCATCGTGATCACCGGCTGCAGCTGCGTGTGTTCGTTGACCACGCCGGTCGACAGGTTCTGCGGGCCGTACTGCTCCAGCGCGCGGCGGATGCTGGCACGGCCACGGTACACGCCCCATCGTTCCGCCTCGAAACTGCCGTTGGCGGCGAACAGGTCGGCCACGTCATCCCACATGCGCCGGTCGACGTAATAGCCATAAGCGTTCTGCAGGCTGCGCACCTCGGACTGCAGGCGCAGGCAGGTGAGTCGCGCAAGCAATTCCCCGGCGCGGCGGCGCTGGCCCGCGGCATCGGCCGGCGCGCGATCGGCATCGGTGACCACCGGCTGCAGCGGAATCGGCGTGCCGGCGCGATCCGGTGTGTAGTGGAACGGCACCACGGTCACCGTGTCGCTGCGATCGGCATTGCGCCAGCCCGGCTTGTAGGGACCGGCGAACGAGGGATGGATTGCCAGCCGGCGGATCTTCCAGACGCCGTCCTCGAGCGCATATTCATTCTCGTGGATGCCGCCGGCCCAGTCGGCGCGCTCGCCGAACCGGCCGGTCATCGACACCTCATGCCAGCGGCCGCGCGCGATGCGACCGTCGGCATCGAGCGTGACCACCGGGCTCATCACCAGGTGCGTGTTCAGGTCGCCCTGCCCCAGCCGCGCACGGCCGGTGCCGGCCAGCGCCTGCTGCTGGAACCATGCGGCGATGGCCGCGGGCCCCTCGTAACGCGCCTCGCCGATCTGTGCCACCGCATCGCGGGTGAACAGTCGCTGCGCCTCGGCCCACAAGCCGGCTTCGCGGTAATGGGCCAGTGCGGCCTGCAGGCGCTTCGCGGCACGCACGGCCGTGGCATGGCGCAAGCCCGCCGACAGGCGCTCGAGGCGCTGCTGTGCATCGGGCGCTTCGCTGGCCGCAGGGGTCTGCGAGATGCCGACCGGGGCAAACACGAGCAGCCCCGCCGCACTTGACAGAAGCATGCTGCGGATGCGTTTTTGGATGCGGTTTTGCTGGGAATTTGCGGCAATTTCCGGCATGAGACCTCCGTTGTCCTGTGCCATCATAAGGGCGTGTATTGCCGCGGGTCTTGATGCGTGCGGCACAGGTCGGGGAAGGAAGCCAGCCACATGAAAGTCATCGTCACCGGCGCCTCGCGCGGCATCGGGCTCGAACTCACCCGCATCGCGCTTCGCCAGGGCCACGAGGTGCTGGCCGTGGCGCGCAATCCCGAAGCCTCCACGGCGCTCGGCGAGCTGGCCGGCGAGTTCCGCGCGCAATTGCGCGTCCATCCCGCCGACCTGCGCGACGCCGGCGCGGCCGCATCCATCAGTGCCGCCACCCAGGACTGGTTGTTGATCGACCTGCTGTTCAACAATGCCGGCATCCTGCTCGAAGGCGACACGCGCGCGGATTTCCTCGAGTCCTTCCTGGTCAATGCGGTGGCACCCTTCGAGGTGGTGCGCAGCGTGCTGCCGCGCCTGAAGCTGTCGGCCAATCCACGCGTGGTGAACCTCACCAGCCGGATGGGGTCGATCAGCGACAACAGCTCCGGTGGCCACTACAGCTACCGCGCCTCCAAGGCCGCGCTCAACATGATCAACCGCAGCCTGGCGCGCGACCACAGCTGGCTCTCCACCATCGTGGTGCACCCGGGCTGGGCGAAGACGCGGATGGGTGGCGAGGGAGCGCTGGTCGAGGCGACCGAATCCGCCAGCGGAATCTGGCGGCTGGCGCAGGGCCTCACGCGCGAGCAGAGCGGCAGGTTCTACGACTACCTGGGCCGCGACCTGCCCTGGTGAGCCTCCGGCCCGCGACAACGCGGGCGGGCCCGATCAGGCCGAGATCAACACCACCGCCTGCCCGGCCAGGCCTTCGCTGCGACCGATGAAACCCAGCTTCTCGGTGGTGGTGGCCTTCAGGTTCACATTGGTCGCATCGATGCCCAGCGCATCGGCAATGCTGGCGCGGATGGCATCACGATGCGCGGCGATGCGCGGCGCCTCGCCCAGCAATGTCAGGTCGGCATTGACCACGCGATAGCCGCGCGCGGCCAGCAATTCGACCGCATGTTTGACGAAGCGGGTGCTGTCGGCACCCTTCCAGCGCGGGTCGGTATCCGGGAAATGCTGGCCGATGTCGCCAAGCCCCGCGGCGCCCAGCAGCGCATCGGTGAGCGCATGCAGCAGCACGTCGCCATCAGAATGCGCCACCACGCCGCACCTGGCGGGAATGCGCACGCCGCCCAGCATCACATGGTCGCCGGGGCCGAAGGCATGCACGTCAATACCGCTGCCGATGCGCAGGTTCATGGGAGATCCTCCATCCAGGAGCGCACCCGCCAGGGTGAGATCCCCGGCGGTGGTGACTTTCAGGTTGCGGGTTTCACCGGCCACCAGGCGCGGCGCCAGGCCCAGCCATTCAACTGCCTGCGCCTCGTCGGTGGGCTCGCGCCCGGCCGCCTCGGCCGCCGCCAGCGCGCGCTTCAGCAGGCCGGCGCGGAACATCTGCGGGGTCAGCGCACGCCACAGGCCGGCGCGTGAGGGGCTGTCCACCACCCGCCCGGCCTCATCGGCGCGCTTCAGGGTATCGGCCAGCGGCGTGGCCAGCAGGCCACCCACCGCGTCGTCCCGCAGCGTCGCGAGCAAGGCATCGAGGTCGGTGCGGGTCAGGCACGGCCGGGCCGCGTCATGCACCAGCACCCAGTCGTCATCGGCGGCAGGCAGGGCCGCGAGGCCGAGCCGCACCGAGTCGCAGCGGCGCGCGCCGCCGGGCACGCGCCGCAGGCGCGGCTCACGCGCGACCTTCAGCGTGTCGAAGGTGGAATCGGAGACATCCGTGGCCACGACCATGCCGCGGCAGCGCTCATCGGCCAGGAAAGGCGCCAGCGCATGCTCGATCACGGTGGCGCCGGCCAGTGGCTGGTACTGCTTGGGCAGCGCGGAGCCGAAACGGCGCCCGCTGCCTGCCGCCGGCATGACCAGCCAGTACTGCACGGGAATCAGTGTGTGGTGGAAGCCAGCGCCGTGGGCCCTGGCTCGGCAACCGGATCTTCAGCCGGTGCCGCCGCAGGAGAACGCACCTCGGGCGGAACCACCTGGAAGTACGTTTCGTTCGGGGCGATCAGGCCCAGCTCGGCGCGGGCGCGTTCCTCGACCGCGGCGAATCCCTGCTTCAGGTCGCGCACCTCGGCAGCCAGCTGCCGGTTGCGCGCCTGGAGGGTTTCGTTCTCCTGCCGCTGCGCCTCGACGGCGGCGGTGAGGCGCAGCACCTCGCGTGCGCCTTCGGGCGATGCCCAGATGCGGTACTGCAGCAGCAGTACGACCAGGGCCAGCGCGGCAATGAACCACTTCATGAGCTGGGCAGGTTATCTCGCTACAGGGGGAAAGGGAATGCCTCGCGTCCCGCGTAGCGTGCCGCGCCGCCCAGCTTCGCCTCGATGCGCAGCAGCTGGTTGTACTTGGCGATGCGGTCCGAACGCGACATCGAACCGGTCTTGATCTGCGTCGAGGCAGTCGCCACCGCGATGTCGGCGATGGTGGCATCCTCGGTCTCGCCCGAACGATGCGACACCACCGAGGTGTAGCGCGCCTGCTCGGCCAGGCCGATGGCCTCCAGCGTCTCGGTCAGCGTGCCGATCTGGTTCACCTTGATCAGGATGGAGTTGGCGATCTTCTTCTCGATGCCCTCCTTCAGGATCTTCG
>CAYNEX010000006.1:35216-42073 GCA_964396335.1 uncultured Steroidobacteraceae bacterium | reverse complement strand
CATCCAGACCAAGTGCCATCCGACCAAGCCCTGCATGCCGATCAACCTGGCTGCCAACGGCGAGTCGGACCACGAGTACGAGAGCCGCAATGCCTACCGCCAGGCCAGCTGGTCGGGCAAGGAGACCCTGCTGCCCTCGGACAACACCGTGGCGTCCTACTGGATCACCAATCCGGACAACGTGTTCATCGGCAACGTGGCCGCCGGCTCGGACGAGAACGGCTTCTGGCTGTCGCTGCCCGAGCACCCGAACGGCCAGTTCCTCGACACCGAGATCAGCAAGAACACCTGGCCGCGTCGCACCAAGCTGCGTGAGTTCCGCGACAACGTCGCGCACTCGAACTTCGACGGCTTCATGTTCGACCGCAACATCAACGTCGACAACACCTTCGGCCTGGCCGGCAACACCTACCTGCCGAAGGAAAACCCGGCCGATGCGAACAGCAGGACGCTGGAGACCTACTTCGACAACCTGACCACCTACAAGAACCGCAACGGCGGCTTCTGGGGTCGTGGCGAGCTGTTTGTGGTCCGCAACCTGAAGACGGCCGACAACGCCATCGGCTTCACGATGTCGTCCGGCGCCTTCGGTCGCGAGGCCTTCACCTCGGTGGTGAAGGATTCGCTGTTCGTCGGCGAGACCGAGAACATCGGCAATCCGCAGACGCCGGAAGAGAAGGCTGCCGGCCGCTCGCTGCCGAAGCGCAAGATTCCCGACTTCCCGATCCGCGGTTACGAGTACTACGACTATCGCGTCGACGTCGAGAACACGACCTTCGTGAACTACCAGGACAACAAGACCCGCAAGGCGGGCGCGCTGTCCTGGCTGCTGTACACGAGCTCGGGCGTGACCACCGAGAACACCATCAAGGGTGCCAAGTACGTCAACGCCAAGCCGGTGTACTTCCCGCCGATCGACACCCGCTTCGACAACGACAACCGCGGTGGCGGTGCCTGGCAGCGTCTGGCCATCCATGACCTGGACGGCACGACCACCGGCATGGGTGATTCCTACATCCTGCTGTACGACGGCGAGAACAACAGTGTCGCCGCCGACAACACCTGCAAGGTCCAGAAGTCCTGGAACGCGGTGCTGTGCAAGGGTGACATCGGTGCGCTGAACGTCGGTGCTGCCGGCGGTGCGGGTGGTCCGCGTGGCGGCTTCGGCGCCCCGCGTGCGGGCGGTGCCGGTCCCGGCGCTGGCGCTCCGGCTGGTGCCGCAGGCGCCGCCGCGGGTGCTGCTGCCCGCGCCCCGGGTTCCGACCCGACGTCCGGTCCCAGCATCGGTGTGCCGCCCGGCGCCGGTGGTGCTGCCGGTGCCGCCGCTCCCCGCGGCTTCGCGTTCGGCGGTGGCGGTGCTCCGCAGCAGCCGGTGACCCTGGTCCGTGGCAAGGAGCAGATCAAGCTCCGCGGCAATGGCGCCACGATCAAGGCCGGCACCGAGGTGGAACTGAAGACCGAGCGTCCCGAGTTCTCGCTCAGCCTGAGCGAAATGGAGCTGGGTTCGTGGGTGGTCTTCAAGCTGCCCGGCTATTCCAAGGCCGAGGCCAAGGAAGCGGGCAGCCTCGATGCCCTGCGCAAGGCCAGCGAAACCACCTACTTCAAGGACAAGGACACGCTGTGGGTGAAGGTGGTGGTCGACACGCCGCCGGCCGTGCCCGCGATGCCGCTGCAGCAGCAGGCGTCGGTGCGCATCAGCAAGTAATTCCCTCCAGGGAATGAAAAAGTCCCCGGTGAGAACCGGGGGCTTTTTTTACCCGCAATCCGCAGCGGCGGCGCGAGCGCTGCCGGCTGAGCTTCTTACTTGCCCTTCAACACCAGCTTCGCCGTATTGCCATCCGGCTGGCCCGCTTCGATGTTGAACGTGCCATCTGCACCGAGGCTGTAGCCCAGCGTGGTGAAGGTGCCCTGCGTCACGGCCTTGAACTTGACCTTCTTGTCGCCGATCTCGACCAGCTCCATCTTCTGCGCTTCGGGCGAGCGCGGCTTGAAGCCGGCATCCCACTGCTGGATGGCCATCACCAGCGAGCCATCCTTTTCTTCGATGGTGATCACTTCCCACATGCTCACGCCATTGGCGCCGCTCATGCGGACCATCGAGGCGATGTTGCCGTTGGTGGGCGTGGTCCAGTTTTCCTCCAGCGTGTTGGGGCCGAGCGCAACGGACCAGGTGCCGGTCATCCAGGCGAGGTCGGAGACCTTCGCCGACGGGCCGGCGGCGAATGCCGTGCTGGCAGCGAAGGTGAGGGCGAGCGGGGCAAGCAGACGGTGAATTCGCACGGGATGTCCTTCCTCGATGGGTTGATCTGGGGGCGAGATTGCCCCGGCGCGGGAGGGACTGTCCAGCCTGCGGCCCTGTTCGCTTTCTGAACGTGCCGGACCGGATCTGGACGCCGGCTGGCAGGCACCCGGCAGGTGCCACTGATGCCGGGCGGCTTGGCTTATAGTTGCCGCCCTTTTTCCGGAACCCCGATACCGACCAGAGGCTTCAATGAAACTGATCCTGTCTGCTGCAATCCTTGCGCTCTCGCTGCCCCTGGCTGCCGCGGAGCCGCCTGCCGGCCGTGCGGGCCCGGCCGCGCGTCCTGCCAACTACGACACCATGGTGGTGAAGTTCCGTGCCAGGCCCGGCAAGAGCGAGGAAATGAAGGCCTTCTGGCTCGAGATGCAGCAGGAAGTGGCCCGCAGCGAGCCTGGTGCCGTGCAGTACGACCTGCTGGTGATGGCGGGTGAGCCCGATGTCTACGTGATCATCGAGCGCTACAAGGATGCCGCCGCCGTCGCTGCCCATGGCACCAGCGAGAAGGCCCGCGCCATGTTCGCGAAGCTGGGTGAACTGATGGATGGCCCGCCGCAGGCCGACTACATGCAGCTGGTCAAGGCCAAGCCCTGATTGCTGCCAGGCCGGGCCTCTCCGTCCGGAGGGGCTCCGGCCGCAACGGCGGGGAAAGGCTTGGGCTAGACTTCCCGATCCGCTGTCCACTCCGCAGGCCCCCCATGAAGATTTCCCAGGATTCGGTCGTTTCCTTCCTCTACACGCTGAAGGACGGGGCCGGTGTCACGATCGACCAGTCCGCCGGCGAGCCGCTGGCCTACCTGCACGGCCATGGCCAGATCGTGCCGGGCCTGGAGCGCGAGCTCACTGGCAAGTCCACCGGCGAGAAGCTGCAGGTGCATGTGCAGCCCGCGGACGGCTATGGCGAATACGACGTCGAGCGCCTCGTGAAGGTGCCGCGCGAAGCCTTCAACGGCATTCCGGACCTGCGCGTCGGCATGACACTGGCGACCCGCACGCGCAGCGGCCACCACGCTGAAGTCGTGGTCCGCGACATCGCCGACGACGCGGTGACGGTGGATGGCAACCATCCGCTGGCCGGCAAGGACCTGTTCTTCGACATCGAGATCGTCGAAGTGCGCGCGGCCAGCGAGGAAGAGCTGGCGCACCAGCACGTGCACGGTCCGGGCGGCCACCACCACTGATCGCCCCCGGGCGGCTTGTCGGTAAAGGCCATCCGCGCGCCGTCCGCCGAAGTCCCCATCGTCCGCCGGAGCGGCGCTGCTCAGGCCAGCACGTCGCGGATCGACGGATCCTTCGCGAATTGGGCCTTGGCGTAAGGGCAGGTGGCCATCACCTTGGTATTCGTCTCGCGCGCCCAGGCGACCAGCGCATCAAGCAGCCGCCGGGCCACACCCTGGCCCTTCAGGCTTTCATCCACCTCGGTGTGGTCGACGATGACCAGCGTCTCGTTGGTGCGGCTGTAGGTCATCTCCGCCAGCCGCTTGCCATCCCGCGCGTAGAAGAATGCGCCGCGGTGACCGATTTCCTTGTGGGCGATGTGCTCGCCCGCTGGCGTTTCATCGCTCATGAATTCACCCCGCCCGGGCCGCTTCGGCCCGCTTCTTGTGACGGATGGACCACAGCAGTGACAGGCCGATCAGCACGGCGCCGATCAGGCCGGTGATGACCTCGGGAATGTGTGCCACCGCGCCAAACAGCATGATGCCACCCAGGGCGATGATGGCCCAGAAGGCGCCATGTTCGAGGAAGGCGTATTCCGCCAGCGTGCCCCTGTTGACCAGGTGCACCGTCATCGAACGCACGAAGATGGCGCCGATCGACAGGCCCAGCGCGATCACCACCATGTTGTTCGACAGGGCAAAGGCGCCGATCACGCCGTCGAAGCTGAACGAGGCATCAAGCACGTTGAGGTAGAGGAAGCCGCCCAGTCCGGAGCGCACCATGGCGCCGGCCAGCCGGCGCTTCTCCTCGCGGATCTCCAGCGCGGTGTTGATGGCTTCGACCGAGATGAAGGCGACGATGCCAAGGATGCCCGCGATCAGGAAGGTCAGTGCATCCGCGGTCTCGAGCAGGCTGGAGATGCCCCACAGCGCCAGTAGCAGCAGGCCGATCTCGACCGCCTTCACCGCCGAGACGGCCGTCAGCTTGCGCTCGATCACGCCGATCCAGTGCACTTCCTTTTCGGCATCGAAGAAGAATTTCAGGCCCACCATGGCCAGGAATGCACCACCGAAGCCGGCGATGCCGACGTGGGCGGAAGACACGATGCGTTCGTACTCGTCCGGGCGGGTGAGCGAAAGCGTGACGGCTTCGACCGGTCCGATCCCCGCCGCGATCGCCACGATCGCCAGCGGGAACACGATGCGCATGCCGAACACGGCAAAAGCGATGCCCCACAGCAGGAAGCGCTTCTGCCAGACCTCGTCCATTTCCTTCAGTACCGAGGCGTTCACCACGGCGTTGTCGAAGCTGAGGGAGACCTCCAGCACCGCCAGCACCACCACGATCCACAGCATCTGTGCGGTCCCCGAGACCGAACCGGTGCTGATCCAGCCGTACCAGGAGGCCAGCGCCAGGCAGATGGCCGTGAAGATGAAGGAGAAGCGGTAGAACTTGAACATCGAGCGGTGAGCCTTGCGGGTGTGGGTCGGAAACGAGGGCGCCCCTGGCGCCGGCGCCCATGGTTGCGAGGTCGGCATCCCGGGTCAAGCCAATTTGGAACGGCCCGATGGCCCCGATGGGGGCGTGCGGACCTATGCCGTTCGGTAGAGGTTCTCCGGGCCCATGAGGTGAATGTTCGCGGGCAGCCCGCGTCCCTACCTTGGTCATCAGGGCGCAGATGCGCTGATGACCACGGAAATACTTCAGGAGGACGCTGATGGACAGGAAGATGACTTCGATCGCGGGAATTGCGGCGGCCGGTGCGCTGCTGATGGGCGCAGCCCCGGCCATCGCACAACAGGAAGGCGCGCACAGCGAGTTCGGCGTGTACGCCGGCGCGCTGTTCGGCGATGACCTGACCGGGGAGCCGGTATCCGGGGCCGTGCCGAAGCTGGACGACGACCTGGTCGCCGGCTTGCGCTACGCCTGGCACTTCAATCCGAACTTCGCGCTGGAAGCCTCGGCCGGATTCAATCCGAACAAGGTGACGCGGGTGGCCGGGGGTGACGTGGACATGGATGTGTACACCGCCGACATCAATGCCGTGTGGAACTTCCGCAATGGTTCGCGCCTGACGCCCTACCTGACGGCTGGTGTGGGTTATGCCTTCGCGGATATGGACCGGCCACTGACCGGTTCGGTGGGCGGCACTGCAGTGTCCATTGATGACGATGATGGCGTGACGGCAAATGCCGGCGGAGGGCTGCGGTATGACTTCACCGACCGCCTGCTGGTGCGCCTGGACGCCCGCTATCGCTTCATCGACAAGCTGGTGAACCAGTTCGATGATTCACTGAACGGCGCCGAAGTGACGCTGGGCCTGGGCTGGAAGTTCTGACCATGGGACCGCTACCGGGCGGATCCTCGAGGATCCGCCCGCGGCGGTGTCAGGGATCGGCGGGAAAACGCTTGAACCCGGCGATCTTCTCCGCCAGGTACTGCATGAAGTCGTAGTTGGGCCGCTCCAGGTGCGAGATATGGCCGGCTGGCGCGGTATTCGACCGAAGTCCGCGCATCACCCGCTCGGTGCAGGTCCGGTCTTCGACATTGACCTCGTCGAGCAGTTTCTTCAGCCCGGCCATGTATTCGTCGGCGCGCGGATCTGCCAGGAACTCGGGTGACCAGCCGCCGCCGAAGACCATTGCCACACGACCGGTGCCGGCCGGCTGCAGCGAGAGATACCAGAAGTACCCCGGTGTCAGCGTGATCAGGTGGCTGGGATAAATGGCGAGGATCGCCGTGGTCCTGCGCCATCGGCCTTCCAGGTGCGTGTTGTCCGGGTGCGCGTTCGCC
Source organism: uncultured Steroidobacteraceae bacterium (assembly GCA_964396335.1). Classification (GTDB taxonomy): domain Bacteria; phylum Pseudomonadota; class Gammaproteobacteria; order Steroidobacterales; family Steroidobacteraceae; genus ZC4RG30. The sequence continues at coordinate 35,820 of CAYNEX010000006.1, read as the reverse complement.
GTGGGCTGCGTCGATTCCTTCGTGATCCAGTGATAGTTGAAGGCCGGGAAGCCGGGCGGGCATTCCATCTCTTCCAGCTTCGAGAATCCACCGATGGTGCCGGCATGGCAGACGGGCAGGTGGTAACTCTCCATGAAGTTCTCGGCGAGGATCTTCCAGTTGGTGTCCCACACATGGGTCTCACGGAAGGTCTCGACGTAGTTCTCCATCCGGTACTGCGAGATCAGCCGCTGCAGCGGTGCAAGCCCGGTGGCAAGGGATGGGCGCGAGTCATCCAGCGTCACATAGATCCAGCCCGGCCATTCCTCGCAGCGCACGCTGTCCAGTGCGTATTCGTCCTTGCAGAAGCCGTCGTTGCCCGCCATGAATGGCGCGCCACGCAGCTTGCCGTCGAGGCCATAGGTCCACCCGTGGTACGGGCAGACAATCGCCGGCGTATTGCCCGATCCCTCCAGCAGCGTCGACATGCGGTGCCGGCACACGTTGGTGAAGGCGCGGATCTTCTCCTCCCGGTCACGCAGCACGATGACCGACCTGCCTGCCACCTGGTGCGTCAGGTAGTCGCCCTTGTTCCTCAGCGCGCTGGAGCGTCCGACGCAGATCC
>CAYNEX010000006.1:26033-35116 GCA_964396335.1 uncultured Steroidobacteraceae bacterium | reverse complement strand
CCGAGATTGGCTAAGCGATCCGTTAGAGAAATCCGCTCCAATCGTTGGGATCCCCATGTTCCGGGTCTTTCGATAAGCGACGCTGGTGCTACGATGTCATGGCCACACCGCGGAGCTGCCGCGGGAAAAGAATCAAAGGGGGCTGTGGTGATCGAAGAATCCTTTGGCGGACGTGCCAGATCGGCCAGGGCCCCGCGCCCATGGCATGTCGTGCTGCTCCTGACCCTGATCACCAGTGCGCTGGTGCTGGCGGACATCCCGCGTGAAACCTGGTTCTCCACCGGGGCCGCAAGCCTGGCGCTGGGCGCGTCGGCCCTGGCGCTGATGGGCGCGGCGGCATTGCTCGGTGGCCGCTGGCCGCTGTTCGAGTCGCTGCTGGGCGGACTCGATCGTGTCTACCTGGTCCACAAGTGGATGGCGGTGTGGGCGCTGGGCTTCGCCTCCTTCCATCTGGTCTTCCGCGCCGGCATGGAAGGATGGGAGACCGGCGTGATCCTTGAGATGTCGCGGTATACGACCCGGCTGGTTCGACAGGCCAGCTTCGTCGCCCTGATGGTGATCGTGATGCTGGCGCTGAACCGGCGCATCCCGTACAGCCAGTGGCGCTGGTGGCACAAGTTCTCCGGCCCGCTGTTCCTGGTCGTGATCGCGCACTGGCTGAGCATCCGCTCGCCGGTGCGCATCGACAGCGCTGCGGGCATCTGGCTCGCGGCGATCACCGGTCTCGGCGTCATCGCGGCCCTCTACAAGCTGGTGCTGTATCCGTTCATCGCCAGGCACGGCGTATTCCGTGTCGTCGCCACGCAGCCGGGACCTTCCGCACTGAAGTTGGAGCTTGAGCCGGTGCGCAGGGGCATCAGCTTCCAGCCCGGCCAGTTCGGTTTCCTGCGGATGAAGGCCGAGGGCCTGCGCGAACCGCATCCATTCACCATTGCCTCCGCGGGTCATTCGGGGCGCGTTGAATTCCTGATCCGTTCGCTCGGTGATTACACCTCCGAGCTGGTGCGTCGCGTGAAGCCTGGCATGCAGGCCGAGGTCTACGCGCCGTATGGCCGATTCACGCGGCATCCGGGCGCGAAGCGCGAAGTGTGGGTTGCGGGAGGCGTGGGCATCTCGCCTTTCACTGCATGGCTGACCGATCCGCATGCACAAGGCCTGGATCGCGCGACCCTTTTCTATTTCCACACGCCCGGCCGGGAGTTCCCGGCGGTCGATGAACTGGCGCGTCTCGCCCGGGCCCGGGGTGTGGAACTGGTGCCCGTATCATCCGGTCCCGCAGCGCCCGAGTTCGGCGAGAAGCTGAAGCGCTATGCGGGAGAAGCAGGTCCGGAGTCGGTGCAGGTGAGCTTCTGCGGACCAGAGGGGCTGCTGCAGGTCGTGCGCGGCAAGCTGCGTGAATGCGGCATCCCGGAGTCGGCCCTGCAGTACGAGCACTTCGACTTCAGGTAGGGCGCGGCTCTAGGTCAGCAGCGCCCACAACGCCGAGCACGGCAGCGCCAGCAGCAGGGCCGGCAGCATGTTCGCCACGGCGAACATTCGGATGCCGGTCAGGCGCAGGCCGCTGGCCAGCATCACCACGCCGCCCACCGCTGAGAAGTCCCCGAGCATCGCGGGCGTGGTCAGTGGCATCACCCACTGCGCCATGAAGAACAGCGCCGTCTGCACCACCAGCATGGGCACGGCGATGAAGGCCACCGCGATGCCGAGCTGGGTGGCAAACACCATCGACGAGATCAGGTCGAGGATGGCCTTGGCCACCAGCATCCCGGGGTCGCCGGTGATGCCTTCATTCATCGCGCCGAAGATGCCCATGCCACTGGCGCAGAACAGCACCAGCACGGTGATGAACTGCTGCGCGAACTCGGCGGCGCGCGGGTCTTCGCTCGACGCCTTGTTACGCCCCGAACGCAGCCGTGTGACTCCAGCGGCAATGCGCGTCTCCAGCGACAGCGCCTCGCCGATCACCGTACCCAGCAGCAGGGTGAGCGCCAGCGCCGCCATGCTGTTCGCCTTCGCGGCCAGCGCGCAGCCGGCGCCGAGCGAGAACAGGCCGAAGGTCTGCGGCAACGCAGCACGGACGCGCTCGGGAATGAGGTGCCCGAGCCAGGCTCCGCCGAGGCTGCCGACAAGAACGGTGCTGCTGTTGAGGAGGGGACCGACCATGGGATCCAGAATATTGATATAGATTCTGGTCTGGAAATACTTTATTCCGGCTTGAAACATATCGGAGTGATATGGATCTGAAGCGCATGCGGTACTTCTGCGCCGTGGTCGAGCATGGCGGCGTCTCCCCCGCGGCCCGGGCGCTGCACATGGCCCAGCCGCCGCTGAGTCAGCGACTTCGCGAACTGGAGCAGGAACTGGGGGCCAGCCTGTTCGAGCGCCACGGTCGCCGGATGGTGCTCACCCATGCCGGTGAGGTGTTCCATGAACACGCCCGGCAGATCCTCAACGCCGTGGAGCGAACGCGTGAGGATGTGCTGCGCGCCAAGGTGGATGTGCAGCCGCCGCTGCGCATCGGCCTTTCCACCACCGGTCGCGCGCAGTGGCTGGAGCGTTTCCCTGTCGTGCAGGCGCGGTTCGCGGAACGTCGCATGGGCATTGTCATTGCCGACTCCGCCTACCTGGAACGCATGCTGCGCCAGGGCGAAATCGATCTGGCGTTGATGCAGCCGCCGCAGCAGAACGCGGGACTCACCGTGACGCCGCTGCAGGCATCGCCATTGCTTGGTGTGGTCGGCGGCATCGATCTGCCCGCCGATCTCACCGCGCTGACCGCGGAGGAACTGGGCCGACACCCCTTGCTGCTGGTGCGCCGTTCGATCGGCATGGGTCTGTACGAACTGCTGCTGCAGCAACTCGCCGCGCGCGGAATCTCGGCCAATGTGCCGATCTACTGCACCGACTCGACGCTGCTGCTCGAGATGTTGCGACTCGGGCGGCCGGGCATTGCGCTGGTGCCGGCGCTGGAAGTGCGCGAAGTGCCGCCGGGCTGCCGCGCGCTGCCGCTGGATATCGAGCTGCCGCCGTTCCAGCTATCACTGGTGCACCGGGCGCTCGGCTTCGACGCGGCGGCTGTCGGTGCGATGAAGGAGATCTGGCGCGGCCCGTGACCACGCGTTGTGATCTCGAAGATCCGTGCTGCGCCAGAGCGGTAGCCGGGAACCTCCCCGCACCGGCCCGGTCCGAACCCGTGGCGCGTTCCCTGCTCCATTGCCCGGTGCATTTCCCACTTCACATAAGGGTGCGGCCACTGCGCAGGCAGTGGCGCGGGAGCGGGGTTTGGAGGACGCTTGAATCGGTCAGGCGCGTTGCGCCGGCCCGTCAGGGCTTCGGGAGGGTGGATGGTCTCAGAGGTGAATCAGGGGGGCGATGCGGCACCGGTCCGCCTGTTCAGCCTGCGCCACTACCTCAATGCCATGGTGCTGACCGCACTGGTGCCGACCATCGGGCTGGTGGCCTTTGCGGTGTGGCAGGCGGGCACGACGCTGCGTGCCGCCTCCGCCGACCTGCTGCTGAGCAGTGCGCGCACCACGGCCACCGCAATCGAGCGTGAGCTCGACAGCAGCGCGGTGCTGCTTGAAACCATCGCCCTGTACAGCGCAGGAACAGGCGACCTGCCTGCTGGCTCCGACCGTCGGCTGCTGGTGGTGCCCGGCCAGGGCATCCGCTCGCTGCAGCCGGCCATGCTGGAATCCACCGGACTGCCCGACTCCGTGCTGCAGGAAGCGCTGGTCAGCGAAAGCCATGGGGTCATCTCGAACCTGTTCCAGGTGCCCGGCGAAGACCTGCCGCGCGTCGCCATCGTCCGGCCCGCGCCGGTGCCCGAGGATCCCGAGCGCCTGCTGGCCTTGTCGGTGTCGCCGCTGCAGTTGATCCAGGCGCTGCAGCGCCAGGGCAGTCGTCTGTCGAGCGGCATCCTGGTGGCGGTGACCGATGGCGAAGGCCACCTTGTGGCGCGTTCGGTGGATGCGGAACGTTTCATCGGCCGGCGCGCGCCGGACTGGGATGTGCTGGAGGCGCTCGGCAAGCAGGAAGGCACCTTCGAGGCCGTCACCGCCGAAGGCCGTCCGATCTTCTTTGCCTTCACCAAGCTGCGCAATGCGCGCAACTGGACGGTGGTGGTCGGTGAGCCGCTCGACCAGTTCGATGCGCGCTGGAAGAAGCCCATGCGCAGCATGGCGCTGGCCAGCGGCGTGTCGGTGCTGCTGGTGCTGCTGGCTACCGGCTGGCTCTCACAGCGCATCGTGCGTCCCGTGAAGGCACTGGCGGACAACGGCCGGCGCGTGATTGCGAACGTGCCCACCGAAGGCGTGCAGGCTTTCCGCACGCCGATCCTCGAGTTCGACGACCTGTGGAAGAGCCTGCGCGGCGCCGAACAGACCTTGCGCGAGCGTGCCGAGGCCGAACGACGGACGGCGCAGGAACTCGCGATCAGCGAACACCGTTATCGCTCCCTGGCCGAGGTCGGCGCACTGGTGTTCTGGCGCCGTGCACCGGATGGCCGCGTGCTGACTGCTACCGGCTGGACGGAGCTCACCGGCCGGCCGGAAGAAGAGGCGCGCGACAGCGGCTGGACCGCGCAGGTGCATCCGGACGACCAGCCGACTGCGGATCGCGCCTGGGCCGAGGCCGTGGCCGGGCACCGCAACGGCATCATCGATGTCGAGTTCCGGGTCTGCACGCCATCCGGCAACTGGCACTGGGTGCGCGCCCGCGCCACGCCGATGCGCGATGAGCAGGGCAACCCGATCGAGTGGGCGGGTGTGCTGGAAGATGTGAACGAGCGGCGCCAGGCGCAGGCGCGCATCGCGCACATGGCGCACCACGATGTGCTAACGGGGTTGCCCAACCGCCTGCTGTTCACCGAAAGGCTGCGCGAGGCCTTCCGCAGCGGTGGCGGTGAGCGCGCCAGCGGCGTGGCGCTGATGTGCATGGACCTGGACCGGTTCAAGGAAGTGAACGACACGCTCGGCCATGCGGCTGGAGACCAGCTGCTGAAGTCGGTCGCCGAGCGGATCAACGCAGTGCTGCGTGAAGGCGACACGGTGGCAAGGCTGGGTGGCGATGAATTCGCCGTGATCCAGGTGCATGCCAACCAGCCGGAGGCTGCGGCGGCGCTGGCACGGCGCCTTGTGGAAACCCTCTGCGCGCCGTTCCGGATCGGGAACAGCGAGGTGAACATCGGCGCCTCGATCGGCATCGCGTTGCCGCGCGATGGCGCCTCGAGTCCGGAGGAACTGATGCAGCAAGCCGATATGGCGCTCTACCGGGCCAAGGAAAGCGGACGCAACCAGTTCCGGTTCTTCGACCGGGAAACTTCCCGCCGGCCCGGCTGACCGCCCGGCCAGCCGGATGATGTGCCCCGACCGGCTGCCGGACGCGCGTCAGTTGTGGACGTGCTCACCCGCCGGCGCGGTGACCGTGAAACTGATCTTGCCGCTGGAGACGTGGCCGTCATCGGTGTCGACCTTCCACGTCACCACGTAATCACCCGCCGGCAGCGGTTCCATCGGCACCGTGAACTCGCTGCCCCATTCCTCCGGGAGCGGCTTGATGGGGCGCGCCGCGGCTTCGTTCCTGCGCTGCACGCTCAGTTCCTTCACCTGCACCGTGTCCGAGAACTTCAGCTCGAGTTTCGTGGGGGCGGCCGTGCGGCTGTTGTTCGCCGGCACGGAGCTCTTCAGGCTGCTGTGGGCGCTGGCCATGGCGGAAAAGGCCAGCAGTGCGGCGGCAGCCAGGGTTCCGGAAAGTGGGCTGAGCTTCATGGGCGGACTCCGAAAATCGTCTTGCAACGACTGGAGTATCTCACCGCGAGGGGGCGCCATGCTTGGTCCTGGACCGGAGGATCATGCAAGATGGGCCAACTGGCTCGACCGGTGCCAGAACAACTAGAAGAAAGGGTCCGGATGAAGCAGTTCCTCGGCCAGCCCGGCATTCGCCCGATCGTGCGGGCGCTTTGCCTGATGACATTGATCACCTCACTGCTGCTCGCGGGTTGCGGCGGTGGTGGCGATGACGGTGGTGGTGGCGGAGGAGCTGGCGGCGGCAGTGGCGGTGGCGGCAGCACTAATCCGCCTGCGCCGGGCCTGGCCCTCACCGCAAATGCGGCGGCCAACGGGACTGTCAATCTCGCCTGGTCCAGCACCAACGCTTCATCTTGTACGGCTTCCGGTGCCTGGAGCGGCAGCAAGTCCCCTTCGGGCAGCCAGAGCGTCACTGGCGTTGCACCTGGCGCCGCCACGTTCTCGCTGGAGTGCACCGGCGCCGGTGGTACGGTTTCACGCAGCGCATCGGTGACCGTGGCCGCGTCGCCGCCGACGCTCGCGTTGAATGCCAGTTCAGAGGTGGTCGCGCTCGGCAGCACGATTGCATTGTCGTGGACCGCAAACAACGTGACCTCCTGTATCGCGTCCGGCGGCTGGGTCGGCACCAAGCCCGCTGCCGGCAGCGAGAACATCGCTGCCGCTTCGGTTGGCGCGGTGGAATACACGCTCACCTGCGCCGGTGATGGCGGCAGCGTCACGCGCAGCGTGGCGGTCACTGTCAATCCGGCAGCGGAGGCCACGCTGAGCCTGATTGCCACGCCCGCCAGCCTGACCGTCGGAGCCTCCTTCACACTGGAGTGGATCTCCAGCAATGTCACGTCCTGCACCGCTTCGGGTGTCGGTACGGGCGACTGGAGCGGCAGCAAGCCTTCATCGGGCAGCGCGATCTTCACCACGCTTTCTCCCGGTACCGCCACGTTCACTCTTTCGTGTACGGGTCCGGGTGGCAGCGTTTCGCAAAGCACGACGGTCACCATCACGCCGGCTCCCACGACTGAAATCGGCCTGCCCTACATCCTCGTGACCGTCATGGGGTTCAATCCATACGAGGAAGTCCGCGGGTTCCTGCCGGCCGGCAGGAATGCGCGGGTCTTCGTCGACGTTTGGAACGAGGCAGGCACGGCGCCCGTATCCACGGCGACGGTGTCGATCAATGGTACGTCGCTGGCCTACCACAGCGGCATGCAGGCCTATCTGGCAGACATGAACGTGACACCGGGGGAGATGATCACGGCGTCGATCACGGTGGAGGGCACGCAGTACGAAGCCTCGGCGCGCCAGTTCGACACTTATCCCACCATCCAGACGCCGCTGGACGACATGACGTGGAACAGCGCCGCTGCCAACGAGATCCGCTGGCATGGCAAGTCATCGCGGCCCGGTGCGCAGCTCATCCTGCGGATGTTCGGACCGGCCGAGCAGCAGGACTGGCCTGGTCCGCGTGAATGGGTCACCCCGAACGAGTCCGCGACCTCACATGCGGTGCCCCCGGAAGCGCTCTCCGCAGCGGACTACCTGTTGCTCGTGGGTTACGCCGACGTGGCGGTATTCTCCGGCGCGAAGTCCGGGTCGGCGTTCGTGCTGGGCGGGTTCGATCACCGCCTGGTGTCGGTAAGGTCTCCCCCGGCGCTCCCGAACGTCACGTCGCTCTCGTTCAAGACACCTCCTCCCGTGGCTGTGGGCGTCGGTGCAACGAAGCAGCTGTCCGTGGAGGCAACCGTAAATTGTTGCATCCCCAGCGACTGGACCACCGAGGCAAGCTGGAGCAGTTCGGATACATCCGTCATGACGGTCAACGACACCGGCATCGTCACGGGTGTCGCGGCGGGAACGGCAACGGTGACCGCAACGTACAACGGCGTGTCCGCCAGCATGGCGGTGCGTGTCTACACGCTGGCACCGCTGCCGGCCGGTCCGCCCTCGGCGTCCACCGCCTTCCAGGCAGACCACACGCACGCCGGCCACCTGACGCTCGGTGTCGCTCCTGAGTTGCCGTTGACCAATCGATGGGCGGCTTCCTTCGCCGGTCGCGTCTCCTATCCGGTCGTCGCCGACGGGCGCGTCTTCGTGGTGGTGGACCAGAGCAATCCTCCCAACGACGTGCTGGGACACTCCGTGCATGCACTCGATGTGCACACGGGTGCGACCTTGTGGACGCTGAGCCAGCCGGCCACGCTCCGCTGGGCGGCGCATACCTACGCCAATGGCAAGCTGTTCGTGCTCACGGCCGGTGGCCTGCTGAGGGCCCTGGATGCCACAACCGGCGAAGTCCTCTGGAGCGAACAGATGCCGGGAGCCATGGGGTATTCAGCGCCACCGGTTGCGGTGAACGGACTGGTTTATCTTTCCTCCGGGCAAGGTGTAATGATTGCCGTCGACCAGGCGGACGGGGCGACACTGTGGATCTCGTCCGTGCAAAATGGCATGGACAGCTCCCCCACGCTGGGCAGCGATGGCCTGTATGCCTCTTATGCCTGCAGCACCTATCGGCTCAACCCCGGCACCGGCGACGCCTTGTGGCGCCACCGCGGCAACTGTGCCAGCGGCGGTGGCGGCATGACCTCCATCCTGGCCGGCAGCACACTGCTCGCGAGGGTGTTCACCGGATCGGACGCAGTGTTCCGCGCTTTCGACGTGCAGGATGGTGCCATCGTGGGCGACTTCACCACGCCCAGCAGGCCCGCGGTGGCCGGTGGTACGGCCTATTTCGTCACCAGCGGTGTCCTGCACGCGGTGGACATCGCCACCAATGAAACGCTCTGGACCTATTCAGCCGATCCCGCCCTGAACACTGCGCCGCTCGTCATCGACTCGATGGTCGTGGTAGGCGCATCGACCGGCATGGTCTACCTGATCGATGCCGCCACCGGAAACCCGCTCTGGAACGGTATGGCGGAAGCGGCGGTCAGTCCCACGCACGAAGGTCAGGCCCTCATTCCGACCGGCCTTGGCGCCGGAGACGGTTATCTGCTCGTTCCCGGAGGCAGTACGTTGACGGGATGGAGGATGGTGCCGTAGCCCGACTAACGCGCGGCACTGCCACACGGCGCCGTCGACCCACCCTCAGGGATTCTTCGGCGGCGGCGTACTGAAGCGGGAGGTGTCGTTCGTGCCGTGCAGATTCGTGGCGCCGTAGGGGGTCGCGTTGTCGGCCGGATCGGGGAGTTCCTTGCTGGCTTTCCCGTCCTCTTCGTAACCCGAATCGGCGCGCTGCTTCTCCTGCGGTGTCTGCGGGAATTCCTTCGAATAGGAGGG
>CAYNEX010000006.1:18801-25933 GCA_964396335.1 uncultured Steroidobacteraceae bacterium | reverse complement strand
GGACATGAGGCGCAACACGCTCGCTGGCATTCTTTCAATCATCTCCGCGGCGGTGTGTGCGCAGGGCGCGCCCGATACGCAGGACATCCGCGCGATCCGCCTCCTGCCGCCAAGGGTCCAGGCTGTGGCAATGCGGCCTGACCCGGGCATGCAGCTCATGAAAGCCACCTCGTTGATCCGCGAGAAATATCCGCACGTCTTCGACACTCCCGTCAACGGCAGCTTCGTCGTCTCGCTGGTGCAGGAAGCCGAAGGCAGGTTGATTGAAAGTTCTGTCACGCATGCGGAGTCAGATCAGCAGCTCGCCACGGTCATGGCGATGCAACCGCTGGATGGAGCCAGCCGCTTCACGGTCGGCTTCCAGAAGAACGGGATGATTCCGGATGGTGGAGTCTCGAAGAACCAGGTCCTGGTGATCTCGGTGACCGTGCCGGCCGGATATGACCCTTCACGCGCAGTGACCCGCGTTCACGATGCCGTACGCAGGGCCCACTCCGACCTGCTGCTCCCGGCGGACGCCCCGGTGCTGAACCGCCTGACCGTGCTGATGAACGAGGATGGAAGCATCCAGAAGAAGGTGCAGGACCAGTTGTCCCGTGACGATCTGCGACGCGCGCCGCTCGAGGATGGTCAGTTCGCCGAACGCCTGGCTGCCAGGCTCTCCGGCATGTTGTCCGTGGATGCGGCGCAGATCGGTGTCGTGGGATTCACCTATGTGATCGAGCCCCTGGCCGGGGAGGCGCCTCGCAACGGCATGCCGCCCATGCGGCACGTGCTGGTCCAGTACGCCTGGCCGCGCAAGCCCGGTGAAACCGGCCCCAGCGCGCCGATGACCAGCCAGGCGCAGCAGGTTGCCAGCGCCTTCGATGAAGGCACCGCGCTGCGTCTCGCCGAGCACTACTTCCCCGATGCGTTTACCGGCGCGGTTGCGCAGCAGGGCACGCCGACTATCGCGCTGTCGCGCCGGGGCGAGGTCATCGCAACGGGTCGGCTGGATTACAGTAGCGGACAGACCCATGAGAAGGTGGTCAGCGAACAATTGGTGCCCGGGATCAGTTCGGCAGCGTTCCTGTCGCCGCGACTGACCAACACTGCCGGTCGGTCCGCAGTCGTCAGCTTTGTCTGGAGCGCCAACTAGGCTGGGCCGCCGTTCTCCCGCCATGAGCCGCCAACGCCCCGTTTGGCGCGTACCCGTCCAGGAACCTACAGATGGGCGGGTGCGAAGATGCGGAACCACGACCGGGTCAGGGTGGCTGTGGCGCAGATCCAGCAAGGAGCGCTGGGGTTTGGCGGCAGACTGATTTCACTCTTCTGTCTGCTGCTGATCGGCCTGGCGCTGGCCGGGTGCGGAAACGGCAGCAGGATCGAAGTCGACAACAACGCCAATCTCGCATCGCTGAGCATCTCCCGCGGCGCGCTGGACCAGCCCTTTGCGACCAACCAGCTGGCCTATACCACCCGGCAGCCGTTCCCTGTCTACAGCCTGCAGGTGACTGCCACGCCGGAGTCCGGTGCCGCGACGCTGAAGATCAATGGCGTTGCCGCCGTCGCAGGTCAGGCTTCAATCGTCGATCTGGCCGGGTGCGAAGACCTCACCATTCCCGTCGAGGTGACCGCCGCCAGTGGCAGTGTTTCCCGCACCTATCGCATCACCGTGAGCCGGGAAGGAACCGTCACGGCTTCCGAGTTCGCGCAGCACGCGCACATCAAGGCGTCGAATCCGGATGGCAGCGGTGCCAATGCCACCGGTGCCGGGGACCAGTTCGGCTACGCGATGGCGATGTCCGGGGACGGAAACACCCTGGCCATCGGGGCGCCGAACGAAAGCAGCAATGCCACCGGCGTGGACGGCGTGCAGGACAACAATCAGGCGCCGGAAAGCGGCGCGGTCTACGTGTTCACGCGCGACGGCGAGCACTGGGTGCCACAGGCCTATCTGAAGGCTTCGAATGCGGGTGCATTCGACCAGTTCGGTTTCAGTCTCTCGCTTTCACATGATGGCAACGTCCTGGCGGTGGGTGCGTTCGCCGAGGGCAGCGCGTCAACCGGCGTGGACGGAGACCAGGACGACGATTCGGCGCGAAATGCCGGCGCCGTGTACGTCTTCACGCGCAGCGGTGCGGCGTGGAGCCAGCAGGCCTATCTGAAGGCCTCGAACGTGCGTCGGGACTACGACATGTATTTCGGCTGGAGTGTGTCGCTTTCGAGCGATGGCGCGACCCTGGCGGTCGGTGCGCCACACGAGGATGGCGGTTCCACCGGCGTGGATGGCGACCAGGACAGCCAGACCGCCAACGGCAGCGGCGCGGTTTATGTATTCCAGCAGGAAGGCGGGACGTGGTCGCAGAAGGCCTATATCAAGGCCTCCAATGCTGAAAGCGCCGATCTCTTCGGAAGCAGCGTCAGCCTGTCCGGTGAAGGCAATGTGCTGGCGGTCGGTGCGCGCGGTGAGGACGGCGATCCGGCCGCAGGAGGAAACCAGTCGGACAATTCGATCAGCAATGCCGGGGCGGTTTATGTCTTTGCCCGCGCCGATGCGTCGTGGGAGCAGCGCGCGTACCTCAAGGCCGCCATCGCGGCGAACCACGATGCCTTTGGATCGTCGCTGGCCCTGTCGGCCGATGGACATACCCTGGCGGTCGGTGCGTACTCCGAGAATGGCGACAGTTCCGGCATCACGACGCCGTCACCGGCGAAGTTTATCGGTGACTCGGGGGCGGTGTACGTATTCAGGCGATTCGGTGCCACATGGCGGCAGGATGCCTATATCAAGGCCTCGATACCCGGGGTTCGCGATACATTCGGATGGAGTGTTGCGCTGTCCGGTGACGGATGCCGGCTGCTGGTCGGCGCCAGGCATGAGCAAAGCGACGCCAACGGATTCAATGGCAATGAGGCGAGCAATCTGTCCGACAAGAGCGGTGCGTCCTACATGTATGCACGCAGCAACGGAGGCTGGAGCAGGAAGGCCTACATCAAGGCGTCCAACACCGGAGTCGGGGACGAGTTCGGCATCAGTGTCGCGCTGTCCGCCGATGGCGGCTCGTTCGCGATCGGGGCTCATGGTGAGCAGAGCGGGGCCGGCGGCATCAATGGAGACCAGTCCAACGACGATCATCCACAGGCCGGCGCGGTATACGCATTCGCGACTGAGGGCGCGCCTGCGCAATGAGTGCGCAAGCGCCGCTGTGCCGGTTCAGCCGGTCTCCATCGGCAATGACGGATCCTGTGACCACTCCACCAGCGATCCGTCATACAGCGAGACGTTCTCGAAGCCCAGCAGTGCCAGCACGAAGGCATCGCTGGATGCAGCGATGCCGCCTCCGCAGTAGGTGATCACCGGCTTCCCGTCCAGGGCGCCGGCCTTCTGGAAGGTGTCGCGGAGCTCGGCGGCAGGGCGCAGGGCGTTCGTCTGCGGATCCACCAGCGAAGAGGCGGGAACATTGACACTGCCGGGAATGCGGCCGGGGCGGGCCACGCGTGTGACCCGTCCGGTGAACTCATCCGCGGAGAGCGCATTCACCAGGCGCGTGCCCTTGCCGGCCAGCGCATCGATCACATCCTGTTTGTTCGCGATGAGATGCGGCCGCGGGCGGGGGATGAAATTTGCCGGCGGATGGCTCGATGGCGCATCCGAAACAGGGCGTCCCTCGGCCGTCCACCTGGTCCATCCGCCATTGAGTACGGCCGCCGTGTCGAAACCGAAGGCGCGCAGCATCCACCACACCCGCGCGGCCCAGAGGCCGGTGGCGGTGTCATACAACACCACCCGCGTGCCTTCGCCGACGCCGTAACGGGACATCGCTTCGGCGAACTGTTCCGCCGGAGGCATCATCACCGGCAGCGAGGTGTTGCGATCGGAGAGGTCCTCCAGCAGGTCGGCATAACCGCTGCCGGGGATATGGGCGCGCGCCCAGTCGTCGCGACCGCTGGCAGGACGGACGCCGCCGCCCTCCGCGGGTTTCAGGTACACCGTGCAGTCGAGGATGCGCAGGTCCGGGTCACCGAGCTGCTTCTCGAGCTCAGCGGTTTCGATCAGCCATTGGGGGTTCTTGATGGTCATCGGGTCCCTCCGTGCGGCCAGTATGCCGAAGTCCGGAGGGTGCGGCTGCAGCGGTGAACATCGATGTGCTCAGGGCCGGCCAACACACGAGAATGACCGCGGGAATCTGAACAGGGGATGAACCAGATATCTCGATCCAACCTCCATTTCCCGGGCAATTCACATCCCGGACCCCCGTGCTAGCATTGCTGGATGAACTCCAGAATCAGCTTCATTTCACGTGCGGGCGTTGCGCTCGCGGGGGCCCTGCTGCTTGCTGCCTGCGGCGGGGATGACGACAAGGTTCAGGTGCCGCAATTCGTTGTGGTGTCTGATGCGGACGCGGGTGCCGCGGCGCGGCCGCAGGTGACGATGACGATCACCAATGGTGAGGGTGTCACCGGCAATCTGGTCATCACGCTGGTGCCGGAGCATGCGCCGCAAACCGTGACCAACTTCCTCAACTACGTCAACGCCGGTTTCTACGACGGTACGATCTTCCATCGCAAGGCGGCAGGGTTCGTGCTGCAGGCCGGTGGTTACGAAGGTCCGGTCGGCCAGAACGACTTGCCGGCGCACAAACCCACCAATCCCCCGATCCCGCTGGAGGTCAAGGTCTCCAACGTTCAGGGTACTGTGGCCATGGCGCGTACCAGCGCGCTGAATTCCGCTACCTCGGAGTTCTTCATCAATCTGGCGAACAACACCTTCCTGAATACCCAGGGCGGCGGATACGCCGCGTTTGGCTATATCACCGAAATGACGCTGGTCGGTGCGATGGCCAATGCTCCTTGCGTCCAGTCCAACCTGGTCAGCGGCAGCCTCGGATGCCTGCCACTGCCGAACCTGACCATCACTTCCGCAGTGCAGACGCGCTAAGCAGTCCAAGCCAGAGCTTCCAGGGGGGATTTCATGCGACACCTGATTCCAGGCCTCATGGCCGCGGCCGGCCTGCTGGTCGCCGTTTCCGCGTGCACCGGGCAGGGCGGCGGCAGCGGAACCGCCAAGAGCAGCGGCAACGTCGAGTGGACCACGCACGGCCGCACCGCCGACGAACAGCGTTTCGTCCCGCTCGACCAGATCAACGCCGACAACATCGACCAGCTGGGCCTCGCCTGGTATGCCGACATCGCCGACAAGGGCGGCTACCAGAGCACGCCTCTGGTCATCGACGGCAAGCTCTACCTGACCGGTCCCTGGAGCAAGGTGTTCGCCTTCGACGCGGTCACCGGCGAACAGCTGTGGAAGTTCGATCCGCAGGTGCCGCGCGAACTGGCGGCCACCGCCATCTGCTGCAACATCTCCAACCGCGGCGCGGCGTATTGGAAGGGCAGGCTGATCATCGGCACGATCGACGGCCGCCTGGTCGCGATCGATGCAAAGAGCGGCGAGAAGGTCTGGGATGTGCAGGTCACCGACACCGCCTATCCCTATTCGATCACCGGCGCGCCGCGCATCGGCAACGGCATCGTCTACATCGGCCAGGGCGGTGGCGAGTTCTACACCCGCGGTTTCCTCGCGGCGCATGACGCCGAGACCGGCAAGGCGCTGTGGCGCTTCTGGACCGTGCCCGGCGATCCGTCGAAGGGTCCGGAGGGCGCCGCGTCCGACGACGTGATGCCGATGGCCGCCGAGACCTGGAAGGGCGCGAAGTGGTGGGAGAAGGGCGGTGGCGGCACCGTCTGGGACGGCATCGTCTATGACGAGAAGTCCAACACCGTGATCTTCGGCACCGGCAACGGCCTGCCTTGGCCGCACTCGATCCGCTCGCCTGGCGGTGGCGACAACCTCTTCATCGCGTCGATCGTCGGCCTCGATGGCACCACGGGCAAGTACAAGTGGCATTACCAGGCCGTGCCGAAGGACAGCTTCGACTTCGACAACACCTCGCCGCTGACGCTGGCCGACCTGACCATCGACGGCCAGCAGAAGCGCGTGGTGATGCAGGCGCCGAAGAACGGCGTGTTCTATGTGATCGAAGCGGCCACCGGCAAGGTGGTCTCGGCCGACCTGTATGTGCCGGAGATCAACTGGGCCACCGGCTTCGACAAGGACAACAACTGGGCGCCGATCATGAACCCCGCCGCCATCTATGGCGAAGAGGGCTTCTACGTGATCCCGTCGCAGTCGCATGTATGGCATCCGCAGTCGTTCAATCCCGAGACGGGCCTGTTCTATCTGCCGATGCGCTTCGGCGTGAGCTCGTTCGTGGCCGAGGAAGGCGCCACAATCCTCGGCAACCAGCTGGTGGACGTGAGCATGGGTCGCCCGCCGCGTGGACAGGAGCGTCCGCAGGTCGAGGATGCGGGCATGGCGCTGCTGGCGTGGGACCCGGTGCAGCGCAAGGCCGTGTGGAAGCAACGTGAGGGCAATGGCAGCGCCGGCACGCTGACCACCTCCGGCAACCTGGTGTTCCAGGGCACGCCCGGCCAGACGTTCACCGCCTTCCGCGCCGACAACGGCGAGAAGGTGTGGTCCTTCCCGACCCAGGGCAACGTGGTGCCGGGCCCGGTCAGCTATTCGATCGACGGCGTGCAGTATGTGGCCGCGGTGTCCTCGGCCAGCACCGGCTTCGCGGCCGCCAATGGCGTGAACCGGCTGCTGGTGTTCAAGCTGGGTGGCAAGGCTGAACTGCCGCCGGCGCCGCCGCCGGTGCAGCAGGTGCTGAACCCGCCGGCCGACTTCGGCGATGCGGCCATGCACGCGCGCGGCAAGGAGCTCTATGAGAGCAGCTGCACGGGCTGCCACGAGGGCGGCCGCATGTTCTCCGGCTTCCCCGACCTGAACTACAGCGTGGCACTGGGCGCCGCGCCGCTGTTCAAGGCCATCGTGCTCGACGGCGCGTTGTCCGAGGGCGGCATGATCTCGTTCAAGAACTCGCTGCAGGAAGATGACGTGGAGGCGATCCGCTCGTACCTGACGCTGCGCGCGAACGAGCTGAAGCGCAATCCGCCGCGCGGCGGGTTTGGGGGGCCGGGTGGCCCGCCGCCTCCGCCGGCACCTGCACCGGCACCGGCGCAGCCGGCTGCGCACCAGTAAACGTCCGATCCGACGGGCGGCAGGTCGACGGAGCTTCCTGACCTGCCCGCG
>CAYNEX010000006.1:14466-18701 GCA_964396335.1 uncultured Steroidobacteraceae bacterium | reverse complement strand
GAGGACCTGGTGCAGGAAACCTGCGTCCGGGCCTTCCAGCGGCTGGATACCCTGACCGACGACGGCGGGGTGAAATCCTGGTTGCTGCGTGTGATGCACAACCTGTTCGTGGACGGCGCCCGCCGCGCACGCATCGCGCCGTTCATCCGCGACGACGGGCAGGAAGGCAGCGCAGCCGGACAGAGCATCTGTCCATCTCCCACGCCGGAGGAGTCGCTCGAGCGAAGCCAGCGCATTCATCAGCTGGACCAGGCGTGGAGCCTGCTCGAGCCCTCGCATCGCGCGGTTCTCGGGCTGCGCGCAGAGGGTTATTCGAACACCGAGATTGCCGCGATCACAGGAATCTCTGCCGACGCCGTCGGCATGCGACTGCAACGCGCGCGTCGCAACCTCACCCAGGCGCTGCAGCAGGATTGCGCAGCGAACCACCCCATTCGTCTGGAGGCCGTCAAGTGAACTGCCAGGAATTCAGCCGGGTTGTCGATGGCGATCCGCCGCGCCATTTCAACGCCGAACAGGAGGCGGCGATCGCACAGCACCTCGCGGAGTGCGATGCGTGCCGGATGGAATGGAACAACTGGCGGGAGATCGAGGAGCTGGATGTTCCGCCGATGCCGACGGAACTGCGCGGAAGAGTGCGGAACGCCCTGCGTTTCTCGCAGCAGGCGCCCCGCCGGACCTTCCGCCCGATTGTGGTCGGTGGCCTGCTGCTGGCCGGGCTGGCCGCTGCCGCCGCGATCATGGTGTGGAATGCGTCAGGACCTGAGCCGCAGGTGACCGTGTCGTCAGGTGTGGATTCCTTCCTGCGCGATGGTGCGGCATCCGCTTCAGAATCTGCGGCCGATGCGGCGCCGGAGACTGGCGTCCCCGCTTCCGATGTTCCAGTCGATTCCAGTGAGGAGGCGCAGGAACAAGCGGCTGCGTCAGCGCTGCGCTTTCTGATCGTCCTCCGGCCTGAAACAGGCGCCGATCCCGAAGCGGTGGCGAATACATCGCAATGTCACGATGCCGTAGTCAGGCACCTGCGAGCCGTGCCGGAGTTCGAAATCATCGCGCCGGGCACGGTGACATACGCGGCGAGAGACCACTTCGGGCTGACGGACGGCGACAGGGAGGCAGCGCGTACCCACGGTGCGTCCCGCGTGCTGGTGATTTCCACTGAGATGGGGTGTGGCGCCACACTGTTTGATCCCGCGACCGGAAACCTCGACTCAGGCGCCGGGGGGCAGCTTCTGGCGATGGAAGGGTACGATCCTTCTGCCACCAGGCTCGCGCAGCGAATGCGCCAGAAGTACCTGTCCAGTCCGGAGGATCTGTGGGAAGAGGCCAGGAGCAAGGTGCTCGACAACAGCCTCCCCGAGCAGAAGCGCGTCGAAGCGCTCTGGGGCTTCCAGGAGTACCGGATGTTGAGTCGGAGCCTGGCAAGACGGCCTCTCGACAGCGAGGTGATCGCTGCCGCCGCCAGGATCGCGACGTCGTCGGCAGACCCGAGCGTGCGCGAATCGATCTGGGCCGCCCTGCGCGGGGTCAGGGACAGGCAGATCATCCAGCCATTGATGAAGGCCCTTGCCAGTGACAGCGAGGCAAGCATCCGTATGCAGGCGGCGTTTTCCCTGCGAACCTTCCTTGATGAGCCAGGCGTGCGGGAAGCCTTGCTGCGCGCCGCGGCGGAGGACCCCGACACCGTGCCGAGCCATACCTGCTGCACCTACACCGTCCGGGAGGCGGCTGAACGCGCAGCTGTGCCTGATTCAAGGTTCCAGGAGTGGGTGCAGGCAAAGCTGCATGACGAAAGCCTGCCCGTCCGATCCCGTCTCCGCCCCCTGAGTCCCAGCACGATGGATGGCCGGATCGTCCTCCTTCACGAAGTCGATTTCGGTGCTGAGGCGGCTCGCATCGTGTTCAACCTGGGGCGCCGCTCCCAGGACCCGGAGATCCGCCTGATGGCCTGGGATATTCTGGGGCACGCCAAACCGGATGCCGCCTTCATTCCGCAGTTCCTCGAAGACCTGAAGGGTCATCCGAACGAATACGTTCGTGCCAACGCTGCGAAACTGCTTTTCCCGCATGCGGCCGATCCCGATGTGGCCCGGGCGCTGGAGGCAGCGCGCAGCGATCCCTCCGGCCAGGTGCGCATTGCAGCGAGCGGGGTGCAAAGGCCTTTCCTTCCCTAGGGAATTGCCGGGGCCTTCGCGGCGGTCATTCTTGACGCTCCGATGACCCGGCATGAGTGAGGGCTACCGCATCAGCAGGTAGCCCGCCGGGGATCAGTTCCGGAACCTTCTCTTCGCCCGTGTCGAGACGGGCACCGGCTTGGCCTCGATGTAGCGCTCCTGGGCCTTTTCCATTTCTTCATAGAGCGAAGCCAGCGCCACGGCCTTCTCGCGCAGACGCGCGTCGCTCATCACGACCTTCTGCACATTGGCCGCGTAATCCGCATCGGTACCGCTTGTGCCGGGTGAAACGGAAACGGTGCGGCCCGCGCAGCCGAGCACCTGGGAACTGGAGGAGAAGGGCGTGTAGCTGCTGCTCCCCACCTGACAGGGATGACCCGTCCGGGTCGAGGATGCCGGGACGAAATAACCATTGCCTTTCCGGGTGATCCGGAACTCCGGTGCGCACCAGCGGACGACCCGCATGTCGTCCTCCCTGAGTTGCGCAGTGCCACACTTCACGTCGTACCGGTTCACGGTATTGAGCTTGTTGTACAGCTCGAAGAAATCATCCTCGGCGGCTTCGATGCGCTCGGCGAGGCTCTGGCCGTGGACCCAGATCTCGTCGAGTTCGACCATTTCCTCCACCGGCTTCGGGAGGCTGGACTCGGTGGCTGCCACCGCGTGCAGGGCGAAGAGCGGAGCCAGGGCAATGGCCGTGCCCCGGAGGGCGGCGTGCAATCTGCTGGTCATGGGCTGACCCTCGGATGAAGCCTGCTGCCAGTCTAGGCGGGGATCGCTGACCGGGCCAGTTATCACTCCCCATTTCCAGGCTTCTGTTCGCTATCCGCCTCTCCGGTGAGTGCGTTGTTCAGTCACCGGGGTCATCCGGAGCCTACTGCCGTGTGGCCTCCGTTCCCATGGCCCGCACCGGCTCCGTCGAGCACGCTGGGCCTGTGTTCATACTGGAGGAATCACCATGAAAGTCATCGGCTGGGCAGTCGGAATCATCTTCCTCGTCGGCCTGCTGGTCGTCACCGGAGTGCTGAAGCTGATCTTCTGAGCGCGAGTTCGCGCCAGCCGCGGAGGTGGCATAGTTCCGCCCCGGCCATCCCTGGGGAACTCCGATGCGGTTGATCTGCGGTTTCGCGCTGTTGTCTTGCGTCCCGGCAATTGCCCAGCAGCCTGATGCGGGCTGCGATCGTGACTGCCTGAAGAAATACGTCGATGACTATCTGGTCGCGATGCGCGACCGGGATGCCGACTCCGCCTTGTTCGCCCGGCACGTCCGCTTCACCGAGAACGGCGTGCAGCTGCCTTTCGGACGCGAAGGCCTGTGGTTCTCGATGAGCGGCATCGGCAACTACAGGTTCTACGTGCCGGATGTCGAGACCCAGCAGGTTGCATTCCTCGGGACGGTTCGCGAAAAGGGCGCCGGCGACTCGGATGGCGACCTGGTTGCGCTGGCGCTGCGCCTGAAGATCCGCGACGGTCGCATCACCGAGATCGAGCAGCTGGCCAGCCGTCCGGCCAACGTGAACAGCAGTCGCGGGGACTTCCCGCCCACCGGACAGGGCATGGAGGCGATGATTGCGCCGCATCCCATCTTCACCACGCCGATCCCGGAAGCGCAGCGCGCCACGCGCGCGGAGCTGATCGAGACCGCCAATTACTATTTCACCGGCCTCGAGAACAACGATGGCAAGGGGTATTACCCCTTCACCGACGATTGCGTCCGCTTCGAGAACGCCGTGGACGTGCTGGCGATGAGCGGCACGCGCACCACCTGCAGGAAGCAGTTCGAGGAAGGCCTGAAGGGCATCGTCGACCGTGTGCGCGACCGGCGTTTCGTGGCGGTGGATCGTGAATACGGCATCGTCTACTCGTTCGCCTTCTTCGACCACCACCGCATCAACTGGACCTGGCAGATCGCCGAGCTGTTCCGCATCGAGAATGGCCAGATCCGCCGCATCGAGGCCATTTTCCACCAGGCGCCATTCGGCATGCCTTCCGGATGGAGCACCTGGGAACAGGCGATGTCGAGCGAGATCCAGGATGTCCGATAGTGATCTGCATCGGGCG